>NZ_CP029553.1:3919000-4223500 GCF_003173755.1 Methylobacterium terrae
CGCCGCCTGGCAGCGCATCGCCGAGTTGCTGGTCGCGGCTGGCGCCGAATTGCGCACCACCCGCACCGCCACCGAGCGCCAGTTCGAGGCGATCAACGCGAACGACGTGCCGGGCATCCAGGCGGCCGAGACCGCCCTCGACCAGTCCGGCGACAACTTCGTGCGCACCATGGGGGCGGCCCGCGAGGCCCTCGACGGCGCGATCTCGGCCGGCCAGCGCCGGGTCGGGGCGATCTACGAGGAAAGCCGGCTCTCGACGCTGGCGGCGCTCGCGGTCTGCGTCGTGATGGCCCTCGTCATCACCGTGCTGATCCGCCGCTCGGTGGTGCAGCCCCTCGACGCGGTGATGGCCTTCGTCGGCAAGGTCGGGGGCGGCGACCTCACGGGCAGGATCGCCGATACCCGCCGCGACGAGCTCGGCCGCCTCGGCGGGGTGCTCAACCAGATGGTCGAGGGCCTGCGCCAGTTGGCCAGCCAGAACCGCGCCTCGACCTCAAACCTCAACGCCGCCGCGGCCGAGATCCGCGCCTCGGCCCAGGAGCAGGCCGCGAGCGTCGAGGAGCAGTTCGCCGCCGTGCAGGAGACCGCCGCGACCGTCGACGAGATCACCCATGCGGGCGCCCAGATCGGCAAGCGCGCGCAGGAAGTGATCGCGACCGCGCAGGCCACCGCCCAGACCTCGAGCGCGGGCCTGCGCGCCGTCGACGAGACGGCGCGTGCCATGGACGCGATCCGCGAGCAGAGCGAGGCGGTCGCCGAGAACATCGTGGCGCTGAGCGAGAAGACGCAGGCCATCGGGGAGATCATCGCCACGGTGAACGACGTCTCGGAGCGCACCCACCTGCTGGCGCTCAACGCCGCCATCGAGGCGGCGGCGGCGGGCGAGAGCGGGCGCAGCTTCGCCGTGGTGGCCTCCGAGATGAAGGCGCTAGCCGACCAGGCCAAGGAGGCGACCGGCCAGGTGCGGGCGATCCTCGGCGACATCCAGCGCGGCATCAACGCCTCGGTGATGCTGACCGAGGAGGCGGTCAAGCGCGTGGCGGTCGGCAAGGAGCGCACCGACACCACCCACGCGACGATCGAGGAGATCACCGGCCGGGTGCAGGAGAGCGTGCAGACCTTCCAGCAGATCGTCGCCTCGACGAACCAGCAGCAGCTCGGCATCGAGCAGGTGATGGGCGCGCTCCAGAACATCCGCCAGGCGAGCCAGCAGACCGCCGCCGGCACCCGCCAGGTCGAGGCCGCCGCCGCCAACCTGAGCGAGCTGGCGAGCGCCCTCCTGGCGCTCGCCGAGCGCTACCGGCTCTGAGCGGCGGCGAAGGCCGATGGACGACATCCGCCAGCTCCTCCTCGCCGCCTTCGACGCCGAGCACCGCGAGCACCTCGCGGCGATCCGCGCGGCCCTCGCCGAGGCCGAGGCGGGACGCCACGCGGACTGGAACGACGTCTTTCGCCGCGCCCACAGCCTGAAGGGGGCGGCGCGCGCCGTCGACCTGCCGGCGGTGGAGGAGGTCGCCCACCGGCTCGAGGCCCTGTTCGACCGGGTGGTGCAGGGCCGCGCCGGCCTCGACCGGGCGACCGCGGGCGTCGTCGACCTCGCCCTCGACCGGATCGAGGGCCTGGTGGCGGGCCTTCCCGGGAACCCCGAGCCCGAGGCGCCGGGGGACGCCATCGCGGCCCTCGACGCCTGCCTGTCCGGCGCGCCGATCCCGCAGGCGAAGCCCGGCCCTGCGCGAGAGCCGAGCCCCGAGCCGGAGCCGGCCGCCCCGCGGGCGTCCGATCCCGCGCCGCCGGCGCACGAGGCCGGCATCGCCTACCTGCGCATCGCCAGCGACCAGGTCGAGGAGCTGTCGAAGGCGGTGCACGATCTCGGCGCCGTGCTCCAGGGCCAGGAGGTCGTCGGGGCGGCGGTGGCGGGCCTCGAATCCGGCGCCCGGGCGCTGCGGCGCAGCGTCGACACGGTGCAGGGGCGCACCGGCGAGATGGTGGCGCTCGCCCGCCGCCTGCGCGAGGCGGGCGACCCGGCGGGCGCGGCGCTCGACGGCTTCGTCGACCGGGTGCGCCGCCTCGACGGCGACCTCCGGGGCGTGATCCGCGGCATCTCGGGCCTCGCCCGGGTGCAGAGCCGCAGCACCGGCGCGGTCGAGACCGCCCTGCGGCGCCTGCGCGACGATGCCGACCGCCTGCTGCTGGTGCCGGCCGAGACGGTGTTCGGCGGCTACGGCCGGATGGTGCGGGAGATCGCCCGCGAGGCCGGGCTGCCGGTGGAGGTGCGGCTCCACGGCCTCGACCTCCAGGTCGATCGCGGCCTGCTCCAGGCGCTCAAGGACCCGGTGCTGCACGCCCTGCGCAACACGATCAGCCACGGCGCCGAGAGCGCGGACGCGCGCCGGAACGCCGGCAAGCCGGAGGCCCTCTCCGTCACCCTGTCGGTCGCCTCGAAGGGCAGCCGGCTCGTCGTGACGGTGCGCGACGACGGCCGCGGCCCGGACCTCGCCCGCATCCTCGAGACCGGGCGGCGCCAGGGGCTGGTGCCGGAGCGGGCCGAGCCCACGCCCCACGAGATCCTCGACCTCGTCTTCGCGCCGGGCTTCTCCACCGCCGCGGCGATCGACCGGATCGCGGGCCGCGGCATGGGCCTGTCGGTGGTGGCCGAGGCCGCGCGCGCCTTGCGCGGCCAGGCGTCCCTGCGGCCGGCGGAGCCCCACGGGACCGAGGTGGCGATCACCGTGCCGCTCTCGGCCGCCCGCCAGCCGGTGCTGCTCGTCGAGGCGTCCTTGCGGCCGGGCGAGGCGCCGCAGACCTTCGGCCTGCCGAGCGGCGCCGTCGCCGGGCTCCTGCGCCTCTCCGACCGCGACCTCGCGTCCGTGGCGGGCGAGCCGGCGGCACGGATCAAGCAGGGGGGACGGGACGTTATCGTGCCGCTCGTTCCCCTCGCGTCGCTCCTCGGATCCGGTGTCGCCCCCCTTCCCCTCCACGACGGCCTCGTGCGCGCCGTCCTCCTGCGCTGCGGCGCGTCGCTCTGCGCCGTGGCGGTCGACCGGCTCCGCGACGTGCGCGTGCTCCTCGTCGGCCCGGCCCCGCCCCTCGGCGGCGATCCCGCGCTGATGTCCGGCACCGTGATGCTCGCCGACGAGACCCCGTCCCTCGTCCTCGATCCCGACGGCCTGTGCGCCCGCGCCCGGGTCGGCGGGCTGGTGGCGGCGGCGCCCGTCGCCGCTCCCGAGCGCAGGACCCGGCGCGTGCCGACCGTGCTCGTGGTCGACGATTCGATCACCACCCGGACGCTGGAGAAGAGCATCCTGGAGGCGCATGGCTACCGGGTCTTCGTCTGCGTCGACGGCCAGGACGCCCTCGACCGCCTGCGCCGGGACGGTCCGGAGGTCGACCTCGTGGTCGCCGACGTCGAGATGCCGCGCCTCGACGGGTTCGGCCTGCTCCAGGCGGTCAAGGCCGATCCGGGCTTGACGCGGCTGCCGGTGATCCTGATGACCTCCCGCGGCGATCCCGCCGACATCCGCCGGGGCCTCGATCTCGGGGCCGACGCCTACATCACCAAGCAGAAGTTCGACCAGCGCGAGCTTCTCGACACGATCGGTCAGCTGCTGTGAGCGCCCCCGTCCGCGTCATGCTGGTGGAGGATTCGCTGGTGGTCCGCCAGCTCCTCGCCCACATCGTCAGCCGCGACCCGCGGCTCGCCCTCGTCGCCGCGGTCGATTCCGGCGAGGAGGCCCTGCGGGAGATTCACCGGGTCCAGCCCGACGTCATCTCGATGGACATCCGCCTGCCGGGCATTGACGGGCTCGAGACCACCCGGCGGATCATGGCCGAGCGCCCGACCCCGATCGTGGTCGTCGCCGACGCGATCGAGGATTCCTCGCTCAGGATCTCGATGAACGCCCTGCGGGCCGGGGCGCTGAGCGTGGTCGAGAAGCCGGTCGGCACCGGGCACCGGGCCTACGAGGCGATCTCGGACCAGATCTGCACCCAGCTGCGCATCATGAGCCAGGTGCCGGTGATCCGGCGCCGCCCGATCGGCGCCGAGCGCCTGGGTCCCCGGGACGAGGGGCGCGGAGCGGGCGCCCAGGGCCTCGCCGTCCCGATCCCGGCGACGCAGGCCCCGAGCGTGCTCGCGGTGGCGGCCTCGACCGGCGGGCCGCCGGCCTTCGCCAAGCTGCTCGGGGGCCTCCCGGCCGACTTCCCGCTGCCGATCCTGCTTGTCCAGCACATGGGCGCGGCCTTCATGGAGGGCTTCGCCGACTGGCTCAATGGCGTCGTGCCGCTCACCGTCGTCATCGCCCGCGAGGGCGTGCGGCCCCTGCCCGGCCACGTCTACGTCGCGCCCGGCGACCGTCACCTGACCCTCGGGCCGGGCGGGCTCCTCGCGCTCCTCGACGAGCCGCCGGTCGGCGGGCAGCGCCCGTCGGCCACGCTCCTGTTCCGCTCCGTCGCCCGCTCGGCCGGGCCGCGGGGCCTCGGCGTGCTGCTGACCGGCATGGGCGAGGACGGCGCGGCGGGCCTCCTCGACATGCACCTCGCGGGGGCGGCCACCATCGCCGAGCACGAGAGCTCGGCCGTCGTCTACGGCATGCCGGCGGCGGCGGTGCGCCTCAAGGCCGCCGGGAGCGTGCTGCCCCTCGACCTGATCGCCCCGCGGATCCAGCGGGCGGTGCAGCCGGGCCCGTCGCCGTGACGGCGTCTCCGGCACCCGCGCCCCGCATCCTGCTGGTCGAGGATTCCGAGACCCAGGCGCTGCAGCTGCGCCTGTTCCTGGAGCGCAGCGGCTTCGCGGTGACGCGCCACGCGACCGCGGAGGCCGCCCTCGAGGCGATGAACCACGGCCTGCCCGACCTCGTCGTCGCCGATTACCACCTGCCGGGGATGAACGGCGACGAGCTGACCCGGCAGATGCGGCTCGCCATGCGCACCCGGGCGACGCCGGTGCTGATGCTGACCGAGGCGAGCGGGCGGGACATCGAGCGCCAGGGGCTGGAGAGCGGCGCCGACGCCTACGTGCCGAAATCCGCCGACCGCGACCTCCTGCTCCTGCGCATCCGGGCGCTGCTGCGCGAGCGCGCCGCGGTGCCGGCGGACGAGCCGGGCCGCCCCGCGAGCTTCCGGCGCGCCCGCATCCTCGTCGTCGACGGCTCGGCCACCTTCCGGGCCTACCTCTCGGCCCTGCTCGGCCAGGAGGGCCACGAGGTCGTGGCCGCCGACGGGCCCGAGCAGGCGATGGCCGCGCTGGAAGGCACGGGCGAGGGGGTCGCGAGTGAGGGCTTCGCAAGAGAGGGTTTCGACTGCGTCACCGTCGATCTCCTCGGCAGCGGCTTCGACGCGATCGCGCTGTGCCGCCGGATCGACGCGCTCCGCGGCGCGGCGACGGGCGCGGGCGCGCCGGGCTTCTACCTCGTCGGCATCGGCTCGGCCGCCTCGTCGAGCAAGGATCTCCTCGTCGAGGCGTTCTCGGCCGGGGCCGACGACGTGGTGGCGAAAGGCGCCGACGCCGACCTGCTGGCGATCCGGGTCCGCACCCTGGTGCGCCGCAAGCTCCTGGAGGAGGACGACCGGCGCGTCGCCGACGAGGTGCGCCGCCACGCGCTCGCCGCCGAGCGCGCCAAGGCCGAGGCCGCCGCCGCCGAGGCGAAGGCGGCGCTCGCCGGCGCGCTGGCGCAGGCCAACCACGACCTCGAACAGGCCAACCACCGCCTCAAGGACACCCAGGCCAAGCTCGTCCAGGCCGCCAAGATGGCCTCGCTCGGCGAACTCGTCGCCGGCATCGCCCACGAGATCAACAACCCGCTGGCCTTCATCCTCGCCCACCAGGGCACGGTCGAGCGCCTGATCGGCGAGGTCGCGGGCGCGGCGCCGCCGGACGCCCCCTACCGGCGCGCCCTCGACAAGGCCCGCGACCGCGTCGGGTCGATGCGCCTCGGGCTGTCCCGGATCCAGGATCTCGTCGTCAACCTGCGCAAGTTCTCGCGCCTCGACGAGGGCGAGATGCAGACCGTGAACGTTCCCGACGCGATCGAGAACGTGCTGGCGCTGATCCAGCACAAGCTCGGCACCCGCATCGCGGTGCGCAAGGACTTCGCCGGCGCGCCCGAGATCCGCTGCTCGCCGGCCCTGCTCAACCAGGTGGTGATGAACATCCTCGGCAACGCCGCCGACGCGATTCCGGACGACGGCACCATCACGATCGAGACCGCGATCCGGGACGGCCACGACGTGATCCGGATCTGCGACACCGGCCCGGGCGTGCCGGAGGCCTTGCGCGAGCGGATCTTCGAGCCGTTCTTCACGACGAAGCCGGTCGGATCCGGCACCGGGCTCGGCCTTGCCATTGCGTACAGCGTCGTGCAGGCGCATAGCGGTCAGCTGTCCGTGGAATCGGCGCCGGAGGGAGGGGCCTGCTTCGTGATCAGCATTCCGAGGCAGTCCGCATGACCATGGGTGCGACGGGCGAGGCGATGCGTTCGACGGTGCGCGGCACCATCCTGGCGGTCGACGACGAGCCGGACATCCTGGTCGCCCTCGAGGATCTCTTCGAGGACGAGTACCGGGTGCTCACCACCAGCCGGCCGGCCGAGGCCCTGGAGCTGATCGCCGCCGAGCCCGACATCGACGTCATCCTGTCCGACCAGCGCATGCCGGGCCTGACCGGCGACGCCCTGCTGGCCCAGGCCCGGGAGATCTCCGACGCGCAGGCGATCCTGCTCACCGGCTACGCCGACATCTCGGCGGTGGTCTCGGCGCTCAACCGCGGCGGCATCACCGGCTACATCACCAAGCCCTGGGACCCGGCGCTCCTGCGCAACGCGGTGCGCAGCGCCTACGAGCGCCACCGCCTCGCCCGCGAGCTCGCGACCGAGCGCGCCCTGCTGCGCGGCCTCCTCGACCATTCGGGCGACGCGATCGCCTTCAAGGACACCGAGGGGCGCTTCCTGCGCCTCAACGCCCGCATGGCCGGGCGCCTCGGCGCCCCGTCCGTCGCGGCCTGCCTCGGGCGCGGCGAGGCGGAGTTCGCCGGCCCCGAGGGCGAGGCGGCGGAGGCCGCCGACCGGGCCGCGATCGAGTCCGGCGCCCCGACCGAGGTCATGGCGGCCGGCGGCCCCGAGGCGGCGCAGACCTGGCGCCAGGTCACCCGGGTGCCGATCCGCGACGCCGCGGGCGCCGTCGTCCACCTCGCGGTGATCGAGCGCGACGTCACCGAGCAGCGCCTCCTCGAGATGCGCCTGCGCCAGGCCGACAAGATGCAGGCGCTCGGGACGCTCGCGGGCGGCGTCGCCCACGACTTCAACAACCTCCTGACCGCGATCCTCGGCAGCCTGGAGCTCGCCCTGCCGAAGGTGGCGGGCGACGCGCGCCTGTCGCGGCTGATGACCAACGCCACCCAGGCGGCGCAGCGCGGCGCGGCGCTGACCAAGCGCCTCCTCACCTTCAGCCACCGCCGCGACCTCCAGGCCCGCGTCGTCGACCTCAACGCGGTGATCCGCGGCATGGACGACCTGCTCGGGCGCAGCCTCGGCGGCTTCGTCCAGGTCGAGCGGGAGCTGAGCGACGACCTCTGGCCGGCCAAGGTCGATCCCGACCAGCTCGAACTCGCGATCCTCAACCTCTGCATCAACGGCCGCGACGCGATGCCGGAGGGCGGCGTCGTCGTGCTCTCGACCCGCAACGAGACGGTGCAGGCCAGCGCCGACCCGAACCTGCAGGATCCGAACCTGAAAGCCGGCGACTACGCGGTGGTCGCGATCCGCGACACCGGCACCGGCATCCCGCCGGAGATCCTGGGGAGGGTGTTCGAGCCGTTCTTCACCACGAAGGGCGTCGGCCAGGGCACGGGTCTCGGCCTTGCCATGGTGTTCGGCCTCGTCCAGCAATCCGGCGGCACGATCCGGATCGACAGCGAGGTCGGCCGCGGCACCACGGTCCTGCTCTACCTGCCGCGCTCCCACGAGGCGGTGGAGGCGGCGGCCGCCGCGAAGGCCGCGCCGGCGCCGGCGCCCCGCCGGGCCCGCATCCTGGTGGTCGACGACGATCCCCAGGTCCGTCACGTCACCGCCTCGTTCCTCAACGGCTTCGGCTACGACGAGGTCGCGGTGCCGAGCGGCGAGGCCGGGCTCGAGCGCCTCACGGCGGAGCGGTTCGACCTCGTCGTCGCCGACCTGGCGATGCCCGGCATGAGCGGCCTCGACCTCGCCGAGGCGGTGCGCGAGCGCTGGCCGGACTTGCCGTTCCTGCTCGTCACCGGCCACGCCGAGGCGGCCCGCATCCCGGCGGATTTCGCGGTGCTGGAGAAACCCTTCCCCTCCGCGGATCTCGCGGCGAGGGTCGCCGCCCTGCTCGCGCCGGAGACGTGAGCCGAGGACGATCCGGCATCACGCCTCGGTGTCCATCGTATCGTCGATCTAGTACGGTCGATCTAATGCGGCCGAGTGTATCGCGGGCAGCACAGCGGACCCGGATCCGTTCGGGGCCTATTTTCATTCACGCTTGCGTCAACAAAATTCGCTAAGTGTTGCCGGCGGGTTGCCGATCGGTCATCCCCCTCGTGCCGCAGCGGCGCGCCCGCCCATGAAGAGTGTGACACGCGATGCCCCGGACGCTGAGACCGAGCCTTCAGATCGTCGTCCTGGCCGTCGTGGCCGCCGGGGCGGTCCTCGCCTATTCCACCTTGCGTCCGGGTCACCGCCAGGAGCCGATCGCCACCTTCGCGGACGTGCCGGCCCGGGCGGCGGCCGGCAAGGCCTTCACCCTCTCCGCCTCCCAGCTCGCCACGGTGACGAGCGAGGCGGTGGTCAAGCGCCGGTTCTTCGAGGAGATCGCCACCGAGGGCAAGATCGGGGTCGACGAGTACATGGCGACGCCGGTCTTCTCGCCCTATCCCGGCCGGGTGATCGCGATCTTCGCCCGCACCGGCGAGCAGGTGAAGCGCGGCCAGCCGCTGTTCTCGGTCCAGGCCAACGAGATGGTGCAGGCCCAGAACGACTATCTCGCGGCGCTCAACGTGCTGAACAAGAGCCGGTCGCAGCTGACCTTCGCGCAGGCCGCCGAGAAGCGCCAGCGCGACCTCTACGAGACCCGCACCACCACCTTGCGCGAGCTTCAGGTCGCCCAGAACGACCTGACGTCGGCCACCAACGACAACCGCACCGCCGAGGTCGGGCTCGAGGCGGTGCGCAACCGCCTGCGGATCCTCGGGCTTCGCGACGAGGACATGGCGGCCCTGCAGAAGGGCTCGGCCATCAACCCCGACACGCCGATCAACGCGCCGCTCAGCGGCACCATCATCCAGCGCAAGATCGGCCCGGGCCAGTATGTCGGCTCGGGCGGCGAGCCGTCCTACATCATCGGCGACCTGTCGAAGGTCTGGCTGGTGGCGCAGCTGCGCGAGGCCGACGCGTCGAAGGTCGAGATGAACGAGAAGATCCTGTTCCGCGTGCCGGCGCATCCGGAGCGCGACTTCGAGGGCCGGATCAACTTCATCGGCACCTCGGTCGACCCGACGACGCGGCGCATCACCGTGCGGGCCGAGATCGACAACCGCCAGGGCCTGCTCAAGCCCGAGATGTATGCCAGCGTCCGCATCATCAACGAGCGCGAGACCCTGTCGCACGCCGTGCCCCGCGCCGCGGTGATCCTCGAGGGCAACAAGGCCAGCGTCTGGGTGCTGAAAGCCGACAACTCGGTCGAGAACCGGCCGATCAAGCCCGGCATCGTCGAGGGCTCCACCGTCGAGATCCTCAACGGCCTGTCGGAAGGCGAGCGGGTGATCTCCCGCGGCTCGCTCTTCATCGACCGGATGTCGACCCAGAGCTGACACGCGCCCCGCCCCCTCGATCCCGCACACCCGGATAAACGGCCATGACCGGCATCGTCGGCCTCGCGCTGCGCCAGCGCGCCCTCGTCGTCCTGGCCTTCGTGGCCCTGATGGTCGGCGGGCTCGCGGCGTTCCAGAGCCTCAACATCGAGGCCTATCCCGACCCGACGCCGCCGATGGTGAACGTCATCACCCAGGCGCCGGGCCTCTCGGGCGAGGAGATCGAGCGCTACATCACGGTCCCGATCGAGGTCATCACCTCGGGGCTGCCCGACCTCAAGCAGGTCCGCACCGTCTCGCTCTACGGCCTGTCGGACGTGAAGCTGCAATTCGGCTTCGCCAACAGCTACCGCGAGGCCGAGCAGCAGGTGCTCAACCGGCTCGCCCAGCTCGACGGGCTGCCGAACGGGGCGAAGCCCACGATCTCGCCGGTGAGCCCGATCGGCGAGATCTTCCGCTACAAGCTCGTCGCGCCGGACGGCTACAGCGTGCTCGACCTGAAGACGCTCCAGGACTGGGTCCTGCGCAAGCGCTTCCGCGCGGTGCCGGGCGTCATCGACGTGATCGGCTGGGGCGGCAAGACCAAGACCTTCGAGATCGGCGTCGACCTCGACCGGCTGATGGCGCACGGGCTCACCCTGTCGGGCGTGGTCAAGACCCTCAACGACAGCAACCTCAACGTCGGCGGCAACCGCATCACGCTCGGCAGCCAGTCGGCGGTGGTGCGCGGCGTCGGCCTGATCCGCTCGGTCGACGACATCGGCGAGACGGTGCTGTCGCAGTCGGGCGGCGCGCCGGTGCTGGTGAAGGACGTCGCCACCATCACCATCGGCCACCAGCCGCGCCTCGGCATCGCCGGGATGAACGAGGACGACGACATCGTCCAGGGCATCGTGCTGATGCGCCGGGGCGAGCGCTCGACCCCCTCGATCGAGGCGGTGAAGGCCGAGGTCGCGAAGATCGAGGCCGCCGGCATCCTGCCGCCGGGCGTGCGCATCGAGCGCATCTACGACCGCGCCGACCTCATCGCCGTCACCACCCACACGGTGCTCCACAACATGATGGTCGGCATCCTGCTGATCCTCGTCGTGCAGTGGCTGTTCCTCGGCAACCTGAGGAGCGCGCTGATCGTCGTGGCGACGATCCCCTTCGCGCTGTTCTTCGCCGTCATCATCCTGGTGGTGCGGGGCGAATCGGCCAACCTCCTGTCGGTCGGGGCGCTGGATTTCGGCCTGATCGTCGACGGCACCGTCATCATGGTCGAGGCGATCTTCCGGCGCCTCTCGGGCCACGGGCCGCCGCTGCCCCACAGCCTCGCCGGAGCCAAGGGCATGCAGCGCAAGCTCGGGCTGATCTCGCTCGCCTCCTCCGACGTCAGCCGCTCGATCGTCTTCGCCGCCATCATCATCGTCACCGGCTTCCTGCCGCTGTTCACGCTGTCGGGCGTCGAGGGCAACATCTTCGGGCCGATGGCCCAGACCTACGCCTACGCGCTTCTCGGCGGCCTCATCGCCACCTTCACGGTGACGCCGGTCCTCTCGGCCTACCTGCTGCCGGAGCACATCCACGAGGTCGAGACGCTGCTCGTCCGCGCCCTCGACCGGCTCTACCGGCCGGTGATCCGGGCGGCGCTCGCCCACCGCACCCTGACCCTCGGCCTCGCCGGCCTGATCTTCGCCGGCGTCGCCGTGGAGGGCCGCAACCTCGGCCTCGAATTCTTGCCGAAGCTCGAGGAGGGCAACCTCTGGATTCGCGCCACCATGCCGGCGACGATCTCGCTCGAGGAGGGCAACCTCTACGTCAACCGGATCCGCCGGGTGATCGCCGAGGTGCCGGAGGTCGAGCGGGTGGTCTCGCAGCACGGAAGGCCCGACGACGGCACCGATGCCGCCGGCTTCTTCAACGGCGAGTTCTTCGCGCCGCTCAAACCCGCCGAGCAGTGGCGCGAGGGCATGACGAAGGACGCGATGACCGGCGCGCTCCTGGAGCGGCTGCGGACCGAGTTCCCGGGCGTCGAGTTCAACCTGTCGCAGTATCTCCAGGACAACGTCGCCGAGGCGGTGTCGGGCATCAAGGGCGAGAACTCGTTCAAGGTGTTCGGGCCCGACCTGCAGACGCTCACCGACGTCGCGCGCCAGGTCGAGGCGGTGCTGAAGCGCGTGCCCGGCGTCACCGATCTCGGCGTCTTCACCTCCCTCGGCCAGCCGACGGTGCAGATCGACGTCGACCGGATCCGCGCCGCCCGCTACGGCCTCACCCCCGGCGACATCAACACCACGGTGCGCACCGCGGTCGGCGGCGACGCGGCGGGCGAGCTCTACGATACCGGCAGCGAGCGCCACTACCCGATCATCGTGCGGCTCGCCTCGCAGTACCGCCAGAGCGTCGGGGCGATCCGCAACCTGCGCATCGCCGGGCAGAACCAGAACGGCGTGACGGTGCAGATCCCCTTGAGCGCCGTCGCCGACGTCGCGGTGGTCTCGGGGCCCGCCTACATCTACCGCGAGGGCCAGGAGCGCTACCTGCCGGTGAAGTTCAGCGTGCGCGACCGCGACCTCGGCAGCACCATCATCGAGGCCCGCGAGCGCGTGGCCCAGGAGGTGAAGCTGCCGCCGGACTACCGGCTCGAGCTCGTCGGCGAGTTCAACAACATGCAGGGTGCGCTCGCCCGCCTCTCGGTGACGGTGCCGCTCGCGATCCTGCTGATCGCGGTGCTGCTCTTCGTCAATTTCGGGTCGGTCGTCGATACGCTGCTGGCGCTCTCCGTGATCCCGATGGCGGTGGCGGGCGGCATCGTCGCGCTCGCGGTCACCGAGACGCCGTTCTCGGTCTCGGCGGCGATCGGCTTCATCGCGCTGCTGGGCATCGCCGTGATGGACGGCATCATCGTGCTCACCCACTACAACGCGCTGCTCGCCCGCGGCGAGGAACGGGCGGAGGCGATGCTGCGCACCTGCACCACCCAGATGCGCCCGGTGGTGATGACCTGCGTCGTCGCCGGCGTCGGCCTGCTGCCGGCCGCCTTCTCGACCGGCGTCGGCTCGCAGGTGCAGAAACCCCTGGCCCTCGTGGTGGTCGGCGGCATGAGCCTCGCCCCGGCGCTGATCCTGGTCATCCTGCCGGTGCTGATCCTGCTGTTCTCCCGCCGCCGCCCGGCGCCGGTCCACGTCCCGGCGCACGGGCCGGCCGAGCCCGGTACTCCGGCACCGGCCGGGGCCGCGACGCATTGAGGGGCCGCGTGAGGGGGATTGAGGGACTTCATCCTGCCGGCGCCCCCCATCCAGCGATGATTCGCGCGACGGAACTGGAAAATCCGCCAGGTCGGTCCGGGCTCCGCTGCGCGGCCCCGGAATGACGCGGAAGATGTCCTCGCTGTCGGCGCCGGACGAGCAGGCGCCGGGATACAGCACGGGCGTGGAGCAGGAGGGCCTGTCAGCCCACGATGCGCAGCCGAGTGGCACCGTCCCGCACCGGATCGCACCTCCAGGCCCCCAGGGCGGGCGGCGCGCCGAGGGTCCGGCGAGGGACCCGGCGGCGCCTCACGCCACCCGGCGCAGCTCCGGCCCGGCGAGCACCACCCGGTCGCGTCCCTGCGCCTTGGCCTGGTAGAGCGCCCGGTCGGCGAGGCCGAGCAGCGTCTCGAACTCGCCCGCGCCCACGGCGATCCCGGTGCTGACCGTGACCGAGAGGCCCGGCAGCAGGTCGGGGCGCATCGCCGCCACGGCGTGGCGGACGGTCTCGGCGACGGCCACCGCCCGGGCCGCGCCGGCGCCCGGGAGGAGGCAGGCGAATTCCTCGCCGCCGAGGCGGCCGAAGGCGGTCCCCTCCGGCAGGACCTGGCCCGCGGCGGCGCAGAAGCCGACCAGCACCGCGTCGCCGACGGCGTGCCCGAAGGTGTCGTTGACCCGCTTGAAGTGGTCGAGGTCGAACAGCAGCAGGGCGACCGGCCCAGCCGCCAGGACGCGGCGCGCCTCCGCCCCGAGGGCCCGGCGGTTGGCGATGCCGGTGAGCGGGTCGGTCTCGGCGACGCGGCGCTGCTCGGCCTCGAGCCGCTCCTTGGCGAGCGCCATGAACAGCACCGAGACCGCCACCGAGTAGAGCAGGGCGACGAAGCACAGGACCGCGACCCAGAACGGATCGGTCGGGGTGCCGACCGGCGGCGCCGGCAGGACCAGGGTGGCGGGGATCCGCGTCCAGATCAGCAGCGCCTCGCTGGCGAGCAGGATCGCCGCCGGGGCCCGCGACGGCAGCCGCTCGCCGCGATGGTGCCACAGCGTGCGCGCGGCGAGCGCGCAGTACAGGCCGGCGATCGCCGAGGCGAGCACCACCCGCGCCCCGAGCGAGGCGTAGAACGGCGGCACGAGGCAGGCGGCGAGCCAGACGAGCGGGCCGGCGGCGAGGGGCAGGACGGCGATCCGCCGTCCCTCGAACGAACGGGCGCCGCCCCAGATCAGCCCGAAGGCCGCGAGCATGACCGCGTTGGCGAGCCCGATCGACAGCCAGTCCGGCACGAGCCCGCGCAGGCCGAACAGCGTGGCCGCGAGCGCGCCCGAGACCTGGGCGGTGCCGAGGAAGCCGAGGGCCCGGGTCCGCCGGGTCTGGCTCCAGGACAGGAGGTACAGGGCCCCCATGACCACGGTGACGAAGACCGTCACGGTCACCAGCGTCGGCGCATCCAGCTTCATCCCGTGGGTTCCCGCCAGATGCCGACCAAGGTGACGCACCATAGCACGGGGCCTTGGGCGAAGAACGCTCATTCGAGGGCGAACAACCCGCGAATGGATGAGAGAAGGAATTTTTTCGAATGCGGCGCCGGCCGGCCGCTCTTCGAGCCGCCCGCGCCTACTCGGCGAGCCGCCGGAAGCGCCACGCCACCCGGGTGCCGTCGCCGACGGTGAGGTGGAGCACGATCTGCTCGGTGCGCCGGGCCCCGTTGAGGGCGGCGAAGAACACGCTCTCCTCGATGACCGGGTCGATCCCGTCGGCCTCGAACAGCCAGGGCGCGCCGGCCCCGGCGAGGCGCACGCCCTGCCCGACCCGGCTCGCCCGCACGGTCGGGTGCAGGTGGAAGCGGATCGCCGCCTCGACCCCGGCCCCGGGATCGCCGCGCGCCGACGGGTCGCGCACGAAGCCGTCATGGCCCTCGAGGAGCCCGCCATCCGGGTGCAGGCGCCAGCGCCGCTCGTGGCGCAGGCCGAGCGTCGGGACGTAGCCGTCGTGGCGGGCGGCGAGCACGCTCGCGCCCGCCGCGTCGGTGCCGCGCTCGACCGCGACCTCGACGGGCCCGCGCACGACGATCGGCCCCATCCGGCGCTTCAGCCAGGTGGCGAGCGGGTGGATCAGGCCCGGCTGGGACAGGCCGAGGAAGCGGCAGGAGGACGTATCGGCGAGGCAGGCGGTGGAGTGCGCCGCGGTGGTCCGGGCGAGCTCGCGCATCTCCTCGCCGGTCGCCGGCATGCCGCAATTCACCACCAGCCGCTGCGGCCCGCAGGAGAGCTCGAACGACAGGCAGCCGGCCCCCGCCGCGGCCGAGTAGGCGGGTGGCGGCGCCGGGCCGATATCGGCCACCACCAGGGTACCGCCCCCGCCCTCGAGGCGGGTGTAGCCGGAATGCGGCGCGTGCATCAGCGGCTTGGCGAGCGCGCCGTCATAGACCAGCAGGGTGGCGAGCTGGTCGGCGGCGGTCGCCCCCATGCCGTTGTGGTGCCCGAGCGAGGCGTCGCCGTGGCGCAGGAGGCGCAGGAGCGGCAGCATCCGGTCGATGGCGTTGAGCAGGGCCTCCGGCGGGGCGATGTCGCGGCTCAGGAAGCTCTGGCGCAGGGGCAGGAGGTCGAGGAGCAGGTCCTTGGCGAAGCCCGGGTCGCGGCTGCGATGGCCGCCGTCGGGCAGGATCTGGCGGGAGAGCTCGCGGTGCAGGAGCCGCGTGCCCCGGCGGAGCACCGGGTCGAAGCCCTCGCAGCACAGGCCCGCATAGGCGAGCGCCACCGCGGCGACGAGCCGGTCGCGCGGCAGGATCCCGCGGCGCAGGGACCGGTCGAGGGTCCGGGTGCAGCGCCCGATCTGGCGCAGGAACGCCTGGTAGAAGACGTGGTCGGCGCCCTCCAGCACCAGCGGCGACTGGCACAGGAGCGAGATCAGCCGCCTCGCAACCACCGACGGGCGCTGCGCCAGGGCCTGGTCGCCGCGACCCGCCATGAAGTCCTGCACGAAGGCGCGGGCGTTGGAGCGCGACAGCGCGCTCTCCGCGGCGCGCAGGTGGCGCAGCCAGCCGAAGCCGTAGAGCTCCTCGCCCCATTGGGTCGAGGGCGTCGCGAAGTCGAACGGCGAGCGGCCGCCGGTGGCGAGCGCCCGGCCGGCGAACACGAACAGGCCGGCATAGATGTCGGCCGCGATGGTGGCGTCGCTGGTGCGCAGGTCCTGCGGCGCGATGACGAGGCCGGTCGGCCGCAGGCGCGCCAGCGCCGAGGGGCGCGAGGTCGCGCGGACGGCGGCACCCCGCAAGGTGCGTCCCGCCTCGTGCCCGACGAGCCGGTAGAACCGCCAGCGGTCAGGCCCCCAACCCACGCCACCTCCTGCCCGCCGGCCGTCGCCCGACGACGGCGGCGCTCGTCAAGGTTTGGTCAAGGATCATCGCGCGGTCAAACCGCGGGATCGCCCTGTGAACAGGTTCCGGGCCCGCCTCACGCGCCGGTCCGCTCCAGCCGCACGGCGTAGAACCCGTCGAGGCCGCCGCGGCCCTCGTCGGGCCAGTGCGACGGCAGGGTGCGCAGGTCGCCGGACGCGGTGAGGAGGGCGGGATCGCCGACCTCCTCCGGCGCGATCGGGCGGCGGACGAAGTCGGCGTGGCGGGCGAGGAACGCCTCTCCTTGCGCCTCTCCCTCCTCCGGCTCGAGCGAGCAGGTGCAGTAGACGAGGCGCCCGCCCGGGCGGGTGAGCCGCGCCGCCTTGTCGAGGAGCCTGCGCTGGAGCCCGACGAGGCGGGAGAGATCGCCCTCGCCCTTCGCCCACGGCACGTCGGGGTGGCGCCGCACCGTCCCGGTGGCGCTGCACGGCGCGTCGAGCAGCACCGCGTCGAAGGGCCGGTCCTCCGGCAGCGCGAGGGCGTCGACGGCCTGCACCTCGGCGGAGAGCCCGAGCCGGGCGAGGTTGTCCGCGAGGCGGCGCAGGCGCGGGCCCGAGCGGTCGACCGCCAGCACCGCGGCACCGGCCGCGGCGAGCTGGGCGGTCTTGCCGCCGGGCGCGGCGCAGAGATCGGCGACCCGCTCGCCCGGGCGCACGCCGAGGAGGTGGGCGGGGAGCGCCGCGGCGGCGTCCTGCACCCACCAGGCGCCGTCGGCGAAGCCCGGCAGCTCGGGCACCGGCGTGCGGGCGTCGTCGAGGCGCAGGCTCAAGGACCCCGGCAGGCGCCGCCCCTCGAGCCCCTCCGGGATCGCCGCGCCGGGGCGCAGGGTGAGGTCGAGCCCCGCCCCGCGGGCATTGGCGGCCGCGATGGCGCGGGCGGTCTCCTCGCCGTAGGCGGTGATCCAGCGCCGCGCGAGCCAGTCCGGCGTGTTGAGGCGCAGGGGCTCGGCGTCGCCCTCCCGGCGGATCTCGTCGCGCTCGCGGGCGATCCGGCGCAGGACCGCGTTGGCGAGGCCGGCGAGGTGCTGCAGGCCGGGCTCGGACTTGGCGAGGCGCACCGCGAGGTCGACGGCGGCGTGGTCCTGGACGTTGAGGTAGAGGATCTGCGCCGCGCCGGTGGCGAGAAGCGCGACGAGGCCCGGCTGGTCCTCGGGCAGGCCCTTGGCGAGCCGCCCGTGCAGCGCGTGGCGGATCACGCCGAGATGGCGGAACGTCGTGGTGGCGATGGCGCGGGCGAGGCCCGCATCCTGCGGCGGCAGCACCGCGCGCTGGACGGCGGGCTCGATCGCGTCCTCGAGCGCCGTGCCGCGGTTCTTGCCGAGCAGGTCCGCCACGGTCCCCCAGGCGAGGCGCCGCGCCGGCAGGCCGGCGACCTCGGTGTGCTGTCCATCCATCCCCACTGCGACACAATCCCCTGCACGGCCCGCTGATGGACCCGCTCCCGCGGAAATCCCGGGCCACCTCGCACGACGGGGCTCCGAGCCGACCGCCGCGACCTTGACGCTGCCCCCGGCGCCCTCCACCTCGGAGGGACCGGCGGCCCTTGCGCCGGGGTGGCATCCGGCCGCCCGAGATGCAAGCGCCGCCTCGCAAGGCGCGGACCCACCAAGAGTCGACCGATGAGCGAGAGCGAAGCCCCTCCCCGCAAGACCCTGTCGCCGGCCGCCGAGCGCGCCCTCGCCGAGGCCGAGGCGCGCCGGGCCGAGATCGACGCCCGGGCCGAGGAGATCCGGCGCGAGCGCGAGATCAACGGGCGCGGCGGCCTCGAGCCGGTGCGCTACGACGACTGGGAGGTGAAGGGCCTGGCGACAGACTTCTGAGGCGGATTCCAAGGGAGGCGGGAATGGGCTTGCTCGACGGGCTGCTCGGCCACGGCAGCGACGCGGCGCCGGAGGCGGTGGCCCAGGAACTCGACGGGATGCTGGTCCCGGGCGAGACCGTGCAGGTGGCGTTCCGGGTGATCCGCGACCTGATGGTCTTCACCGACCGGCGGATGATCCTGGTCGACAAGCAGGGCGTGACCGGCCGCAAGGTGTCCTACCTCACGGTGCCCTACCGGGCGATCACCTCGTTCTCGATCGAGAACGCGGGCAATTTCGACCTCGATTCCGAGCTGACGATCTGGGTCTCGGGCCGGCCCGACCCGATCGGCCGCACCCTCAAGCGCGGAGCCGACATCCGCGGCATCCAGCGGGCGATCGCGGCGTCCCTGCGCTGACGTGGCGCGGTCGAGGGGACGCGGGAACGTCGCCCCTTCGCCCCCGTTGGGGTCGCGACGTCCCCGGCGCGGGGATACGTGCCCCGACAGGAGCTCAAACCATGGGCGACACGACGATCAAGAAGGTGTCCGGCGGGCAGTCGCCGCAGGGGCCGGACGGCCAGCGCTACCTCGCATCGGGCAAGCACGTCGCGATGCGGCTGTGGGTCGACGAGCCGCCGACCGACGACAAGCCGAGCGCGGCGCGCGACTACGAGACCGTCGGCTACGTGATCAAGGGCCGAGCCGAGCTGCAGGTCGAGGGCCAGAGCGTGCGGCTGGAGCCGGGGGATTCCTGGCTGGTGCCGGCGGGCGCCGAGCACACCTACCGCATCCTCGAGACCTTCACGGCGGTCGAGGCGACCTCGCCGCCCGCGCAGGTGCACGGGCGGGACGCGTAGCCGGCCCTCCCGTCAGCGCGTCACCACCACGGTGGCGCCGACCTGGACGCGGCCGTAGAGGTCGGCCACGTCCTGGTTGTACATCCGGATGCAGCCGTAGGACGCGAAGGTGCCGATCGAGCCCGGCCGGTTGGTGCCGTGGATCGCGTACTCGCCCCGGTCGAGGGTCAGCGCCGCGACGCCCATCGGGTTGCTCGGCGAGCCGCCGGCGATCACGTCCGGCAGGCGGGGATTGTCCCGCTTCACCTCGTCGGGCGGCGACCAGGCCGGCCGGAGGTACTTCCCGTCGATGCGGGCGTAGCCGGTCCATTGCTTGCCGGCCCGGCCGACCGCCACGGGATAGCGGATCGCCGTGCCGTCGCCGTTGACGAAGTACAGACGCCGCTCGGCGGTGCGCACCACCACCGTGCCGGCTTCCGCGGCCGCGTCGAACGCGACCAGCTCCCGCGCGGCGGCCGGCCCGGCCGCCATCGTCGCCGCGACGAACGCCGCCGCGGCCCATCCACTCTGCTTGTGCATCCCTGCGGTCCTCGAGCGTGACCTTGTCAGCCGAGCGATAATCCGCCGGGAAACCTGTCGTTCCGGTTGGCAAAGATGCTTGCCGGGGGATGAAGGGCGGGGCGATGCGCGGGAGCGTTAAGGGATGGTTCGGGAGGAGCACGGCGCTGCTCGCGCCCTCCCCTCTCCGCGGGGAGGGTTCAAGGCGCGTCGAGCGCCCTCACACCACCCGGAGCGGCTTCTCGAGCACCCGCAGCACCTGCGCCAGCTCGTGCCCGCGCTTCAGGATGCGACCGGTCTCGGCGACCACCGCGTAGGCGCCCTGGCGGCGGGCGAGGCGGGGATCCTTCTCGATGCGGTAGAGCGGCCGCTCGGAGGTGCGGCGGTGGATGGAGAACACCGCCTTCTCGCGGGTGAAGTCGATCGCGTAGTCCCGCCACTCGCCCTCGGCGACCATGCGGCCGTAGAGGTTCAGGATGACGCGCAGCTCGTCGCGATGGAATGACACCTGCGGCGCGGTGGCGGCGCGCGGGAAGGGCACCACGTGGGCCCCGGCGCCGGCGCTCCAGCTCTCGGTCGTCTCTCCCTCGCTCATCGCTCCTCCTGTCCGTCGGGGTGACTCTGCCTGTGGGGGTGATTCGCGCCGTCGGGGGGTACCGTCGGGTCGGCGCAGTGAGCCGGCGAAGGGCCGGCCAGACCATGATGGGATCCGCGATACGGCCTCGCAAGGGTTGCGCCGGAGCGACAGCGCGCCGGTATCTCGCCGTTACGAATCGGAAATGCGAAGGAATGGCCGCCTCCGCCCACAAAATGCCGCAATCGCGCCCTGCGCCGGCCTTGATGCGCGCGTAGGCAGGAACCGACCTCTTGGCCCGGTCCGCCGGCCGCTCCGGTACCCAGCCCCCCAGCCCCCGCGATGCCGGCGGGCCGGGCCTCCTCCAGAGGTTTCGAGACCCAAACGACTTCAGGGCCGCCTCTCCGGAGCGCGGTCCCTTTTTTGAGCCGGGGGCCGGTGCCTGCACCGGGGAGTTACGGCTGCATCCACATCTGCGCCGCGAGCGCGCGGGCGCGGGTCGCCCGGAAGTGGTCGAGCGTCCAGAACCCGGCCGCCAGCGCCCCGGCCAGGAGCGCGACGGGAAAGACGAGCGCCAGGATGCGGCTCTGCCGCGGCGGCGTGGTCATGCGTCCTCCTCCTTGCCTCGCTGGGCGGCAAGCGCGCCCGGTCGCCCCTGGTGCCAGGACCGACGCGGCCTGCCAAGGAGGGACCGCCTCAGCCGGCCAGCGGCGCGAAGAAGCAGAACACGGTGGAGCCGCGGCGGCACCAGTGGTAGCGCCCGTCCTGGCTCGGCCGCACCTTCGCCATCGGCACGAAGATCCCGTGCGTCTGGTAGCCGCCCGGCACCTCGACGGCATCGGAGACCGGCTCGCAATCCTGGTCGGAGCAGCATTCGTAGGGGTACCAGGAATGCGTCGGCTGGACGAGGGAGAGCGCGGCGACGGCGAGGGCGACCTTCATGGGCGGCGTACCTCCTGGATTGTACCCGGGCCGAACGCGGCCGGAGACCGGGGGCGTACGCCGCGTGCCGGGAACGGGCGCGTGGGCGCGCCTTCATCGACGCGGATCATCGCGCCGCAGGCCCCGGTTGAAAACTTCACCGATTGCAGGGGATGGATTTCGCGACCGGAATCACGGCAGATCCACCCGATGCGCCCCTTCGACGCCCGCAACGCCGCCCGCTATCCCGTCGTCATCGGCTGCGACGAGGTCGGCCGCGGCGCGCTGTGCGGCCCGGTGATCGTGGCGGCGGTGCATTTCGACCCGGCGGCCCTGTCGCCCGACCTGCTGGAAGCCCTCGACGACAGCAAGCGCCTCGACGCCGCCACCCGCGAGCGCCTGGCGCCGCAGATCCGGGCCGCGTCCCGCGTGGCGCTCGCCGGCGGCTCGCGCGCGTTGATCGACCGGATCAACGTGCGCGCCGCCACCCTCGACGCGATGCGCCGCGCCGTCGGGCGGCTCGGGCTCGAGGCGGAGGTGGCGGTGGACGGGCGCGACGTCCCTCCGGGCCTGCCCCTGCCCTGCCGCGCGTTCGTCGGCGGCGACCGGCTGGTGCCGCAGATCGCCGCCGCCTCGATCGTCGCCAAGGTGGTGCGCGACCGGCTGATGCGGGCGCTAGCCCTGCGCCACCCGGCCTACGCCTGGGAGCGCAACGTCGGCTACGGCACCGCCGCGCACCGGGCCGCGATGGGGGCTGAAGGCCTCACCCCGCACCACCGGCTCAGCTTCAAGTCGCGCGGGTCGTGACGCCGGCCATGCGACACCCGCGCTTCCGCTCGGCCCCCGGACCGGCGTAAGCTCCCCCGACGCGCAACGAGCCGAAACGGCCGGCGCCACCAGGGAGGACGTCTCGCGTGAGCATCAAGAGCCAGAGCATCCGGAGCCGGAAGGGCGCCCGATGAGACCGATGTCGCGCCGGGTGATGAACCTCGCCCATTCCCTCACCCAGGCCGCCGCGCGTCATCCGGACCACCCGGCGATCGTGTGGGGCGAGCGGAGCTGGAGCTGGAGCCGGTTCGACGCCCGGGTGTCGGCGCTGGCCGCCTCGCTTTCCGCCCGCGGCATCGCCAAGGGCGACCGGCTGCTGGTCCACGCCCGCAACGGCAACGCCATCCTGGAGATCATGTACGCGGCGTTCCGGCTCGGCGCGGTGTTCGTGCCGACGAACTTCCGGCTGATGCCCGACGACGTCGCCTACCTGGCCGGCCAGTCGGGCGCCACCGCCTTCCTGTGCCACGCCGACTATCCCGACCACGTCGCCGCCGTGCGCGCCGCCTGCCCGGCGCTCGCCCACGTCGTCGTCATCGGCGAGGGCCCGGCCGGGGGCGAGGCCTACGAGGACCTCGTCGCCGAGGGCGAGGGGCGACGGATCGCCGACGTCGCGGTCGAGCACGACGACCCGTGCTGGTTCTTCTACACCTCCGGCACCACCGGCAAGCCGAAGGCGGCGGTGCTGACCCACGGCCAGATGGCCTTCGTCATCACCAACCACCTCTGCGACCTGATGCCGGGCACCGCGCCGGAGACCGACGCGTCGCTCGTGGTGGCGCCGCTCTCGCACGGGGCCGGGGTGCACGCCGTGGCGCAGGTCGCCCGCGCCGTGACCTCGGTGCTGCCGGCCTCCGAGCGCTTCGACGCGGCGGAAGTCTGGGGTCTGGTGGCGCGCCACCGCGTCACCAACATGTTCACCGTGCCGACGATCCTGAAGATGATGGTCGAGCACCCGGCGGTCGAGGCCAACGACCATTCGTCCCTGCGCTACATCATCTACGCCGGCGCGCCGATGTACCGCGAGGACCAGAAGCGGGCGCTGCGCAGCCTGGGCAAGGTGATCGTGCAGTATTTCGGCCTCGGCGAGGTCACCGGCAACATCACGGTGCTGCCCCCCGCCCTGCACGAGGCCGAGGACGGGCCGGGGGTGAGGATCGGCACCTGCGGCTTCGAGCGCACGGGCATGCAGGTGCAGATCCAGGACCCGGAGGGCCGCGAGGTCGGGCCGGGCGAGACCGGCGAGATCTGCGTCTGCGGCCCGGCGGTCTTCGCCGGCTACTGGGAGAACCCCAAGGCCAATGCCGACGCGTTCCGCGACGGCTGGTTCCGCACCGGCGACCTCGGCTACCTCGACGCGCAGCGCTTCCTCTACATCACCGGGCGGGCCTCCGACATGTACATCTCGGGCGGCTCCAACATCTACCCGCGGGAGATCGAGGAGAAGATCCTCGCCCACCCGGCGGTGGCCGAGACGGCGGTGCTCGGCGTGCCGGACCCGACCTGGGGCGAGATCGGCATCGCGGTCTGCGTGCCCCGGGAGGGCATGGCGCTCTCCGAGGAGGACGTGATGGCGTTCCTGTTCGACAAGGTCGCCCGCTACAAGCTGCCCCGCCGGGTCATCCTACGCGAGTCGCTGCCGAAATCCGGCTACGGCAAGATCACCAAGAAGATGGTGCGCGAGGAGCTGGAAGCGGCGGGCCTCCTCGGCGGGAAGGCGCAAGGATCGGGGGCACAAGGATCGGGGGCACAAGGGTGAGCGCGGCCCCGATGCGGACCGGGACGCCGCCCTTCGCCACCCTCGCGCAGCCGGGCCCCGCGCGGGCCGCGCGCTGGCTCGCCGCCGCCGGCGGCGCGATCCGGCACTCGTTCGATCTGGCCCCCGGGCGCACGCTGCTCGACGCCGTCGCCGGTCCGCTCGGCGAGGCCGGGATGCGCGGCGGCGTGGTGCACCTGGCGGGCGGGAGCTTTTCCCCGTTCGCCTACGTGATGCCGGCCCTCTCGGCCGATCCGCGCTACGCCGCCTATTACAGCGAGACTTTCCGTCCGGCGGGCGAGACGCGGCTGGAGCGGGCGAGCGTCACCTTCGGCGAGCGCGACGGTGCGCCCTTCCTGCACGTCCACGGGGCCTGGATCGAGGCCGACGGGCGCCGCCGCGCCGGCCACCTGCTGCCGGCGGAGGTCGTGGTGTCAGGGCCGGTCCGGGCCGAGGCCTGGGGCACGGCGGGCGCGGCGTGGAGGGTCGAGCCGGATGCCGAGACCAACTTCTCGCTCTTCACCCCGGCGTCCTCGTCCGAGGGCGAGGCCGGCTGCCTGCTGCTCAAGATCCAGCCGAACGAGGAGATCCACGCGGCGATCGAGGCGGCGTGCCGGATGCACGGGCTGCCGGCGGCGCGGGTGCGCGGCATCGGCAGCATCGTGCGGCCCGCCTTCGCCGACGGGCGGGTGATCCCGACCGACGCGAGCGAGGTGTGGATCCGCGACGGGCTCGTACGGCCGGGACCGGACGGTGGGGCGGTCGCTCGTCTCGACATCGCGGTCGTGGATGTCGGAGGCGCCATCCACGAGGGCGTCCTGCTCCGCGGCGCCAACGCCGCCTGCATCACGTTCGAGCTGTGCCTCACGGCGGAGTGAGGCCGTCGCGCTCGACGCCGTGAACGTGCACGACCTCGTCGCGGCCCCTCGCCGGCGCGTGGATCACCGCCTCGCGCCGGAAGGCCATGCCGCAGGCCCGCATGACCGCGAAGGAGCCGGCATTCTCCGGATGGGCGCTGGCCTCGATCCGGTCGAGGTCGAGCCACGCGACGGCGACCGGCAGCAGGGCAGCGGCCGCCTCGCGCAGGTAGCCGCGGCGGTGATGTGCCTCGCCGAGCCAGTAGCCGAGGGTGGCGGTCCGCGGGTCGTCGCCGGTCCGGTGCAGCATGACCCAGCCGAGAAGCTCGCCGTCGCCGCGGGCGGTCACCGCCAGCGAGAGCGCCTGCCGGGCCGCGGCCAGCGCCCGCGCCGTCGCGATCCGCTCCCGTGCCATCGCGACGGTGAAGGGTATCGGCCAGGAGGCGAGCCACCGGCTCACCGCCTGGGTCATCAGGGCGCTGGTCGCCTCCGCATCCTCGGGCGCGACGAGGCGCAGGTGGAGGCGAGGCGTGTCGAGGACGGGAGGAGGAGCAGCGGTCATCGCGGCAGGGTAGCAGGGATTTCCCCTGCGGAAACGGGCGCCGCCTCCCCCTGTACGGCAGGTTCGTCCGGAGACATGAATCAGCGCGGCTCCTCCCCTCCCGGGTGGGAGAGAGGATCCGCGCTCGATTCCGAAACGGATTTTTCCGAAAGCTCCCGCCGGGTGGGAATCTGCCCGACGGGAAGAAGAGCGGACGCCTCGCCTCGAGGCGCCCGCGGCGGCGAACGAACTCTTACATGTTCACGTAGTTCGGACCGCCCGGACCTTCCGGCGTCACCCAGTTGATGTTCTGGTTCGGGTCCTTGATATCACAGGTCTTGCAGTGGACGCAGTTCTGCGCGTTGATCTGGTAGCGCGGCGCACCGCCCTCCTCGACCCACTCGTAGACGCCGGCCGGGCAGTAGCGGGCCGACGGTCCGCCGAACACGTCGTGCTCGGAGGCTTTCTGCAGGCCCATATCCTTGACCTGGAGGTGGACCGGCTGGTCCTCCTCGTGGTTGGTGTTCGACAGGTACACCGAGGAGAGGCGGTCGAAGGTCAGGACCCCGTCGGGCCTAGGGTACTTGATCGGCTTCACGTCCTTGAGCGGCTTGGTGCAGGCATAGTCCGGCTTGCCGTGGCTGAGCGTGCCGAACAGCGACAGCCCGGCGAGCTCGTTCAACCACATGTCGAGGCCGCCCAGGCCCACGCCGACGAGGGTGCCATACTTCGACCAGAGCGGCTTGACGTTGCGCACCCGCTTCAGGTCGTAGCCGATCGGGCTCGAGCGCCAGCCCTCCTCGTAGGAGGTCAGCTCGTCCTGGGCCCGGCCCGCGGCCAAAGCCTCGTGGATCGCGCCCGCGGCCTGCATGCCCGACAGCACCGCGTTGTGCGAGCCCTTGATCCGCGGCACGTTGACGAAGCCGGCGGAGTCGCCGACGAGGCAGCCGCCCGGGAAGACGAGCTTCGGCACCGATTGCCAGCCGCCCTCCATGATCGCGCGGGCGCCGTAGCCGATGCGCTTGGCGCCCTCGAACACGTCCCGGATCATCGGGTGGGTCTTGAAGCGCTGGAACTCCTCGAACGGCGACAGGGTCGGGTTCTCGTAGTTCAGGTGCGTGACGAAGCCGACCGAGACGAGGTGATCGTCGAAGTGGTAGAGCCAGGAGCCGCCGCCGGCCTTGTTCGGCAGCGGCCAGCCCATCGAGTGCTGCACCAGCCCGGGCCGGAACTTCTCCGGCTTGACCTGCCACAGCTCCTTGACGCCGAGCCCGTACTTCTGGTGGTCGGAATGCTGGTTGAGGCGGTAGCGGTCGATCAGCTTCTTCGTCAGCGAGCCGCGGGCGCCCTCGCCGAACACCGTGTACTTGGCGCGCAGCTCCATGCCGCGGGTGAAGTCGTCGCGCGCCTCGCCCGACCGGGCGACGCCGAGGTCGCCGGTGGCGACGCCGACCACCGCGCCGGCCTCGTCGTAGAGGATCTCGGCGGCCGGGAAGCCCGGATAGATCTCGACGCCGAGCTCCTCCGCCTTGCGGCCGAGATACTTCGTCACGTTGGAGAGCGAGCCGACGAAATTGCCGTGGTTGCTCATCAGCTTCGGGAAGGCGATGTTCGGCATGCTGATGCCGCCGGCCGGCCCGAGGAACATGAACTCGTCCTTCACCACCTCGGTCTTGAGGGGGCGGTCCGGGTCCTCGCGCCAGTCGGGCACCAGCGTGTCGAGGCCGCTCGGGTCGATGACGGCGCCCGACAGGATGTGGGCGCCGACCTCGCTGCCCTTCTCGACCACCACCACCGAGACCTCGGTGCCGGCCTCGGCGGCGAGCTGCTTGAGCTGGATGGCGGCAGCCAGCCCGGCCGGGCCCGCTCCGACGATCACCACGTCGAAGTCCATCGCCTCGCGTTCCGGCAGCTCCATCCCGTCCCTCCCTCAGGTCTTGCAATAGTTCACATATAAACGATCTCGGGCCGCCTCAAGCGGTTCCCTCGGCCGGACCGTGCGACGGCGTGTCCCCGGGTGCAAGCGACCGCCCCTGGGCCCCGCGCGCGAGAATGCCTGTGCGCGTCATGTCGCGCCCGTTGTCCACAGCCGCTCGGCACGCCACATCATACTTATGGCACCCGACGCTCCCGACAGCCGCGACCTTCTCTCTTTCCTCGACTTTCACGTCGCGGCGGGCGTGGACGCCGTGCTGGACGAGACGCCGCACGACCGCTTCGCCGAGCCGGAGGCGCCGCGCCGGGCCGCGCGGGCGGAGGCCGGGGCACCGGCGCGGCGGGCCGAGCCTGCGCCCGAGCCGGACCATCCGGCCTTCGCGCGGGACGAGGCGCCGCGCCAGGAATCGTTGCGTCCGGAACCTCCGCGCCGAGATCTCCCAACCCAAGCCCTCCCGCCTCAAGCACTCCCGCCCCAAGCCCTCCCGCCCCAAGCCCTCCCGCGACAGGAAGCGCCCAGCACCTACGGCCGCTCTGCCGCCGCCGCCCCGGGCGAGGCCGCGGGCGACGCGCGCGAGCTCGCCGCCACCGCCGCGAGCCTGGAGGAGCTGGAGGGCCTGCTCGCCCGGTTCGAGAGCTGCGCGCTGCGCTTCACCGCCAAGAACCTCGTCTTCGCGGACGGCAACCCGCAGGCGCGGGTGATGTTCGTCGGCGAGGCCCCGGGGGCCGACGAGGACCGGGTCGGCAAGCCGTTCATGGGCCGGTCGGGCCAGCTCCTCGACCGGATGATGGCGGCGGTCGGGCTCGACCGCAGCAACGCCTATGTCGGCAACGTCGTGCCCTGGCGCCCGCCCGGCAACCGCAACCCGACCCCGCAGGAGCTCGCGACCTGCAAGCCGTTCATCGAGCGGCAGATCGCGCTCGCCGATCCCGACATCCTGGTCTGCCTCGGCGGCGTCGCCACGCAAGCGCTCGCCGGCACCAAGGACGGCATCCTGAAGTCGCGCGGCCGCTGGTTCCCCTACCGCACCGGGCGGCGCGAGATCCGGCTGCTCGCCACCCTGCACCCGGCCTACCTGCTGCGCCAACCGCTGCAGAAACGCCTCGCCTGGCGCGATTTCCGGGCCCTGCGCGCCGCCCTCGACGAGGGCGGGCGCTGACCCCGCCGACAGCGATCGACCGGGGGCCGATCAAGCGGAACCGTGCCCGCCCTGGTCGATTACTCTTGAGCCTCACGCCTGCGCCGCGTAGCCGTCGCGGCCAAGGTTCACGGGCCAACGGGTAGCTGACCATGCGCTGGGAAGATTTTCGCACCTCCGACAACGTCGAGGACCGTCGCGGCGAAGGCGGCGGTGGCGGCGGGTTCGGCTTCCCCGGAGGCGGCGCCGGCGGCCTGGGCATCGGCACCATCGTGATCCTGTGCATCATCGGCTGGGTCACCGGCATCAACCCGGCGATCCTGATCGGCGGCGCCGAGACGGTGACGCGCCAGCGCGCGCCGCAGGAGCAGCAGCAGGGCCGGCCGCAGCCCGACCGGCGCACCGGCGCTCCCGCCGACCAGACCGGCAAGTTCGCCGCCGCGATCCTCGGCAACACCGAGGACGTGTGGAACCAGGTTCTGCCGAACCAGACCGGGCGGCAATACACCCCGACCACGATGGTGCTCTATACCGGCGGCACCCGCAGCGGCTGCGGCCAGGCCCGGGCCGCGATGGGCCCGTTCTACTGCCCGCTCGACAAGAAGGTCTACCTCGACACGACCTTCTTCAAGGAGATGGAGCAGAAGTTCAACGTGAAGGGCGATTTCGCCTACGCCTACGTCATCGCCCACGAGGTCGGCCACCACGTCCAGGACGTGCTCGGCATCCTGCCCAAGGTCCAGCGCAAGCAGCAGCAGGTCGGCGAGCGCGAATCGAACGCCCTCTCGGTCCGCGTCGAACTGATGGCCGATTGCCTCGCCGGCGTCTGGGCCAAGAACTCGAACGACCGCTTCAATTCGCTCGAGCCCGGCGACATCGAGGAGGCGATGCAGGCGGCGAGCGCCATCGGCGACGACAAGCTCCAGAAGCAGAGCCAGGGCTACGTCGTGCCGGATTCCTTCACCCACGGCTCCTCGGCCCAGCGCATGCGCTGGTTCCAGACCGGCTACCGCAGCGGCCAGACCCAGTCCTGCGACACCTTCCGGGCCTCCCAGCTCTGATGGCCGGCCTCGACCTTGCCCGGGATTTCGTGCCGCTCTCGATCGCGGTGCTCACCGTCTCGGACACCCGCACCCTCGCCGACGACCGCTCCGGCGACACCCTGGCCGAGCGGCTGGGGCAGGCGGGCCACCGCCTCGCCGCCCGGGCGATCGTGCCCGACGAGGTCGAGGCGATCCGCGCGCAGGTGCGCGCCTGGGCCGGCGATCCGGGGGTGGACGTCGTCATCACCACCGGCGGCACCGGCTTCACCGGCCGCGACGTCACGCCGGAGGCGCTGGAGCCCTTGTTCGAGAAGCGGATGGACGGGTTCTCCGCCATCTTCCACCGCATCTCCTACGACAAGATCGGCACCTCGACGCTGCAGTCGCGGGCGACCGCCGGGGTGGTGAGCGCCACCTACGTCTTCGTGCTGCCGGGCTCGCCCGGCGCCTGCCGCGACGCCTGGGACGGCATCCTGGCCGCCCAGCTCGACTACCGGCACCGGCCCTGCAACTTCGTCGAGATCATGCCGCGCCTCGACGAGCACCTGAAGCGGGGAGCGGCTAACCCCGCAGCAGCGCGGCCCGCAGGGGCCTGACCGGCAGGCGGGCCCTGAGCGGCAGGCCCGCCCGCACGGCCTCGACCCGCACGAGGTCGCCGGCCCGCACCCGGCGCGTCCCGGTCAGCGCCTCGCGCCGGCCGGCGATCCGCTCGAACAGGGGGGCGTGCGGGCGGCGCAGCCGGCCGACCGCGTCCGGGGAGGCGGTGGCGCCGAACCGGTCGAGCACCCGGATCCACCCCTCCGCCGGCACGTCCCCGGCCTCCAGGCACAGCATCCAGGGCCGTCGCGCCGGCCCGGCCGCCGCGATCCACGGATTGGATCCCCGCGCCACCAGGGCCGCCCCGGTGCTCTCCGCCATGGTGGCGACCTCCGGGTCGTCCGGACGCTCTGCCGCGATCACCGCATCGCCCACCACGCCCGCCGCCACGCCGGCCACCAGGGCCGCGAGGGTGTCGGCGAGGGCGTCGATGCGATCCGGATCGATCGCGCCGGGGAGATGGATGGCAGCCGTGAACATGATCGCGCCATAACTCATGGGGGGCGGCCCGTCCTGCCTCGATCGTCGGCATTTTCACGTGCCCTTGCGTTTGTTCCTGTTTTGTTCGAAGCTCGGCCGCTATGTCGGCGGAGGCGTGCATGGATTCGGGATGCGGGCGTGAGACGGGGCGCCGCCTCGCCGGATCGACCCCGGCGGCGCGGACCCGCCGCGGGCGCGGCGCCACCGCCAACCCGACCGGCCGGTTCGAGGCCGCGCAGCGCGAGGCCTTCTCGGACGGCTGGGAGCGCCAGGAGGACATCGGGGAAGACCAAGAGGACTCCCGGGAAGTCCGGGCGGACGACCTGCCGCCGCTGCGCACCGAGGTGACGCTGGAGCGGGCGCGCACCATCATCACCCGCAACGATTCGCCCGATATCGGCTTCGACCGCTCGATCAACCCGTATCGCGGCTGCGAGCACGGCTGCGTCTACTGCTTCGCCCGGCCGAACCACGCCTATGCCGGCCTGTCGCCGGGGCTCGACTTCGAGACGAAGCTCTTCGCCAAGCCCGACGCGGCCTCCCTGCTCGAGCGGGAGCTCTCGGCCCGCGGCTACGCCCCGCGCACCATCGCCCTCGGCACCGCGACCGACCCCTACCAGCCGATCGAGCGGCGCTACCGCCTGACGCGGGGAGTGCTGGAGGTGCTCGCCCGCTTCCGCCACCCGGTCGGCCTCGTCACCAAGTCCGACCTCGTGCTGCGCGACCTCGACATCCTGGCACCGATGGCCGCGGAGGGGCTGGTGAAGGTCGCGCTCTCCGTCACCACCCTCGATCCCGACCTCGCCCGCCGGATGGAGCCGCGCGCGCCCCGGCCCGAGAAGCGCCTCCGGGCGATCCGGGCGCTCGCCGAGGCCGGCGTGCCCGTGATGGTGCTGGTGGCGCCCCTGATCCCGGGCCTCAACGATCACGAGATCGAAGCGATCCTGGCACGCGCCCGCGACGCGGGAGCGAGCGAGGCCGGCGGCGTGCTCCTGCGCCTGCCGCACGAACTCGCCGACCTGATGCGCGACTGGTTCGCCGAGCATTATCCCGACCGGGCCAGACGCACCTTCTCGCTGCTCGCCCAGAGCCGCGGCGGCAAGGTCTACGACGCCGCCTACGGCCGGCGCTTCACCGGGACCGGCCCCTACGCGGATCTCCTCGACCGGCGGATGCGCGCGGCGATGACCCGGCTCGGCTATCCGGCGGAGAGGCTGCGGCTGCGGGCCGACCTGTTCGCGGTGCCGGTGCGGGTGGGCGGCCAGTACAGCCTGTTCTGACGGGCGGCGCGGGAACGGGCGTTCTCCTCCCTCACGCCGCCCTGACGGTGGTGAGGAAGCGCCCCACCTCCCCGCGCAGGTGCTCGGACTGGCGCGACAGCTCGCTTGCCGCCGACAGCACCTGGCTCGCCGCCGCCCCGGTCTCGTCGGCGGCCCCGGCGACCCGGACGATGTTGCCCGTCACCTCGCCGGTGCCCTTGGCGGCCTCCGCGATGGTGCGGACGATCTCCTGCGTGGCGGCCCCCTGCTCCTCCACCGCCGCCGCGATGGCGGTCGAGGCCGAGCTGATCTCGCCGATCTGGCCGGCGATGCCGCCGATCGCCGCGACCGCCTGCTCGGTCGAGCCCTGGATGCGGGCGATCTGGTCGGCGATCTCGGCCGTGGCGCGGCCGGTCTGGCCGGCGAGCGCCTTGACCTCGGCGGCCACCACCGCGAAGCCCCGCCCCGCGGCGCCCGCCCGCGCCGCCTCGATGGTGGCGTTCAGCGCGAGCAGGTTGGTCTGGTCGGCGATCGAGGAGATCAGCCCCAGCACGTCGCCGATCCGCGCCGCGCCCTGGCGCAGCTCGTGGACGAGGCGGGCGGTCGCGGCGGCGGCGTCGGCGGCGGCCCGGGCCATCTCGGCCGAGGACCCGACCCGGCGCCCGATCTCGTGCACCGAGGCGCCGAGCTGGCCCGCGGCCGCCGCGACGGTGGCGACGTTCGAGGAGGCCTCCTCGGCGGCGGCGGCGACCCCGGTGCTCTGGTCGGCGGTGCGGCCGGCGATCTCGGACATGCCGCGGGCGGTGGCCTCCATCTCGGAGGCCGCGGCGGTCACCGCGGCGAGGACGCCGCCGACCGAGCCCTCGAACCGGTCGGCGAGCTCGCGCAGGGCCGCGCGGCGCTGCGCCTCGGCCCCGGCGCGCGCCAGAGCCGCCTCCTCCTCCAGGGCGGCGGCGCGGGCGAGCCCGTCGCGCAGCTGGACCATCGCGGCGGCCATCGCGCCGATCTCGCTGCGCGACGAAGCGGCAGGCACCGGAACGGCGAGATCGCCGGCGGTGAGGCGGCGCATCGCCTCGATCATCCGGGCGAGCGGCCCGGTCACGCCGCGCACCAGCAGGAGCGCGCCGCCGCCGACCGCCGCGCAGGCGCCGGCCAGGATCGCCAGCGAGGCGAGGAGCCAGGTCTCGCTCGCCCGGCTCTCAGCCGCCACGATCGCGCCGAGCGAGGCGGTGGCGGCCGCGCGGGCCTGGCCGATGCCGGCGATGACCTCGCTCGCCTGCCGGAACCACTCCTCGGCGGCTACGGGATAGGGCTCGCGCGCGGAGCCGGCCCGGACGACCGCCGCGCGGGTGGCCTCGAACGCCTCGACGCGGCGGCCCGCCGCGGCGAGAGCGTCCCGGAATTCCGGCCCGAGGGCGGCCTCGGAGGCGCGGGCCTGGGCGAGCGCCGCCTCGACGCGCCCGGCGAGGGAGGACAGCGCCCGGACCTGCTCGACGGGCAGCGCCTGGCGCCCGGCGATCGCGACGTTGAGCCGTCCGCGCTCGCGGCCCGCATACTCGCCCGCATCCCAGAGCGCCCGCTTGATGTCGAGGCCGTGATGGAGGGGGCCCGGCACGGCGCCGGCGATGCCGGCCCGCACCGCGTCGAACAAGGTTTGCTCGCGGGTGATCACGCCGGTCGCGGCCGGGAACCAGGCCGCGGCGAGGTCGGGATCGGACGTGCCGGAGAGTACCCGGTCGACCCGACCGCGCAGGGCTGCGAGATCGCGCCTGGCCTCATCGAGGGCGGCGGCGGCCCGCGACACTGCGTCGTCGGCGCGCAGATCCGCCAGCGCGGCGCCGAGATGGCGGTCGCCCTCCTCGCGCAGGCGCGTCAGGGCCGCCTGCTCCGGGGCGGCCGGCGGCTTGGCGAGCCAGCCATTCGTCAGCCCCCGCTCGGCCGCGAGCGACGACGCGGCGGCGGCGAGCGCATCAGTCACCCGGTTGGCCTCCGCCACACGCCGCATGATATCGGCCCGGCTCCATGCCTCGATCACTTGCAGGGCAGTCAGCCCAAGAAAGAGGCAACCTATCGAACCCAGGATGAGAAATATTTGTCTGCGAAGCGACATGTCCGGCGACTCTGATGGACGACTTGTGCGGCCTGGCGCATCTGACGCGACGATTGCTTAATATTGGTCTTACAACCCGGAAACCGGGCGGCCTCACGACGGGTTGCGCGTCCGCTCTGCCGGGCGGCCCGACGGCGCGGACGGCGGCCCCCGACACATCGCCGCCGCCGTTTGGTCTTGCCGCTGCCCCGCGCAGGGTCCAATGTCGCGCCGATTTCGCGTGCCGGCGCCGCGGCCGGCGCGACCACGGAGCCACGAGTTTGGTGCTCAAGACCCGAATCCCCGCCCCCCGCCGCGGTGGCGCGCTCGCCGCGCTGGCCCTCCTCCTCGCCGCCTCGACGGCGCCGGCCCTCGCGGCGCGGCTGCCGGTGCGGGAGGTCGCGAGCCCGCAATCCTACGAGCCGGCCGATTCGCTGGAAGGCAACTTCCTCGCCGCCTACATCGCGGGCGCCTCCCGCGACACGGCCGCCGCCGCCACCTTCTACCGCGAGGCGGTCAAGGGGGATCCCCGCAACGCGGAACTCCTCGAGCGCTCCTTCGTGGCGCTGCTCGCCGACGGCTCGCTGCCGGAGGCGTTCCGGGCCGCCGAGCGGCTGACGGCGCGGGACGGGGCCAACGGCCTCGCCCAGCTCGCGCTGGGCGTGCAGAAGATCAAGGCCAAGCAATACGCGGCGGCGCGCCAGAACCTGCAGCGCGGCGGCAAGGGCGCGGCCGCCGACCTGACCTCGACGCTGCTGACCGCCTGGTCCTTCGCCGGGGCCGGCGAGGGCAAGAAGGCGCTCGAGACGATCAACAAGCTCAAGGGCGAGCGCTATTACAACGTCTTCCGCGACTACCATGCCGGCCTGATCGCGGCCCTGGTCGGCGACAAGGTCGAGGCCGAGCGCCGGCTGAAATCGGCCTACGATTCCGACCGCAACACCCTGCGCATCGTCGACGCCTACGGCCGGTTCGAGGCCGAGTCCGGCCGGCCCGACCTCGCGGTGGCGGCCTACCAGGAATTCGACAACGTCCTGCCGCGCCACCCGATCGTGCGCGACGCCCTCGACAAGCTGAAGGCCGGCAAGCCGCTCACGCCGCTGATCAACTCGGCGCAGGAGGGCGCGGCGGAAGTCCTGTACGGCCTCGGCTCTGCCGGGACCTCGCAGGGCGACGAGCTGCCGGCGGTGGTGTACCTGCGGCTTGCCCTCCACCTCGCCCCCGAGCACTCGCTGGCGCTGCTGACCCTCGCCGACACGCTGGAGCGGATGAAGGCGCCCGAGCGGGCGAACGAGGTCTTCGCCCGCATGCCGGCGAATTCCCCGCTCAAGCTCAACGCCGACATCCAGATCGGGCTCAACCTCGAGCAGATGGGCAAGGGCGACGAGGCGATCGCCCATCTCGACCAGGTCGCCAAGACCTATCCCAACGACATCGACGTGATCTCGGCGCTCGGCAACGTCCAGCGCTCGCGCAAGAAGTACATCGAGTCGACCCAGACCTACACCAAGGCGATAGACCTGATCGGCGACCAGCCGGCGCGCAATTACTGGACACTGTACTACTTCCGCGGCACGTCGTTCGAGCGGGCCAAGGAGTGGCCGAAGGCCGAGGCCGACCTGAAGAAGGCGCTCGAGCTGGTGCCGGCGACGCAGCCGAACGGCCGCGCCCAGGTGCTGAACTACCTCGCCTATTCCTGGGTCGACCAGAACCAGAACATCGACGAGGCGTTCCGCATGCTCAAGCAGGCGGTCGACCTGCAGCCGCGCGACGGCATGATCATCGACAGCCTGGGCTGGGCCTATTACCGCCTCGGCCGCTGGGACGACGCGGTGCGCGAGCTCGAGAAGGCGATCGAGCTCAAGCCCGGCGACCCGACGATCAACGACCACCTCGGCGACGCCTACTGGCGCGCCGGCCGGCGGCTCGAGGGCAAGTTCCAGTGGCAGCACGCCAAGGACCTGAACCCCGAGCCGGAGGACCTGACCAAGATCGAGGCGAAGCTGAAGGACGGGTTGCCGGAGCTGGAGAAGCCCGCCGCCACCGCCGACAGCCAGCCCGCGCCGCAGCCCGAGATGCCGAAGGGCGCCCCGGCCCCGACCGAGCCGCCGGCGATGGGCACGGAGACGAAGAGCGGGGGCTGACGCCCCCACCCATCCGATCGTCGAGAGACCATCGCGGGCGCGGTGCCGGACAGGCCCCGCGCCCCGTTCCGTGTTTGAGCTTGCCGTATCTGAGCTTGCCCGTTCGAGAGACGTGACCGTGCCACCCCTCGCGACCCGCGCGCCCGCCAAGATCAACCTGACCCTGCACGTCCTCGGCCGCCGTCCCGGCGACGGCTACCACGCCCTGGAGAGCCTGGTGGTCTTCGCGGGCGCGAGCGCGGGCGACCTGCTGACGCTGGAGCCCGGGCCGTCGCTCGACCTCGCGGTCACCGGCCCGACCGCCGGTCCGGCGGGCCCGACCGACGACAACCTGGTGATGCGGGCCGCCCGCCACCTCGCCGCGGAGGTCCCCGGGCTGACGCTCGGGCGCTTCTCGCTGGTGAAGCGCCTGCCGGTGGCGGCGGGGATCGGCGGCGGCTCGTCGGATGCCGCGGCGGCCCTGCGGCTGCTCGGCCGGCTCAACGGCCTTCGTCCCGACCACCCGGCCCTGATGGCGGCGGCCCGCCGCACCGGCGCCGACGTACCGGTCTGCCTCGATCCGCGGGCCCGGATGATGCGCGGCGCCGGGGAGGCCGTGGGACCCGCCCTCCCCTTGCCGCCGGTGCCGGCGGTGCTGATCAATCCCGGCGTGCCGGTCGAGACGGCGCCGGTCTTCCGCGCCCTCGGGTTGAAGGTCGGCGAGGCTCATCCCCGCGCGGCGGAGGCGCATCCGGACATCGCCGGCGACGGCGGCCTCGACGCCCTGATCGCCCGCATCGCCCCGGCCCGCAACGACCTCGAGGCCCCGGCCCTCACGGTCGCGCCAGTGATCGGCGATACGCTGGCGTCCTTGCGCGACCAGCCGGATTGCCGCCTGGCGCGCATGTCGGGATCGGGCGCCACGGTGTTCGGGCTGTTCGGCCACCGCTCGTCGGCGGTGCGGGCCGCGCGGGCGATCGCGGCGGCGCAGCCGGGCTGGTGGGTGCGCGCGACGCTGCTGCGGTAGGGGCGGCTCGCTTCCATCACTCTCCGTCGTCCCGGAGGCCGCCGCAGGTGGGAATCCGGGATGGACGAGGGAGGTGGTCGACGCGGCTCGAGCGGGACCGACCCGGCCCCGGCCTCCTACCGCGCCCGCGCGATGCAGAAATCGACCGCTTCCAGCAGCGCCTGCTTCATCGGCGAGTGCGGGAACAGGGCCAGCGCGTCCTTGGCCATGGCGCCGTAGTGGCGGGCGCGCTCGATCGTGTCCTCGAGGGCGCGGTGGCGGCGCATGATCGCGATCGCGTCGTCGAGGTCGCGGGGCTCCTCGATCTCCTGGCGCTCCAGCGTGCGGCGCCAGAACGCACGCTCCTCCTCGCTGCCGCGGCGGAACGACAGCACCACCGGCAGGGTGATCTTGCCCTCGCGAAAATCGTCGCCGACGTTCTTGCCGAGATCGGCGCTGGTGCCGCCGTAATCGAGGGCGTCGTCGACGAGCTGGAACGCGATGCCGAGATTCATGCCGTAGCTGCGGCAGGCGGCGATCTCGGGCGTCGGCCGCTGGGCGAGCACCGGCCCGACCTCGCAGGCGGCGGCGAACAATTCGGCGGTCTTCGCCCGGATCACCGCGAGGTACTCGTCCTCGCTGGTCTCGGTCGAGCGGGCGGCGGTGAGCTGCATCACCTCGCCCTCGGCGATCACCGAGGCGGCCGAGGACAGGATGTCGAGGGCGCGCAGCGAGCCGACCTCGACCATCATCTTGAAGGCCTGGCCGAGCAGGAAGTCGCCGACGAGGACGCTGGCCTCGTTGCCCCACTTGATCCGCGCCGCGACCTTGCCGCGGCGCATGTCGCTCTCGTCGACGACGTCGTCGTGCAGCAGCGTCGCCGTGTGCATGAACTCGACGCTGGCGGCGAGCTTGACGTCGCCGTCGGCATCCTCGCCCCTCGCGGGGTCGTAGCCGCTGAGGGAGGCGGTGGCGAGCGTCAGGATCGGGCGCAGGCGCTTGCCGCCCGAGGAGATCAGGTGGTTGGCGACCTCCGGGATCATCGTCACGTCGGAGCCGGTGCGCGACAGGATCATCGCGTTGACGCGCTCCATCCCGCCGGCCACCAGCCCCACCAGGGCGTCGAGGCTGGCCTCCGGATCGGAGGGTCTGTCCTGAAGGGGAAGTACGACGCCCACGCCCGCGCGATCTCCTCAGAGCCGCCCCGGACCGCGGGGCTCCCGTTCTAGTCCCGCCCCCTTTGGCACGCGAGCGCCCCCGGCGGCAACACGCAAGCTGCCGCAAGGCCGGCCGGCGGTGCGGGGATGCGGGGATGCGGCGCAAGCGGCGCCGAGGTGTGGTATGGCCGCCGCGATCCGACGGAAGGACCGCGCGCACCCGATGATCGAGCTGATCCGCACCAACGATCTCGTCCTGATCGGCTTCGCGGAATCCCTTCTCGCCGGTGCCGAGATCCCGGTGCTGGTCGCCGACAACCACATCAGCGTGATGGAGGGGATGATCGGTGCCTTCCCGCGCCGGTTGCTGGTGCCGGAGGACCATGCCCGGCAGGCCCGGCGCATCCTCGTCGATGCCGGCCTCGCCCACGAGTTGCGCGATGCCCATCACCGCTGAGGCTCCCCTCCCTCGGCCCGAATCCTGGCTCGGCGGGCGCCTGGCGCTCCGTCAGCCGCCGCGGGGCGCCCACCGGGCCGGCACCGACGCGGTGCTGCTCGCCGCCCGCGCCGGCGCGCAGGCCGGCGAGACGGTGTGCGACCTCGGTGCCGGGACCGGCGCGGTCGGGCTCGCGGTCGCGCTGGCCTGCCCGGAGGCGCGCGTGATGCTGGTCGAGCGCGATCCGGAGGCCGCGGCGCTGGCCCGCCTCAACGCCGAGGCGAACGGGCTGTCCGGCCGGGCCCGGGTGATCGAGGCCGACGTGACGGCGCCGGGGCGCGAGCGGCGGTCCGCCGGTCTCCTGCCCGACTCGGTCGACCTCGTCGTCACCAACCCGCCGTTCTTCGAGCCCGGCCGCCACCGCGCCTCGCCGGTGCCGACCAGGGCCGCAGCGCACGGCTTCTCGCAGCCCGGAGGGCTGGAGGCCTGGCTGCGCACCGCCTCGGACCTCCTGCGCCCCGGGGGACGGCTGGTGCTGATCCACCGGGCCGACGCCCTCCCCTCCTGCCTCGATGCCCTGGCGGGCCGGTTCGGCGCGCTCCAGGTCACGCCGGTCCAGCCGCGAGCGGACGCGGCGGCGATCCGGGTGCTGGTGGCCGGCATGCGCGGCAGCCGGGCGCCCTTCACCCTGGCGCCGGCCCTGGTGCTGCACGGGCCGGACGGTCGCTTCACGGCGGAGGTCGAGGCGATGCACCGGGGCGAGAAAATGTCATAGAATTTCCGCGAAACCAGGAAGTCGCGGGATCCCCTCTCCCGCGTGGGAGAGGGGTAGGGGCGATCGGAGATCGCGCGAGGGTGGCGCGCTTCCGTATAAAGCCCGGACCGTTGTGCTGGCAGCTCGACGGTCCATGATCATTGCGGAAACCGTGCACCCTCACCCCTAGCCCCTCTCCCACACGGGAGAGGGGAAGCGCGCTATTCTGAAACGCCAACGAAAATCGTGGCGTAACCTCGTCAGCGCCTCTCACCGCAGCGACACCGCCCCACCTGGATGCCGCCAGATCTTCCCGTCGAGTTCCAATTCCATCAACAAGCCCTGGACCACCCGGGCCGACAGCCCGGCCTGCCGCGCCAGGGCATCGACCGGCACCGGCGACAGGCCGAGGAGCTCGAGCAGGATCGCCCGGTCGTCCTGGCGCACCGACGTCGGCGAAGCCTCATCGAGGGGTCGCTGCGCCGGCTCGGCCGCCATGGCGGTGACTGCTTCGGCGGAGAAGTCGATCTCGTCCCAGTACAGGGCCGGCTCGGGTCCGTCCGCCGCGTCCTCGGCCCCGGTCTCCGGGCCCGGCCCGCCGATCAGCGGCGCGAGCACCGCCATCACGTGCTCGGGCGCGGCGCAGAGGGTGGCGCCGTCGCGGATGAGGTCGTTGGTGCCCTCGGCCCGGGGGTCGAGGGGCGAGCCCGGCACCGCGAAGACCTCGCGGCCCTGCTCCAGGGCGAAGCGGGCGGTGATGAGCGAGCCGGAGCGGCGCGCCGCCTCGACCACGACGGTGCCGAGGGACAGCCCCGAGATGATGCGGTTGCGGCGCGGGAAGTCGCGGCCCCGCGGCTCCCAGCCCATCGGCATCTCGGCGACGACCGCGCCGCCGGACTCGAGGATGCGCGCGACCAGTTCCTCGTGCTCGGACGGGTAGATCCGGTCGTGCCCGCCGGCCAGCACCGCGACGGTGCCGGCCTGGAGCGCCGCCTTGTGCGCCCGGGCGTCGATGCCGCGCGCGAGCCCCGAGACGATCACCAGCCCCTCGTGGCCGAGCGCGTGCGACAGGCGCTCGGTGAAGGTGAGGCCGGCGGCCGACGCGTTGCGCGAGCCGACGATGGCGACGGCGGGGCGCTTCAGGCAGGCGGCCTCGCCGCGCAAGGCGATCATCGGCGGTGCGTCGGCGGTGGCCTGGAGCGGCAGGGGGTAATCCGGCTCGTCCATCGCCACGAAGCGGGCGCCGAGGCGGGCGGCGGCCGCGATCTCGCGCTCGGCCTCGGCCTTCGTGGTCACCCGGATCGGCTTTCCCCGGGCCTTGGCGAGGTCCGGCAGGGCCTTGAGCGCGGCGCCGGCGCCGCCGAAGCGGTTCACCAATCCCCGGAAGGTGCGCGGGCCGACGCCCTCCGAGCGGATCAGCCGGAGCCAGTCGAGCCGCTGCGCGTCGCTTAAGAGCAAGGCCCTCTCCCCTCGCAGGTTCGCCGAACCCTGGGTGAGGGCCTATGTCAGACCTTCAGCCCTTCTGCCCGATGCGCCCCTCGGTCCCCGCCGCGAGGCGACGGATATTGGGCGCGTGCTTCCACCATAGCAGCAGGGCGAGGATGCAGAACAGCACCGCGAGGTGCGATTGCCCGAAGGCCCACAGGGCGACCGGGGTGGCGGCCGACGCCGCCAGCGCCGAGGCCGAGGAGTAGCGCAGCAGGAATGCGAGGCCGAGCCAGATCACGGCGAAGACCGGCACCCCGAGCGGGAACAGGCCGAGCAGCACGCCGATGAAGGTGGCCACCCCCTTGCCGCCCTTGAAGCCGAGCCAGACCGGGAAGAGGTGGCCGAGGAAGGCGCCGAGGCCGGCGGCCAAAGCCGCCTCCTGCCCGCCGAGGCGGCCGGCGACGAGCACGGCGGCGGTGCCCTTCAGCGCGTCGCCGAGCAGCGTCGCGGCCGCCAGACCTTTTCGGCCGGTGCGCAGCACGTTGGTGGCGCCGATGTTGCCTGAGCCGATCGCCCGCACGTCGCCGAGGCCGGCGAGTCGCGTCAGGATCAGCCCGAAGGGAATCGCGCCGAAGAGGTAGCCGAGGCCGAGACCGAGGGCGACCTGGGTAAGACCGACCTGCGTCCAGTCCGGCGTCATCGGCGCGTCTCCTCGATACGGTGGACGATGCGGCCGGCGACCAGGGTGAGGGAGGCCTGTCCCTGCAGCCGCGCCTCGTCGAAGGGCGAGTTCTTCGAGCGCGACTTCAGCTGCCGCTTGTCGAGGACGTAAGGAGCGTCCGGGTCGATCAGAACGAGATCGGCGGGCGCGCCGGCGCCGAGGCGCCCGGTCTCGCGGCCGAGGACCCGCGAGGGTGCCGCCGAGAGGGCGGCGAGGAGCCGCGGCAGGGCGATGTCGCCGGCATGGACCAGCCGGAGCGCCGCCGCGAGCAGGGTCTCGATGCCGAGCGCCCCGTCGGCGGCCTCGGCGAAGGGCAGGCGCTTGGTCTCGACGTCCTGCGGGTTGTGATCGGAGACGATCACGTCGATCACGCCCTCGTTGAGCGCGGCCACCACGGCCTGGCGGTCGGCTTCCGTGCGCAGCGGCGGCGAGAGCTTGCAGAAGGTGCGGTAGTGGCCGATGTCGTTCTCGTTCAGCACCAGGTTGTTGACCGAGACGCCGCAGGTGACGGGCAGGCCCGCGTCCTTGGCTCGCCGCACGATCTCGACCGAGTCGGCGCACGAGATCATGGCGGCGTGGTAGCGCCCGCCGGTCAGGCGCACGAGGCGGATGTCGCGCTCGAGCAGGATCGTCTCGGCCTCCCGCGGGATGCCGTGCAGGCCGAGCCGCGAGGCCATCTCGCCCTCGTTCATCACCCCGTCGCCGACGAGCGTCGGCTCCTCGACGTGCTGCATCAGGAGCACGCCGAAGTCGCGGGCGTAGGTGAGCGCCCTGCGCATCACCTGGGCGTTGGTGACGGCCTTCAGCCCGTCCGTGAAGGCGACGGCGCCGGCCTCGGTGAGCAGGCCGAACTCGGTCATCACCTGGCCGGCCAGCCCCTTGGTGATCGCGGCGGCCGGCAGCACGTGGGTGCCGGCGGTGTCGCGCGCCCGCCGCAGCACGAAGTCGACGATCGCCGGCTCGTCGATCGGCGGGTTGGTGTCGGGCATGCACACGAGCGTGGTGACGCCGCCGGCGGCGGCCGCGGCGCTCGCGCTCGCGAGCGTCTCGCGGTGCTCGGCGCCCGGCTCGCCCACGAAGGCGCGAAGATCCACGAGGCCGGCGGTGAGCACCTGCCCGGCGCAGTCGATGACCTCGGCGCCCTCGGGCAGGGCGGCGGGGGTGCCCCAGTGAATGTCGGCGATCCGGCCCTCTCGGACGAGCACCGCGCCCGGGCCCTCGCGGCCGGTGGCGGGGTCGATCAGGTGGGCGTTGGTCAGGAGGAGTGTGGTCATGCGAGGCGGTCTGCGTTCGGCTGAGACGTAGTGATCCGGCGCTCGACCGCGGCGAGTACGGCGTCGAGCGCGAGTTGGGGGTTGCCGAGGAACGCGTCGTTCGAGAAGCGCATCATCTCGAAGGCCTGGCCACGAAGCCAGGCATCCCGGGCCGCGTCGCGCTTGCGGCGCTCGGCTGTCTCGTGCGGCTCGCCGTCCAGTTCGACGATCAGCCGGGCGGACGGGCAGAGGAAATCGACGATGTACGGGGTGATGGGGACCTGCCGTTTAAATTTATGCCCGGAGAGGCGGCCGGCGCGGACCTGGCTCCAGAACAGAGCTTCGGCGCGGGTGAGGAGGGAACGCTGGTCCTTGGCGAAATTCCTGAGGCGCCCGGACACCGGGTTTCGCTTCTCCTGCTCCACCCACCCCTCCTCAATCTCGCCGCCCCGCCCCCTCCCCCCTCTGCGGGGGAGGGTGCCCCACGGAGTGGGGCGGGAGAGGGGACGCCGCATCCGGATATGTCGCGACCGTGGTGACGGGCGCTCCCTGGATCAGCGTCGCGCTGCCCCTCTCCCGGCTCACTCCGTTCGCCACCCTCCCCCGCAGAGGGGGGAGGGTTCAGGCCGTGGCGCCCTTCCCTAATCTCACGCCAAATCAGTTACGCGTTCGGCAGGTGCGTCGCCAGCGCCTCCAGCACCGCCATCCGCACCGCGACCCCCATCTCGACCTGCTCCCGGATCAGCGACTGCGCGCCGTCGGCCACCTCGGACGAGATCTCGACGCCGCGGTTCATCGGGCCCGGATGCATCACGAGCGCGTCGGCCTTGGCGTGGCTCAGCTTGTCGCCGTCGAGGCCGAAATAGCGAAAATACTCCTTCACCGACGGCACGAAGGAGCCGTTCATCCGCTCGCGCTGGAGCCGCAGCATCATGACGATGTCGACGCCCGCGAGCCCCTTGCGCATGTCGGTGAAGACCTCGACGCCGAAGCGGGGCAGGCCCGGCGGCAGCAGGGTCGAGGGGCCGATCACCCGCACCCGGGCGCCGAGCGCCTGGAGCAGGATGATGTTCGAGCGCGCCACCCGCGAGTGCAGGACGTCGCCGCAGATCGCGACCTGGAGCCCCTCGATCCGGCCCTTGTTGCGGCGGATGGTGAGCGCGTCCAGCAGCGCCTGGGTCGGGTGCTCGTGGGCGCCGTCGCCGGCATTGACCACCGCGCAATCGACCTTGCGGGCGAGCAGGTGCACCGCGCCGGCCTGGTGGTGGCGCACCACGATGATGTCGGGGCGCATCGCGTTGAGGGTTGCCGCGGTGTCGATCAGGGTCTCGCCCTTCTTCACCGACGAGGAGGCGACCGACATGTTCATCACGTCGGCGCCGAGGCGCTTGCCGGCCAGCTCGAACGAGGACTGGGTCCGGGTCGAGGGCTCGAAGAACAGGTTGATCTGGGTGCGCCCGCGCAGCGTCGTGCGCTTCTTCTCGACCTGGCGGCTGATCTCGACGGCCTCGTCGGCACGGTCGAGGAGCGCCCCGATGTCGAGGGGCGAGAGGCCCTCGATGCCGAGGAGGTGGCGGTGCGGGAAGCCGGGGGGTGCCTGGGTGCTCATCCTGAGCCGAGGGCTATAGGAGCCGCGGAAGCGGGCCGCAAGGATGGCTTGCACCGGTCCTCGGTATTTGACAACCGCCGCGTCATCACCCACTTGTCCGCTTCGCCGCGCGACAACCCGCGCCGGCCGCCCCGCACAAGTTGAAGCCCGATCTGCCGCGGTGTGCTCTTCGAAGAGGCAGCCCGTCCATGAAAGTCGTCGTCGTCGAGTCGCCGGCCAAAGCCAAGACGATCAATAAATACCTCGGCAGCGACTACGAGGTGCTGGCCTCGTTCGGGCATATCCGGGATCTTCCGGCGAAGGACGGCTCGGTCGATCCCGAGCAGGACTTCCACATGCTGTGGGAGCTGGAGGATCGCGGGGCCAAGCGCGTCGCCGAGATCGCGAAGGCCATGAAGGGCGCCGACAAACTGATCCTGGCGACCGACCCGGATCGCGAGGGCGAGGCGATCTCCTGGCACGTGCTGGAGGCGCTGCACGCCAAGAAGGTGCTCAAGGACATCCCCGTCGAGCGCGTCACCTTCAACGCGATCACCAAGGACGCGGTCGCGACCGCGATGGCCCAGCCGCGGGCGATCGACCAGGCCCTCGTCGACGCCTACCTGGCGCGGCGCGCGCTCGATTACCTCGTCGGCTTCAACCTCTCGCCGGTCCTGTGGCGCAAGCTGCCCGGCGCCCGCTCGGCCGGCCGGGTGCAGTCGGTGGCGCTCCGCCTCGTCTGCGACCGCGAGCGCGAGATCGAGACCTTCAAGCCGCGCGAATACTGGTCGATCGTCGCGACGCTGAAGACCGCGAAGGGCGCGGTGTTCGAGGCCCGCCTCGTCGGCGCCGACGGCAAGCGGATCCAGCGCCTCGACGTCGGCAATGCGGAGGAGGCGGAGGCCTTCCGGCGCGACCTGGAGCTCGCGACCTTCACGGTCGCCTCGGTGGAGGCGAAGCCCGCCAAGCGCCATCCCCAGCCGCCCTTCACCACCTCGACGCTGCAGCAGGAGGCCTCGCGCAAGCTCGGCCTCGCCCCGGCCCAGACCATGCGGGTGGCCCAGCGGCTCTACGAGGGCATCGAGATCGGCGGCGAGACCGTCGGCCTCATCACCTACATGCGGACCGACGGCGTCGACATGGCGCCGGAGGCGGTCGCCCAGGCGCGCCAGGTGATCGGCGCCGAGTACGGCGACGCCTACGTGCCGGGCGCGCCCCGCAAGTACAGCGTCAAGGCCAAGAACGCCCAGGAAGCCCACGAGGCGGTGCGCCCGACCGATCTCGGCCGGCTGCCGAAGGACGTCGCGCGCTACCTCGAGCCCGAGCAGGCCAAGCTCTACGAGCTGATCTGGACCCGCACTGTGGCGAGCCAGATGGAATCGGCGGAACTCGAGCGCACCACGGTCGAGATCGCCGCCCAGGTCGGCCCGCGCCGCATCGACCTGCGCGCGACCGGCCAGGTGGTGAAGTTCGACGGCTTCCTCACCCTCTACCAGGAGGGCAAGGACGACGAGGAGGACGAGGAGTCCCGCCGCCTGCCGCCGATGTCCACCGGCGACGCGCTGACCCGCGAGCGCATCGCCGCGACCCAGCACTTCACCGAGCCGCCGCCGCGCTACTCCGAGGCGAGCCTGGTCAAGCGGATGGAGGAGCTCGGCATCGGCCGGCCCTCGACCTACGCCGCCGTGCTGCAGGTCCTGCGCGACCGCGAATACGTCAAGATCGACAAGAAGCGCCTGGTGCCGGAGGACAAGGGCCGGATCGTCACCGGCTTCCTCGAGAGCTTCTTCCGCCGCTACGTCGAGTACGACTTCACCGCCGACCTCGAGTCGCAGCTCGACCGGGTCTCGAACGCCGAGATCGACTGGCGCGCGGTGCTCCGCGATTTCTGGCGCGACTTCTCCGCGGCGATCGCCGGCACCAAGGAGCTGCGCACGACGGAAGTGCTGGAGGCGCTCAACGGGCTGCTCGCCGAGCACATCTTCCCGGCCAAGGCCGACGGCGCGAACCCGCGCGCCTGCCCGAACTGCGCGGGCGGCCAGCTCTCGCTCAAGCTCGGCAAGTTCGGCGCCTTCGTCGGCTGCTCGAACTATCCGGAGTGCAAGTACACCCGCCAGCTCAACGCCACCGGCCTCGACGGCGACGGCGAGGGGGCCGGCGAGGGCGGCCAGCCCGGCGTGCGGGTGCTCGGCGACGATCCCGAGACCGGCCTGCCGGTGACGCTGCGCGACGGCCGCTTCGGCCCGTTCCTGCAGCTCGGCGAGGCTTCGGCCGAGAAGGGGGCGGAGAAGCCCAAGCGCTCCTCCCTGCCCAAGGGCCTGTCGCCGTCGGCGGTCGATCTCGAGAAGGCCCTGAAGCTGCTCTCGCTGCCGCGCGAGGTGGCGCGCCACCCGGAGACCGGCGAGCCGATCCTGGCCAATATCGGCCGCTACGGGCCCTACGTGCAGCACGGCAAGACCTACGCCAATCTCGGCAAGGACGACGACGTGCTGGAAGTGGGCGCCAACCGCGCCATCGACCTGATCGTCCAGAAGGAGCAGGGCGGCGGGCGTCCGGCGCAGGATCCGGGCCGCCTGATCGGCACCGCGCCGGACAGCGGCAAGCCGGTCACCGTCAAGGCCGGCCGCTACGGCGCTTACGTCACCGACGGCGAGATCAACGCGACCCTGCCGAAGGGGGCCGACGCCGAAGCGGTGACCCTCGAGGAGGCCCTGCGCCTGATCGCGGCGCGCCGCGAGGCCGGCGGCGGCACGAAGAAGAAGGCGGGCGCGCGGAAGGCCCCCGCCAGGACGGCGAAGGCCAAGGCGACGAAGGCGGAGGCCGACGCGTCCGGGGGCGAGGCCGGCACCGCCAAGCCGGCGGCCCGCAAGGCCGCGGCCAAGAGCACGGCGGCCAAGAGCATGGCGACCAAGAGCACGGCGACCAAGAGCACGGCGACCAAGAGCACGGCGACGAAGGCCGCCGCCAAGAAGGCGCCGGCGAAGAAGAGCGCGGCGGGCGAGTAGGGCGGCGCGGAGGCACCGTCCTGCCCCGCACGGGCGCGGCGGGCCTCCTCGCTCCGAATGGGCAGGGCCGCCCTGGAAACCCGGGCCGGTCCCCGACGCGTCGCGTCCCCCGCTCCCACCGGGGATTGCACCGCAAGAACCGGGTTTCCGCCCCTGGCCGATCCCGGGCACGGTCCCGCCCACCTCCCGCCGGACCACCCCCGCCATGTCCCACACCCCCCTGCCCCACACCCCCCTGCCGCCCGCCTTCACGCGCCTCGCCGCCGCCAACCTCGCGGCGCAATCCGCCGAGCAGATCGCACTCGCGGCGATCCCCATCGTGGCGGTGCTCGGGCTCGGGGCGCAGGAGGGCGAGGCGGGGCTGCTCCAAACCGCGCTCACCCTGCCCTTCCTGATCGCGGCGATTCCGGCGGGGCTGCTGGCCGACCGGCTGCCGCGGCGCGGCCTGATGGCGACGGCCGAACTCCTGCGGGCCGCCGCCCTCGCGACGATCCTGGTCCTGGCGGTCCTCGGCCAGGCGAGCTGGCCGCTTCTCGCCGGCCTCGGCTTCCTGTCGGCCTGCGGCACGGTGGTGTTCAGCGTCGCGGGTCCCGCCCTGGTGCCGGCGCTGGTGCCGCCGGCCGCGCTTGGGGCCGCCAATGCCCGCATCGAGCTCGCCCGGACGGTCGCCTTCGCGGGCGGGCCGGCGCTCGGCGGTGCGCTCGTCGGCTGGACCGGCGCAGGCCCGGCCTTCGCGGTGGCGGTGGCGCTCTCCCTCGCGGCGGCGCTCGCGCTCGCAAGGATCGCCGAGCCGCCGCGGCCGGCCGTCGCCCGGCGCCACCCCTGGCGCGAGATCCGCGAGGGCGCCGCCTTCGCGGTCCGTCATCCGCTGCTGCGGCCGGTGCTCGCGACGCAGGTGGTGTTCAACACCGCGTTCTTCCTGCTGCTCGCGGCGTTCGTGCCTTACGCAGCGCGCCACCTGCGGCTCGACGCCGCCGGCATCGGGGTGGTCCTGGGGCTCTACGGGTTCGGCATGATGGTGGGCGCGCTCCTCGCACCCGCGATCCTGCGCCGCCTGCCCTTCGGCCGCGTCGTCGGCATCGGCCCGCTCGCGGGGCTGTCGGCCTCCGCCGCGGTGGCGCTGACGATCCCGGTGCCGAGCGCAGGCCTCGCCGGATTCGGCCTCTTTCTCCTCGGCGCCGGCCCGATCCTGTGGGTGATCAGCACCACGACCCTGCGCCAGGCGGTGACGCCGGCCCCGCTTCTCGGCCGGGTCTCGGGCCTCAGCGTGATGACGCAAGGGGCCCGGCCCGTCGGCGCGGCGCTCGCCGCCCTGGTCGGGGGTCTGTCCGGCGCGGAGGCCTGCCTCGTCCTGGCGGTCGTGGTCTTCGCGCTCCAGGCGCTCCTGATCTGGACCTCGCCGGCGGTGCGGCTCGCGCACCTGCCGGCGGGCCCGGATCACGGGTCCGACCCGTCGTCCTCGTCCTCGCCCTCGCGCAGCCCGTCCAGCACGTCGAGGCAGCCCTGCAGGATGTAGGCGGCGGCGAGCTTGTCGACGAGTTCGCCGCGGCGCGCCCGCGAGGCGTCCGCTTCGAGCAGGGTGCGGGTGACCGCCGCCGTCGACAGGCGCTCGTCCCAGAACAGCACCGGCAGGGGCAGGATGGGCTTGAGGTTGCGCACGAAGGCCCGGGTGGACTGCACCCGCGGGCCCTCGCTGCCGTCCATGTTGAGCGGCAGCCCGACCACCAGCCCGCCGACCGCGTGCTTCGTCGCGATGGCCGAGAGCGCCGCGGCGTCGGGGGTGAACTTCACCCGCTTGATCGTCTCGAGCGGCGAGGCGATCCGGCGCTGCACGTCCGAGAGGGCAAGCCCGATGGTCTTGGTGCCGAGGTCGAGCCCAAGCAGGCGGGCGCCGCCGCGGGACTCGGCCGCGAAGGCCGCGATCGTCTCCCGGTTCACGGCCGGCCTCCGCGCATTAGGTAGGCGGGGCCGGCCCCGCCCCGCCGCCGCGTCGGGGCGGCCGGCCGCCGCTTCCCGCCATCAAGCCTCACTCGCCCGGAGATCGTCCGATGCGCATCACCTGGTTCGGCCATTCCGCCTTCCGCCTCGATTTCGGGTCCGCTCACGTGTTGATCGATCCGTTCTTCAGCGGCAACCCGGCCTTCGAGGGCGACCGCAAGGCGGCGACCGCGGGCGCGACCCACATCCTGATCACCCACGGCCACGGCGACCATGTCGGCGACACGGTCGAGATCGCCGCCGAGACCGGCGCCAAGGTGGTCACCAACTACGACCTGTGCATGTGGCTGGCCTCGAAGGGCGTGACCCAGTTCGAGCCGATGAACACCGGCGGCACCGTCGATGTCGGGGGTTTCCGGGTCAGCCTGGTGCGGGCCGACCACTCCGCTGGCATGAGCGAGGCCGGGGTGACGGTGCCGCTGGGACTCCCGAACGGCGTGATCGTGCGCGCCGAGGGTGAGCCGACGGTCTACCACATGGGCGACACCGACATCTTCGGCGACATGGCGCTGATCCAGGAGATCTACCGCCCCGACGTGCTGATGGTACCGGTCGGCGACCGCTTCACCATGGGGGCCGACACCGCGGCGCTCGCGGTCAGGCGCTTCTTCCAGCCCAAGGCCGTGATCCCCTGCCACTACGGCTCCTTCCCGATCGTCGACCCGAGCGCCGACCGCTTCGTCGCCGCCCTCGACGGCAGCGGCGTGCAGGTGATCGTGCCGCACAAGGGCACCGCCGTCACGGTGCAATAGGCGTCGGTCGGCGAAGCCCAGCGGATGCCCTCCCCCGGGGCGGCCGACGCGGCGGCGCACGGTCGCCGACGTTAGGGTTAACGAAAGGTTGAGATGGCGCGGCCGGGCCGGCGGGATTAACAAATCGTTAACCTGCCGTTCCCGCGCACGAGGTCGCCGTGGCTGCCGTCATCCTTCCCTTCGCGCTCGCCACCGGACGACAGGTGCGGGCCCCGGCGCAGGATCCGACCCCGCGCCCGCAGGGCTGGATGACCCTCGACCTCGACGGCGCGGTGAGCCCGCTGCGGGGGGCGCTGCCCCGCGCCGCCGGGACCTTCGACCGGGCACCCGGCCTCCCGGCCAAGCGGCGCGTCCCGGCCCAGGCCATCCTGGCGATCGGCCGCCGGATCCGCCGGGCGGCGAACACCCCGCACGTCCGGGCGGTGCCGGACGCGGTCCCGGCCCGGACCATCCTCCAGGCGCCGCAGGCCGCGACCGAAGCGCCTCAGGCCGCAGCCGAAGCGCCGCGAACGAGCGTCCGACCGCCGGCGCGCCCGCGGATGCCGCGCAAGCACAAGCTGATGCTGGTGACCGCCGTGGCGGTGCTCTACACCGGCGGCCTGGAGGCGCGCCGGCACTGGAAGCCGCGGGCGGTGCTGATCGAGGCGCCGCACGCCCGGACCCACGCCATCGCGGCGCTCCCGGCGCGGATGCCGGCGGCCTGACGCCCCGGGCGCCCGTTGCGGCAGCGCGAAAGCCGGTGCTATAGCGCCCCGCGGCCGTCGACAGGCCGCCGGGTCGCGGGACCCGGTTCCTCGTGAGTCCGAACGGAGTGTCCATGTCGGTCGACGCCAAGACGGTCCGGCGCATCGCGCACCTGGCGCGGATCGCGGTCACCGACGAGGAGGTGGCGCCGCTCCAGGACGAGCTCAACGCCATCCTGTCCTTCGTCGAGCAGCTCGACGCGGTCGACGTGTCGGGCGTCGAGCCGATGACCTCGGTGACCCCGATGGCGATGAAGAGCCGCGAGGACGTGATCACCGACGGCGGACACGCCCGCGAGATCGTGTTCAACGCACCGCTGACCGAGGACAACTATTTCGTGGTGCCGAAGGTCGTCGAGTAGCCTCCGCGCACCCCGCGAGGACACTCGCGCGAGACCGACGCGACTGCACCCATGGCGGCCGACGGGCCCCGACAGAACGAGACGACCGTGAGCACCAAGCCGGCAGAGCTGACCGACCTCACCCTGGCGCAGGCCCGCGACGGCCTGCGGGCGAAGGAGTTCTCCGCCCGCGAGCTGGCCCAGGCCCATATCGACGCGATCGAGAAGGCGCGGGTGCTCAACGCCTACCTGCTCGAGACGCCCGACCGGGCGCTCGCGATGGCCGAGGTCGCCGACCAGAAGCTCGCCGCCGGCGAGGCGCGCCCCCTCGAGGGCCTGCCGCTCGGCATCAAGGACCTGTTCTGCACCCACGGGGTCGCCACCACGGCGGGCTCGAAGATCCTCGAGGGCTTCCAGCCGCACTACGAATCCACCGTCACCCACAACCTGTGGCGCGACGGCGCGGTGATGCTCGGCAAGCTCAACCTCGACGAGTTCGCCATGGGCTCGTCGAACGAGACCAGCGCCTACGGCCCGGTGATCTCGCCCTGGCGCAGGCAGGGTGACGAGACCAAGCTGGTGCCCGGCGGCTCGTCGGGCGGCTCGGCCGCCGCGGTCGCCGCCCGGCTGTGCCTGGGCGCCACCGCCACCGACACCGGCGGCTCGATCCGCCAGCCGGCGGCCTTCACCGGCACCGTCGGCATCAAGCCGACCTACGGCCGCTGCTCGCGCTGGGGCACCGTCGCCTTCGCGTCGTCTCTCGACCAGGCCGGGCCGATCGCCCGCACGGTGCGCGACACCGCGATCCTGCTGACCTCGATGTCCGGGCACGACGACAAGGACACGACGTCCGTCGACCTGCCCGTGCCCGACTTCGAGGCGGCGGTGAACCGCGGCGTCAAGGGCCTGACCATCGGCATCCCGAAGGAGTACCGGGTCGAGGGCATGCCGGCCGAGATCGAGCGGCTGTGGCAGCAGGGCGCCGAGTGGCTGCGCGCGGCCGGCGCCAAGGTGGTCGAGGTCTCGCTGCCGCACACCCGGTATGCCCTGCCGGCCTACTACATCGTGGCGCCGGCCGAGGCCTCCTCGAACCTCGCCCGCTACGACGGCGTGCGCTACGGCCTGCGGGTTCCGGGGAAGGACATCGCCGGGATGTACGAGGCGACCCGCGCCGCCGGCTTCGGCCGCGAGGTCAAGCGCCGGGTCATGATCGGCACCTACGTGCTCTCGGCCGGCTACTACGACGCCTACTACGTCCGGGCGCAGAAGATCCGCACGCTGATCAAGCGCGACTTCGAGGAGGTCTACGCCTCGGGCGTCGACGCGATCCTGACGCCCACCACCCCGTCCGCCGCCTTCGGGTTCGGCGAGAAGGCCAAGGCCGATCCGGTCGAGATGTACCTCCTCGACGTGTTCACCGTGACGGTGAACATGGCGGGTCTCCCCGGCCTCGCGGTGCCGGCGGGGCTCGACGCGCAAGGATTGCCGCTCGGCCTCCAGCTGATCGGCCGTCCCTTCGACGAGGAGACGCTGTTCGCCGCGGGCCAGGTCATCGAGGAGGCGGCCGGCCGCATCGCCCTGCCGCGGGCGTGGTGGGCGTGAACCACCCGACCGTCCCCTACTACCCGCCATCCGTCTGGATCCTGGCGGCCTTCGATCCGGTGCTGATCGGGCTCGCGCTCTTTCTCGGCTGGAAGGCGGACCAGTTCGGCAAGGTGGTGCTCGTCGCGATGATCGCGCTCGTCGCCTCGGTGCTGGTCTCCTGGGTGCTGACCGGCATCGGGGTGCCGTGGCCGGCGCCGATCGGGCGGGAACTCCCGACCTTCTTCCCCGTCCGCACCGGCGCGGCGCTGATCTACGCGATCATCGGCTACTCCGCCCGGCGGGTGATCGCGCCGCGCGCTTGACGCGCTTGACCGGCTGGCGCCACCCTTCCTACTAGGCTCAACCCACCCCCCTCTCCCGTGCGGGAGAGGGGCCGGGGGTGAGGGTGGCACGTTTCAGCATCAAGCGCTGAGCGTCGTCCTGGCGGCGGAACAGTCTGAGTTCGACCTCAGAACCGCAGCACCCTCACCCCCCGCCCCTCTCCCACACGGGAGAGGGGAGGAATCGCGAGAATCCGAGACCCTTATGAACGCTCCCGTGAACCCCAAGAAGCTGATCAAGGGCGCGCTGGGCGACTGGGAGGTGGTGATCGGCATGGAGATCCATGCCCAGGTCACCAGCCGCTCGAAGCTGTTCTCCGGCGCGCCGACCGCCTTCGGGGCCGAACCGAACGACAACGTCTCGCTGGTCGATGCCGCGATGCCCGGCATGCTGCCGGTGATCAACCGCGAATGCGTCGCGCAGGCGGTGCGTACCGGCCTCGGCCTCAAGGCCCAGATCAACCACCGCTCGGTGTTCGACCGGAAGAACTACTTCTACCCGGACCTGCCCCAGGGCTACCAGATCAGCCAGTACAAGAGCCCTATCGTCGGCGAGGGCGAGGTGCTGGTCGATCTCCCCGACGGCGAGAGCATCCGGGTCGGGATCGAGCGCCTGCACCTCGAGCAGGATGCCGGCAAGTCGCTGCACGACCAGTCGCCCACGATGAGCTTCGTCGACCTCAACCGGTCGGGCGTGGCGCTGATGGAGATCGTCTCGAAGCCGGACCTGCGCTCGTCGGAGGAGGCCAAGGCCTACGTGACGAAGCTGCGCACCATCCTGCGCTACCTTGGCACCTGCGACGGCGACATGGAGAAGGGGAATCTCCGCGCCGACGTGAACGTCTCGGTGCGCAAGGTCGGCGACCCCTTCGGCACCCGCTGCGAGATCAAGAACGTCAACTCGATCCGCTTCATCGGTCAGGCGATCGAGGTCGAGGCCCGGCGCCAGATCGCGATCATCGAGGATGGCGGCACGGTCGACCAGGAGACCCGCCTGTTCGACCCGAACAAGGGCGAGACGCGCTCGATGCGCTCCAAGGAGGAGGCGCACGACTACCGCTACTTCCCCGATCCGGACCTCTTGCCGCTCGAATTCGACCAGGCCTTCGTCGATCGCCTGGCCGCCGGCCTGCCGGAACTGCCCGACGCCAAGAAGGCCCGCTTCATCGACGCCTACGGCCTCTCGGCCTACGACGCGACGGTGCTGGTGGCCGAGCGAACTTCTGCCGACTACTTCGAGGCGGTGGCCAAGGGCCGCGACGGCAAGATCGCGGCGAACTGGGTCATCAACGAGCTGTTCGGCCGCCTGAACAAGGAGGGCAAGGGCATCGAGGACAGCCCGGTCTCGGCGGATCAGCTCGGCGCGATCGTCGACCTCATCGGCGACGGCACCATCTCGGGCAAGATCGCCAAGGACGTGTTCGAGATCGTCTGGAGCGAGGACGGCGACCCGCGCGGGATCGTCGAGAGCCGCGGCCTGCGCCAGGTCACCGACACCGGCGCGATCGAGGCGGCGATCGACCAGATCATCGCCGCCAACCCCGACAAGGTCGAGCAGGCCAAGGCGAAGCCCACCCTGCTCGGCTGGTTCGTCGGCCAGACCATGAAGGCCACCGGCGGCAAGGCCAACCCGGCGGCGGTCAACGCGCTCCTGAAGGCGAAGCTCGGCATTGAGTGAGGGGCGACGCCCCTCCCCGCCCGTGCGGGGCTGTTCGGGAAGAAGATGAGGGCGCAGGTCTCCCTCCCTCGCACGGGAGGGGCGGGACCTGCGCCCTTCCCGTATCCAGGATGGCCGCGCCGCTCCCGGGCGGCGGACGGAGGCGGGGGCATCCGCCCGGACGCGTGGCCCGCCTGACCGGACGCGCGGGCGGCTTTCCGGCGGCCGGCGCCCGGCATGGGTTTGCCGATGCCGGCCAGCGCCTTAGCGGATAAATCCGAAGCGGTTTTCCGGCCCCTCGGCGTTAATTCTGTCGCCGATGAACCGCACGCTCGAGAGATATTATCAAAATGTTTTGCGGCTTCGCTTGCGATAAGAAGCCTTTTGATTTATTGGAAATACGTCGATTTTTGGCCTGATCACCGAGCCTCTCCGCCGCCTTCACGCTGGCGCACGCTCTGCCACTCTCTCCAAACCTGTCGATTGAATCGAGCCTCGGCACCGCTGACCGCGCACCGAGCTCTCAGAGACGCTTGCAGACAATGGATACGACGATGAGCATCGGTACCGTGAAGTGGTTCAACGTCCAGAAGGGTTTCGGCTTCATCCAGCCGGATGACGGCGGCAAGGACGTGTTCGTCCACATCTCCGCCGTCGAGCGGGCCGGCATGCAGACCCTGGCCGAGGGCCAGAAGGTCTCCTACGAGATGGAGACCGACCGTCGCAGCGGCAAGCAATCCGCCGGCAACCTGCGCGCGGCGTAGATCCACGACAGCGAGATGCGGATGGGTTCATCCGCGTCTCCCGCCCTGCGCGCGAGGCGCGGGTTCGATCTCCAACGGAAGCATTGAGTGAATTTTACTTTCAGCGCGAATTCATCGTCCCACGACGCGGCGGTCGAGCCGTCCACGTTCCAGGTCGGGCAGATCTGGCAGCAGGTCGGCGACCGGCCCCGCGACGTCAGCCACCTGATCGACCGCACCTACCGCTACCACTCGGTCCGCGAGCTGCACTGGCACCTCGCCGATCGCTTCGCGCGCCCGATCCGCTCGCTCGTGCTGAGCCGGGTCTGACCGCATGGGCAAGTTCAAGGACGCCCCCCTCGGCGATCGCCTGGGCTCGGCCGCCGCGGCCCGCCAGGCCATGCTGGGCCGTTTCCAGGCCCGCCGCGGCACGGACGATCCGCAGGTCGCGGCCCGGCGCGCCGCGCGCGAGGCCGTGGCCGCGGCGCGCACCCTCCGCCTGGCCGGGCGCGAGGCCGAGCGGGCGGCGCAGGAGGCCGCGCGGATCGCCCGGGAGGCCGAGGCGGACGCGGAGCAGGCCCGCCAGCGCGAGATCGCCGCCGCCGAGGAGACGCAGCGCGCCGCCGAGGCCGCGCTGACGGCCGAGGCCCGGCTCGCCGAGCAGAAGGCCGCGCGCGATGCCCGCTACGCGGCGCGCAAGGCCCGCCAGCGCGGCTGAGCGGACGTCGCCCCGCGCCGGTGGAGCCTCGGCGCGCGGCGGACCGTCAATCCCGGAGGAAGCGATCGATGTTGCACAAGTTCAAGATCCACCAGCGGGTGCAGATGGTCCGGTCGGGGTCGTCCGACGCGCTCGCGAGCGACATCGACGTCTTCGAGGTGGTGCGGCTGATGCCGGAGGACCGCAGCGGCGAGGCCGCCTACCGGATCCGGTCGCCGAAGGGCGAACGCGCGGTCCGCGAGAGCGAGATCGTCGCCCTGCGCTGAACCTGCAAGCGCGGCAGGCCCGGTCGCGGGCCTGCCGGACGTCACTGCGGGGTCAGGCCGCAGCTCAGTTGCAGCCTTCCTTGTGGACGGTCTTGGAATTGCCCATCCCGTCCTCCTTGTGGACGGTCTTCGAGCCGCAATCGACGCTGCCCGTGGTGATGTCGCGATGCTCGACGACGCCCTCGCGATGCTCCACCGCGATGCCGGGCGCCCGGTCGCGATGAATCACGGTGGTCTCCTCGGCCATCGCCGAGACGGAGAAGCCGGCCAGGATGACAGCCGCCGCGCCGGCAGCGAAGACAGTTCGCATTGGAAGTCTCCTCAGTTCTTGTAGAGCTAACAACATCGATCCCCAGAGGTGAGTTCCGGGTTTCCGGAGCCCCTGCGGATGCGAGTAGCCTGCGAGACATCATTCCTCTCTAGGACGGCACCGCCAAGGCTCGCCCGGCGCGCGCGCGACCGGCGATAGACTGTCGAAGGACGGCCATCGGCCGACCGATCGGGGGCCGCGCCGCGCGGGCCGCAGCCGGCCGGCCGCAGCGGCGGAATCTCGGCGGGCGCCGGCCATGGAAAGCCGCGACCGCTCGTCGTAACCTCCCGGAAACATCCCGGCGGGAACGATCGTCGCCGCACCCCGCCTGCCGCCGCGGCGCAACTCCCGATGGACGCAGCATGACCGTGGCCGGACGTCCGCTCTCCCTCCTGTCGGCCCTCTGGCTCGCGGCTTCGAGCCTGCCGGCGGCGGCGCAGGTCGATCACGACGGGCAGATCTGGATCAACGCCACGGCCTCCGGCGGCGTCGGGTCGTTCGCCTACTTCGCCGAGGTGCAGCCGCGCATCGGTGACGGCCTCTCGCGGCTCGAGCAGCTCATCGTGCGGCCGGCCGTCGGCTGGAAGATCGGCGACGCGGTCACCCTGTACCAGGGCTACGCCCGGGTGGAGAACTCGCCGGCGGGCGCACGCGCCTTCTCGGAGGACCGCAGCTTCCAGCAGCTCGGCTGGGAGATCGGGACGTTCGACGGCGTGACGTTGTCGTCCCGCACCCGGTTCGAGCAGCGCTTCCAGACCAACGGGCGCGACACGGGCTTGCGCCTGCGCCAGATGCTGCGCGCCGCCCTGCCGCTGACCGGGGAGAAGACGGGCGTCGCGGCCGTGGCCTGGACCGAGGCGTTCGTCGCGCTCAACGGCACCGATTGGGGCGCGCGGGCCGGCTTCGACCGCCTCCGCACCTTCGTCGGGCTGGAACTGCCGCTCGCCGGCCGATCGACGCTCGAGTTCGGCTACGTGAACCAGACGGTGAACGCGCCGGGGTCCCGGGGCACGATGGATCACATCGTGTCGGTGAACCTGTTCGTGCGCCAGTGACGGGCTCGTTGCGGCGGTGACGGGCCGGCTTCGCGGGACGCCCCTCGGCATTGAGTCTCGATCCTCGCCGTCATCCCGGAGCCCTCGCGGCGGATGCCGGGGTGACGAGGGAGCGCGCAACGACCGCCGAGGGAGCGGGAGAGCCCCTACAGATAGCGCAGCACCGGATGCCGCCCCTGCCGCTTCATCCCCACCATCCACCGGCAGGCCGCGTAGAGCGGCAGGCTCATGAGCGCTCCGATCAGCCAGAGCTGCGCCGGCGCGCCGGCCTCGACGCGCCCCGAGCTTCCGAGGCCAAGGCCGAGGACGAGCGCGAGGTGATAGACCCCGCGCAGCAGCCAGAGGTGCACGAGGTAGAAGAACAGAGGCGCACCGCCGAACACCCGCAGCCCGCCGAGCCGGGCCGCCGGCAGCGCCTCGAACAGGGCGAGGAGCCAGAGCCCGAGGCCCAGGGTCGCTAGCAGGAAATCGGCCGAGGGCGGGTACTTGGTGACGTTCAGGAACGACAGGACCGTCGCCCCGAGCGTGGCCCCGTCCTGCCACGGTGTCGGGTCGCCGTAGCCGTTGAGCCCGCGCAAGGCCAGGAACCCGGCGAAAGCCGCCGCCCCGAGGGCGAGGAGCCGGTGGCGCCGGACCCCCGCATCCAGGGAGAACCACGGCCCGAGGACGTAGCCCGCCGCCGCGACGCCGATCCAGGGCAGCACCGGGTAGGAGGTGCGGGCCGCCCCGCCCCAGGGCAGGTCGATGAAGCCGCGCTGGTGCAGGATCGACCAGAGGACGTAGCCGGGCTGGCCCGGCGCGAGGACGATCCCGTCGAGGAGGTTGTGGCCGAGCATGATCGCGAGCGCCACCGCCGCGAGGGCCGGGCGCGGCAGCCGGATGAGGCCCGCCAGGGCCACCATGGCGAGGCCGATCGCCCAGATCACCTGCAGGTAGAGGATCAGCGGCAGGAGGCTGCCGGTCCAGGCGAGGTTCACCAGCGTGACCTCGAGCGCGATCAGGAACAGCCCGCGGGTGAGGAGGAAGCGCGAGGCCGCCCCAATCCCGTGCTTGCCGGCGTAGAGGCTGGCCGACAGGCCGGTGAGCAGCAGGAAGACCGGCGCGCAGAGATGCGAGGTCAGCCGCGTCGCCGCCAGGTCTTGGGCGGTGACCGCGAGGTCGATCGGGTCGCGGACCTGGGCGTGGTAGAAGAAGAACTCGCGGGTATGGTCGACGAGCATCAGGAGCATGACGAGGCCGCGCAGGGCATCGATCGAGCCGATGCGCGCGGGTTTGTCCGATGCCGTCACGACGCGCCCTCGCTGGCGAGCCGCGAGAGCAGCCGGCGCACGTCCGGCGGCGTCCAGACCCGGCCGCCGCGCGGCTTGGCGACGCCCTGCCGGGTCAGGGAGGCGGCGATGGTCTCGGGCGTCGCGCCCGCCTCCCCGGCGATGGCGGCCAGCGTCGGCGCGAGGTCCTGGCGGTAGCGGCGGGCGCGGGCCGCCGCCGCGTCGCGGCCGGCATCGCCCTTGCGGATCGCGGCGGCTCGGATCTCGGCCTCGCGAATGGCGCGCCGCATCAGAACCGCACCGACACGGTGCCGGTGAACCGGCGCGGCGCGCCCGGGAAGACCCGCAGGGTGCTCAGCGACGAGGCGTAGTAGGTGGTGTCGAACACGTTCTCGACGTTCAGGCCGAAGCGGAAGTTCTCCCAGCGGTAATAGGCGAGCGCGTCGACCGCGATGTAGCCCGGCAGCCGGAAGGCGCCGCCATTGGCGTCGCCCGCCCGCTCGCCGACCGCGCGCACGCCGCCGCCGATGCCAAAGCCCTTCCAGGGCCCCTCCTGCGCCTCGTGGACGGCGAGCAGGCTGCCGCTGTGGCGCGGCACGTTGATCAGCGGGGCCCCGACCGGCAGCACGTTGTCCTTGGTGACGACCGCGTCGGCGAAGACGTAGCCGGCCAGGATCTTGACGTCCGGCGAGAGCTGGCCGGCGGCCGTGAACTCGAAGCCCTGGCTGCGGACCGCGCCGGCGGCGAGGGAGAACCCGGTGTTGTTGGGATCGGGCGTGAGCACGTTCTGGCGCTCGACCCGGAAGGCGGCGCCGGTGAGGCTCAGGGCGCCCCCGAACAGGTCGAGCTTGGTGCCGACCTCGTAGCCGAGGCCGGTCTCGGGCGCAAACGGCCCGCGGAACGACGAGGCGGCGGCGTCGGGCCCGATATTGGGCCGGAAGCTCGTGCCGACATTGGCGTAGAGCGCGAGTTCCGGCAGCGGCTGGTAGACGAGGCCGGCCCGCGGCGTCGCGGCGAAGTAGGTCTGGTCGGTCCGGACGCCGGTGGTGCGCTCGCGGAACGACTGCTCGAAGAAATCGAAGCGCGTGCCGAGGAGCGCCTTCCATTCGGGAGAGAGCGCGATCTGGTCCTGGGCGTAGAGCGCGGTGTTGGTGATCCGCTCGACGCCGTTGGTCTGGAAGGCGAAGGGCGGGGCCGGCTGGCCGTAGACCGGGTTGTAGATGTCGAGGGAATACGGGTTCTGCTGGAAGCGCGAGCGGACCTGCTGGTAGCGGCCGTCGGTGCTCTCGCGCTCGAAGCCGAGCAGCAGGGTGTGGCCGAACCCGGCGGTATCGAAGCGTCCGACTAGCTCGGCCTGGCCGAGGGCGACGTCGGCGCTGTAATTGCGGAAGTTGCGGTCGCGCAGGACAGTGCGGTTGTCGGCCGCCAGGCGGCGCACCTCCACCGCCTCGCCGACGAGCGAGTTGGAGTTGAGGTAGGTCGCGAGCCGCAATTGCCAGTCGGCGTCGAAGCGGTGGTCGACCCGGATCTGCATCGAGTCGTTGGACTGATCGATGCTCTGGCCCGGCTCGCCGAGGAAGCGCGAGATCGGCAGGAATCCGAGCCGGTTGTTGATCGCGATGACGCCGCGGTCGAAGACCGCGCGGTTCCTCAGGAACTCGGTCTCGACCGTGACCTTCGTGTCGGGCGTGACCTGCCAGCTCACGACCGGGGCGACGAAGAGCCGGTCGCCGTCGACGAAATCGCGAAAGCTGTTCTGGCGACCGGCGGCGAGGTTGAAGCGGTAGAGGAGCGTGCCGTCCTCGTTGAGGGCGCCGCCGGAATCGACCGTGCCGCGGAACTCCTCGAACGAGCCCCAGAGCCCGCCCATCTCGACGAAGCGCTCGCGCGTCGGCTGCTTGGTGATGATGTTGACGAGCCCGCCCGGGTCGCTGCGCCCGAACAGGCCGCCGCCGGGGCCCTTCAGCACCTCGATCCGCTCGACGTTCTGGGTGTCGGGCGGCGGCGGGAAGCCCCGGTTGAGCGGAAAGCCGTTCTTGTACAGCTCCGAGGTGGTCACGCCGCGGATGGCGTAGCTGAAGATGGTCAGGCCACCGAAATTGTTCTGCTGCGCGACGCCCGGCGTGTAGGTCAGGACCCGGTCGACGCGGGTGGCGGCGAGGTCGGTGATGACCTCGCGCGGGGCGACCGTCACGACCTGCGGCACGTCGCGCTGGGGCGTGTCGGTCTTGGTGCTGCTCACCGCCCGGTCGGCGCGAAAGCCCGGGGTCGGGCCGACCAGCCCGATCGCGCCGGCGGCGACGGTCGGGATCGCGGACGAGCCCGGCGCGGGATTGCGCGGGCCCTCGACCACCACCTCGTCGAGGGCGATGCTCTCCTGGGCCCGCGCGGCGGGCGCCCCGAGGCCGAGGGCCACGGCGCCGGCCAGGGCCCCGGTCGTGCGGGCGCGGCGGGACTTTGCGGAAGCGGGGCGATGCAGCGGCGAACGGCGATTCACGACACACTCGAGGTTGCCGCGTCGGCGACCCGGGCGAGCGGCGGGGTGGCGCATTTCGCGCGGCAGCCCCGAGCGCTCCCCGGGCCCACTGCCCGCGGATACGTGACCGCGCCGGCAGGCGCGCACCAAGGCAGGTCTCTACCCAAGACAGGTCTCTACCCAAGGCAGGTATCCTGGCTCGCGGATCAGTCGCTCCCGCCTGGCCTTCCCGGTGCGGCGCACCAGTGGCCGTCGGCGGCGGAAGCTCTCCGCTCACAGTTGCGGGGGCAGCCTCGGCCTCGCTCCGCGAGGAGCTCACCGAATTCCCTCTTCGCCCCGGGCCGTCGCCCGGGGAACCTTGGCGGAAATCAGAATGGCAGCCCGCCTGCCGCAGCGCAACACAGCAGAAACGAAACGTAATAATGTTGCACAGGCTGTGTCGCCATGGACACACCGGCCTCGAGGTCTGCGGACGGGCTCAGGGGCCGCGCAGGAACGCGGCGGTTGCCGGGTGCAGCCACTCTGCCGGCACCGCGTCCTTCAGGTCGCGCGGGTCGCTCGGCCGCTCGTTCGGGAGCAGGCGGGCGAGGACGGGCTTCGCCCGGTCGACCGCCGCGACGAGACGGGCGACCACCGCTTGGTCGAGGCCGGGTCGGCCGAGGACGAAGCTCCACGACCCCACGGTCTCGATCGCCTCGCCCTGGCTCGGGAAGGTACCGGCCGGCACCGTGATGCGCCGCAGGGACGGGCTCGCGGCCAGGGTCGCGCCGATCGCGGTCGCGGAGGGCCCGAGGAAGCGGGCTCCGCCCGGTGCCTCGGCCATCGTCCGGAAGCCCGGCCAGCCGGTGCCGCCGCCGAACAGGGCCGCGGCCCGTCCGTCACGCACCATCGTCGGGCCGTCGCCGGCGTGATCGAGGAGGATCGGAGAGATGTCGCGCTCCGGGTCGAGGCCGGAGCCGCGCAGGACCGTGCGGGCCATGGCGGTGAGGCCGGAGCTGCGCGTGCCGAGTGCCACCGGCCGGCCGCGCAGGTCGTCGACGCTGCGGACCGGGCTGTCGGCCGGCACCACGAACAGGCCCGGCGCCGCGTAGACCGGGGCGACCACGGTGATCGCCGGGCCGGCGCCCTGCCCCGCCAGCGCCTCGTAGGCGTACTCGCCCTGGACGAGGCCGAGATCGACCTGCGCCTCGCGCAGGAGGACGAGGTTCTCGGTCGAGCCCTTGCTGGCGCGCAGGTCGAGGATGAGGTCCGGATCGACCTCGCGGAGCGCCGCCGCCAGCGCCGCGCCGTAGGCTGGGAACCCGCCGCCGGGCGTCGCGGTGGCGAGGACGAGGCGCAGGGGCTCGGCGGCGCGGGAGGCGGGCGGGGAGAGCAGGAGACCGGCGCAGGACGCGGCGGCGATCAGCCAGGGTTTCAGCATGCGGTCGCGTCCTGCGTCGTTCCGGCGGCGCCGTGATCCTCCGCCTCGGTCCGGGCTCCGCCTCGCGGCCCCGGACTGAGGCGGAGGGTGCGGACACCGTCGCGGGAGACCCGCGGATGCCTGGACGGGCGGCGGGTCCCGGAACCGACGTCGTGGTGGAAGAGGAGGCTCGCCCTCAATGCGCCGGCGCCGGCGCCGCGGGCGCCGCGATGTCCGGCTGGAGCAGCGAGACGGTGATCGCCCGGGTGACGTGCTCGGCCATGCAGCGATAGCCGAGATCGGCGAGGCGGAAGCCCGCGCCGGCCTGCGCCGTGTCGCCCTTGAGGGCGCTGATCGCCCGCGTGGCGAGGTAGCGCATCGCCTCGTAGCGCTGCACCAGCGGCACCTGCTCGCGCTCGGCGACCTTCTGGATCGCCTGGACGAACTGGCGGTAATAGTCGTCCTTGGCGAGGCTCGCGGTGTACTGGGGATCGACCAGCACCACGTCGATGCCGTGCGACTTGATCCAGGCCACGGTCTCGGCCAGCGACTGCGAGAACTCGTCGATGTCGACGCGGGCGAGCGCGTCGTTGCCGCCGACCTGCCAGACCACGAGGTCGGGCTCGATCTCGGCGACCTGGTTGCGCAGGCGCTCCGCCGCCCCGAAGGCGATCTCGCCGGAGACGCCGCGGCTCTCCACCGTCACCTCGATGTCGGGCAGGGAGCGGGTGAGCGCGTCCTCGAGGCGGACGGGATAGGTCGCCGCGGTGCCGATGCCGCCGGAATTGGAGCCGATCGTCAGCACCTGGACGGCCCGGTGCTCGCGCAGCGCCTTCTTCACCGCCTTGAGCTTGGCGAGCGTGTAGAGCTTGGAGCCCGGCACCCGGCACTCGGGCGAGAGGCTGGGATCGGGCGCGTCCGGGCCCGGTGCGGTGGCCTGGAGCGCCGGGATCTCGGCCAGGGCCGGCTGGGCGGGTGCCGGAACGGCCTGGGTCGTGGCCGGGCCTTGGGACTGGGCTCCCTGGGGTTGGGGCGCTTGCGTCGATTGCGCCAGCGCGAGGCAGGACGCCATGGCGAGGCTCACGCCGCCGAGGAGGGCCGGGGGGAGCGAGAGCGCCATTCGACGAACCATGCCGTGAAGGAGAGTGAGGCCAGCCCGCATCCTACGACAAAGACGTCGGTCGCGAAACCTCCCCCGGTCCAGAAACGAATCAGTTGTGCACCGAGGCTGGCGACCGATCCGACCGAGAACACCGCCAGCGAATTGCGCCCGAGCCCGGCGAGCTGGTCCGTGAGCCAGCGCGCCCGGGGCTGGACGAGGCCGAACACCGCCTGGAACGCGAGCATCACACCCAGGAAGTGCACCAGCCGGGCGGGCGAGAGGTAGGACTTGTCGAAGATGAACAGGAGCCGCGGCTCCGGCACCGCGAGAGGGTCGGGCCGCAGGTTGAACCAGGACAGGACCGCGCCGACGAGCACGATGACGATGCCGAGCGGCATCAGCCGGCGCCGCCAGGCCAGGAACCGCTCCGAGCTGCGCCGCCATTCGTGCGCGGCAAAGCCCAGCACCAGCAGCAATTGCCAGCACAGCGGGTTGAAGAACCAGTGGCCCTCCACCGGCCAGCTCGGGATGTTGATCTCGAACACCAGGCTGACGGCGTAGAGCGCGACGGAGAGACCGATCGCCAGGCCGAGATGCACCCGCGACAGGAGCACGAAGGCCGGGGCGAGGCCGAGCAGCACGACGTAGAGCGGCAGGATGTTGAAGAACCCGAGCTGGTGCAGCAGCGTGACCCAGCCGACGGTGGCCTGGATCGGGTCGCTGAAGATCGGTCCGGCATTGTGCCACTCCACGAGCAGCGGGTTGTCGAGGTAGAGCGCGGCGCCGGCCAGCATCGCGAGCGCGATCGCCGTGATGACGAGCTGCGCCCGGTAGACCTCGACCATGCGCGAGAGCAGCCGCAGCACCGTGCGGAGCGCCGGCTCCGGCACGCCGTCGCGCCCGCGGGTGGCGATGCCGATCGACCAGCCGGCCAGGAACACGAACAGCTCGGCCGCGTCCGAGATCCCGTACTGGGAATAGGTGTAGTTCTGGAAGACGTTGCCCGGGATGTGATTGATGAAGATCGTGATCAGGGCGATGCCGCGCCAGAAGTCGACCGCATTCGCTGCACGCATGTGGCTCGTGGTCCCTCTTGCCGGTCTTGCGGGCTGCCGCGGCCGGGGCGGAAGCGCGCGAGGCTGACATCTAGCGCATGGCTCGGCGGCCCGCGCGGCCGAACCGGCCGCTCCGGGGGTCGTCGTGGGGCGCCTGCCCTACTTCACGATCCGGTCGAGGCGGTTGTTGACGAAGAAGTACAGCTCCTTGGCGCCCGGCTCGGTGTAGAGCACCTGCACCTCGCGCTGGCCCCGCCCGCTCTCGCCGACCAGCACGTCGGTCGGCGGCTTGCCCTTGAGGCGCACCAGCTCGCACTCGCCGATGCCGGGGGCGATCTCGGCGGCGGTCGCCGGGACCGCGCCGGTGCAGGTGCCGTCGGCCGCGAGCGTCGGCCCCCAGGAGGGCGTGGGCGGCGGCGGCGGGGGCTTGGGGGCCGCGATGGTCACCGGCGGGGCGGCCCGGTCGGTGCTACTGCAGCCGGCCAGCGCACCCCCCACCAGGGCGAGCCCCGTCAGGGCGATCCCGATCCGCGTCCGCCTCATCGTCCCTCGTCCGTCTTCGGCCGGCCGCGCCGCGCGGCCAGGGCCGTCTCGTAGAGGCGGAGCGCGTCGTCGCGCAAGGCCGCCCGCGACGCCTGACGGAAATAGAACATGTGGCCGCCGGGATAGACCGAGAGGGAGAGGCGCTTGCCCGTGCCGTAGGCCGGAAGCTGGTCGAGGATCAGCTTCGAGGCGAAGTAGGGCGTGACGAGGTCGGTGTAGCCGTGGGCGACCAGCACCCGCAGGTCGCCGTCGAGGGCGAGCGCCTGGCGCAGCTCGCCCACCACCTCCGGCGACGAGCGGCCGCCGCCCCAGTTCCAGCTCGCATTCACCGCGTTGTTGAGGAGTTCGTAGCGCAGGTTGGGCACGCGCCAGTTCAGGGTGCGGGCGGTGAGGTCGACGACGGCGCTGGTGAGCGGCGCCACCATGGCGGTGAGGATCGGGTCGGCGAAGCGCCCCTGCGCCGCGCTCGGGTCCGGGTCCCAGCCGGTGACGCCGGTGTCGTAGGCGCTCGCCACCCGGCCCGATTCGCGATCGGCCTCGCGCTGGTAGCTCGACCCGGCGACCCGGCCGGCCTGGCGGCGGACCAGGGCGGGATCGAGTCCGGTCAGGCCCGCGACCCGCTCGGTCATGCGCTCGGTCGCGGCCGTGTCGGCGGGCCCGCGCAAGAGGTCGGCGAGGTAGGGCCCGGTGGCGTAGGCCTCGGCCTCCGCCATCCGGGCGGGGTCGGGCGTCTGCCCGCGGCGCTCCAGGCCGGCGGCGGCCAGCGACGGCAGGCGCGTCACGGCGCCGAGGGGGTTGTGCCGCGCCGGCTGCAGGGAGGCGAAGTCGAGCACCGGCGAGAGCAGGACCAGGCCCGAGAGCCCGACCCCGACGTCGTCCTGGAGCTTGCGGGCGATCAGCGGCCCGCGAAACCCGCCGTAGCTCTCGCCGAGGAAGAACTTGGGGGAGGCGAGCCGGTCGTTGGTGCGCAGCCAGCGGGCGATCGCGGCCGAGAGCACGGCGGCGTCGCTCTCGACGGCGTAGTACCGCTTTCCGTCGTCGCCGGCGGCGCGGCTGTAGCCGGTGCCGACGGGATCGATGAAGACGAGGTCGGTGAAGTCGAGCCAAGTCTCGTCGTTCGGCACCGCCACCGGCGGCATCGAGGGGCTGATGCTCGGCCCGTCGAGGGGCAGGCGCCAGGGCCCGACCGCCGCGAGGTTGAGATAGGCCGACGCCGCGCCGGGCCCGCCATTGACCGCGAAGGTGACGGGCCGCGTCCCGGGCTCGCCGCCCGGCAGGGTGAAGGCCGTGAAGGCGATCTCGGCCTGGAGCTTTCCGGATTCGTCGACGAGCGGCAGGCTGCCGGCCACCGCGGTGAAGCTCAGGGTGCGGCCGCCCGACAGGGTCAGGCTGTGCTGCGTCGTCGCGTCGGGCGGCAGGCGCCGTCCGTCGGGCTGGCGGGCCTCCTGACGTGCCTCCTGGCGGGTCTCCCGCTGCGCCGGCTGCGCGAGAAGCGGGGCGGGCGCGAGCAGCAGGGCTGCTGCGAGCGCGAGGATCCGTGTCGTGATGGTGGTCATGACGTCTCCTCGCGGGCCGGGGCCCAGGGTTGATCGACGATCTAGCGCACCCTCTCGGTCGAAAGATCGGGCGCGGGTCTCTCCTCTCCCCGCGGGCGGGGAGAGGGCCGTGTTTCCGTCCCGGGAACACGGCAAGCGGAGGCGAAAGCCGGAGCGAGGGTGAGGGGGTATCGCCGGACGAGGCTCCTGCGGAACCACCCCCTCACCCTCGCCCTGCGGGCTCGCTGCATCCCTTGAACAGGGACGCAGCCCTCTCCCCGCCCGCGGGGAGAGGGGAAACCCGCGCCATTTCCGCTCCCCGGACGGCTTCGTCGGAACACTCCGAGCCCGTCCCGGATCACGCCTTCTTCTGCCAGCGGCCGCGCTCGTCCTGCTGCCAGTAGGCGACGTCGTGGCCGGCCTCCTTGGCGCCGCGCCACTGCTCGCGGGCGTGCAGCAGGGCGTCCTGGTCGGTGCCGTCGAACAGGATGCAGATGCGCTGGTACTCGGCGGCGTCGTCCGGCAGGGCGGCGCCCTCGACGAGGAAGCGGATCGAGGCGGCGTTCGGGTTCACGTCGCGCAGGGTCAGCACCACGGGCTGCGTCGCGCAATCGGGGTCGCGGTCGGTGCCGTGGGGCAGGAAGCTCTCGTCCGAGAAGATCCAGAGGTAGTCGTCGAGGGCCTGCAGCCGCTCCTCGCTCGTCGCCTGCACGGCGACGCGCCATTGCCGCTCCAGGGATTTCTCCAGGAGGCTCGGCAGCACCTGCTCGAGGGGCTGGCGCTGCATGTGGTAGAACAGGATCTCGGTCACGGTGGATCAAGGTAGGGCGCCCGGGGCCGGACGGCACCGGCCCGGGACGCGATCGCGGGCCGTCAGGCGGTCGCGGCGGCGTGCGCCTGCGCCAGCAGCTTCACCAGGTCGCAGCCGGCATGGAGGTCGTGGGCGATCCCGGCGGCCCGCAGCGCCGGTTCGAGGTCGCCCGGCTTGCCGGCGAGGAAGAGCGTCCCGGCGCCGGCCGCCCGCAACGCCTCCGCGGCGGGCACCGCCTCCACGGCATAGACCGCGTCCGAGGAGCACAGGCAGGCGAGCGGCGTACCCGAGGCCCGGAACGCTTCCGCCATGGCGGCATGGTCCGGAAAACCCTCGTTCGTCACCGCCTCGATGCCGCCGGCCTCGAAGGCGTTGCGGGCGAAGGTCGCGCGGGTGTTGTGGGCGCTCAGGGGACCGAGATTGGCGAGGAAGACCCGCGGGCGCCGGCCCGTCCGCTCGAGGACCGTGTCGGAGGCGTCGCGCAGGGCCTCGTAGGGCTCGGCGAGGCGCCGGGACGGCAGCGCGCCCTCCCCCGCCGGCGTCTCCACCGGGGCGGGCCTCAGCACCGCGACCGGCGCCTCGTGCAGGTCGGGGAACTCGCTGGTGCCGGTGATCGGCTGGCGGCGGGTGGCGAGATCCGCGTCGCGGGCCTTGCGCAGGCCGGCGAGGCGGTCCGCCAGGGCGCCGGAGCGCAGGCTCCCGGCAATGCCCCCTTCCCGCTCGATCGCCTGGAACAGCGTCCAGGCCTCGGCGCACAGAGCGTCCGTCAGGGCCTCGAAGCCGCCGGCGCCGGCGGCCGGATCGGCGACGCGCCAGAGATTGGCCTCGTCGAGGAGCACGTGCTGGGTGTTGCGGGCGCAGCGGCGCGCGAAGGCGTCGGGCAGCCCGATGGCGGCGGTGAAGGGCAGCACCGTGATCGCGTCGGCCCCGCCCAGGCCCGCCGAGAACGCCGCGGAGGTCGCCCGCAGCATGTTGACCCAGGGGTCGCGCCGCGTGGTGCTGCGCCAGGCGGTCTCGGCGTGGAGGCGCAGCGGCGCCGGGGCGAGCCCGCACGCCTCCTCGATCCGGGCCCAGAGCCGGCGGAGCGCCCGGGTCTTGGCCACCGTCAGGAACTCGTCGGAATCGGCGACCAGCAGGAAGGCCAGGGCGGCGCGGGCGCGCTCCAGGCCGTGCCCGCCGGCCTCGAGCGCCCTGAGCGTCGCGAGCGCGCCCGAGAGCACGGCCGCCAGTTCCAGCGCCTCGCCGGCGCCGGCCTCGTGGAAGGGCCGGGCATCGGCCAGGAAGGCGCGGCCGGCGAAGCCCTGGTCCGTGGAGACTTGCCCGTCGAGGTCGCGCAGGATCGCGGCCGGGTCGGGCCAGGACGGCGCCGCACCGGTGGCGGCCTGCACCGCGACCGGATCGAGGCCGAGATCGATGTCGAGGACCGCGAGGTCGTCGCCGCGGGATTTCGCCAGGGCGAGAAGCGCCGTCGCGGCCTCGGGCCCGGCCGCGCCGGCATCGAGCCTGATCCCGATCAGCGGCAGCATCACGTCGGCCAGCGCCGCCTCGAGCGCCTGGGGGCCGGACAGGCCGAAGCCGCGGGCGGCCGGCGCGCCGGCGACCACCAGGGTCAGGGCGTCGGCGCCACCCTCGAGATCGGCGAGCGCGAGCGCGTTGGCCTCGGCCGGGTCCGGATGGTCGACCCGCTGGCTCACCCGCCAGCGGCCGGGCGCGGCCCGGCCGGGCTGGGGGGCGGCGTCGGCCGGGGGGTAGAGCGGCGCGACCCTGATGCCGTCGGGCGTGCGGCGCACCAGCCGCTTGTCGAAATCGGCGCCTTTCAGCACCCCGTCGACCAGGGCACGCCACTGCGCCTCGGTGGCGGCCGGAAACGCGGCGGCGAGCGTCGTATCGTCCATGGCGGGGTCCTCTGGCGCTGGTCTTCTCCCTAACGCCAGGACATAGCCGCGCCACCCGCCATTGGTCGAGGCCTCCGGGAGGCGCCTCGCGTCACCCGAACACGATCAACCCGGCAAAGCCCGCCGCGCCGACCAGGATGCGCCACCAGGCGAACAGCGAGAAGCCGTGGCGGGAGACGTAGTCGAGGAGCTTGCGGACCACGAACAGCGCCGACAGGAACGCCACCACGAAGCCGATCGCGATCAGCCCGACATCGTCCTTCGACAGGTTCTTGTAGTTGTCGAGCAGGTCCTTGGCGAAGGCGCCGGCCATGGTGGGCATGGCGAGGTAGAACGAGAACTCGGTGGCGGCGCGCTTGCCCGAGCCCATCAGCATGGCGCCCACGATGGTGGCGCCGGAGCGCGACACGCCGGGGATCATGGCGAGGCACTGGAACAGGCCGATCTTGAGCGCCATCGGCAGCGAGAACTGGTGCACGTCGTCGTACTTCTGCTCGATCTCGGTCTCGTCGATCACGAGGAGCACGAGGCCGCCGGCGACCAGGGTCGAGCAGATGATCCAGGGGTTGAACAGGTAGAACTTGATGTACTTCGAGAACAGGCCGCCGATGATCGCGGCGGGCAGGAACGCGACCAGGATCGCCAGGATGAAGCGGCGGGCGTTCGGATCCGTGGGTGCCCGCCGCAGCAGGTCGAGGAGCTGGCGGAAATAGACGCCGACGATCGCCAGGATGGCGCCGAGCTGGATCAGCACCTCGAAGGTGTTGTTGGGCGATTCGAAGCCGATGAAGTGGCCGACGAGGAGCTGGTGGCCGGTCGAGGAGACCGGGATGAACTCGGTGGCGCCCTCGACGAGGGCGAGCACCACGGCCTTGCCGATGCTGGCGACGTCCATCACCGCGCTCCCCGATGTGAGCCCGTGCCGCGGGCGGGGGCGTCCGCCACTCGTGTCGCCGTCGTCATATCGCCTGCTCTCGTGATCGCGCCGCGGGCGGTCGAGGGACCGCGTCCGGCGGGGAGGGAAACGGGGCCCGGCGTCAGCGCCGCGCCCGCGTCTTGCGCGCCGGTACGGCGCCAGCTCTGTGGCAAGTCTGTGGTGCGCCGGCCCGGACCGCCCCGGCCTGATGGCCTATCCTGGTACCGTCAGGGTTGAGGCTCGGTTACCAGCCACGAACACCCGTGTTAAGGATGCCGAAAGTTATCCGTGTCCCGGTGACCGGACGTTAATCCTGCGGGGGTCAATCCGGACAGGCACGACCCACCGCGAGCCGACCTTCAAGGCCAGCCAACAGACGAAGCGCGAAACGGCCCCGCATGGCGACGCTCCATCACTCCTCGTTCTGCCCGCATTCCCGCTTCGTGCGCCTGATCATGGCCGAGATGGGCATGGAGCCCACCCTCGTCGAGGAACGCCCCTGGGAGCGCCGGGAGGAGTTCCTGATGATGAACCCCGCCGGCACCACCCCGGTGCTGGTGGAGGAGGGCGGGCTCGCCGTGCCGGGGGGCGGGATCATCGCCGAGTACCTCGACGAGACGCGGGGCCTGGGCCTCGGCGGCTCGCGGCTGCTGCCGGACTCCCCCGCCGCCCGGGTCGAGGTGCGCCGCCTGCTCGACTGGTTCCTGCAGAAGTTCGACCAGGAGGTGACCGGCTACCTCGTCACCGAGAAGATCCACAAGCGCTTCATGACCTCGCAGTACGGCGGCGGTCCCCCTGACATGAACGCGATCCGGGCCGCGCGCAGCAACGTGCGCTACCACCTCAAATACATCGGCTACCTGATCTCGCGGCGGAACTGGCTGGCGGGCAGCCAGCTGACCTACGCGGATCTCGCGGCGGCGGCGCATCTCTCCTGCGTCGATTACCTCGGCGACGTGCCGTGGGATGAGGACGAGATGGCGAGGAACTGGTACGCGCGGGTGAAATCCCGCCCGTCCTTCCGCAGCCTGCTCGCCGACCGGGTGGCCGGGATGGCACCGGCGGACCATTACGCGGACCTCGACTTCTGACACCCGGACACCTGAGACACGGATCTCTGAGACACGGACCTCTGGCACCCGACGCCCTTCGACGCTTCCTGGAGACCCGCGCCCGGGCGCTGGGCTTCGACGCGCTCGCGGTGACGCGCCCGGAGGCGGTGCCGGCCCTGCCCGAGCGCCTGGCCGCCTGGCTCGCGGCGGGCCATCACGGCGACATGGCCTGGATGGAGGAGCGCACGGGGGAGCGGGCGGATCCGGCGCGGCTGTGGCCGCAGGTGCGCAGCATCGTGATGCTCGGCGCCAATGCCGGGCCGGACGGGGACCCGCTGGCGGCGCTCTCCGACCCGTCGCGCGGCTCGATCGCCGTCTATGCCCGCCGGCGCGACTACCACGACGTGATCAAGGGCAAGCTGAAGGAACTCGGGGGCGCCTTCGCGGCGAAGGCGGGGGCGAAGGTCAAGGTCTTCGTCGACACCGCGCCGGTGATGGAGAAGCCGCTCGCCGCCGCCTCCGGCCTCGGCTGGCAGGGCAAGCACAGCGTGCTGGTGTCGCGGACTTTCGGCAACTGGCTCCTGCTCGGGGCGATCTACACCACCGCGGCGCTCGCCCCGGACGAGCCCGAGGGCGACCGTTGCGGCCGCTGCCGGCGCTGCCTCGACGCCTGCCCGACCGACGCGCTGCCGGCGCCCTACCGGCTGGATGCCCGGCGCTGCCTCGCCTACCTGACGATCGAGCATGCCGGGCCGATCCCGGAGGAATTCCGGGCACCGATGGGCAACCGGGTGTTCGGCTGCGACGACTGCCTGGCGGTCTGCCCGTGGAACAAGTTCGCGTCCGCGGCCCGGGAGGCGCGCCTTGCCGCCCGCGAGGATCTGGCGGCCCCGCCGCTCGCGGAGCTGGCCCGGCTCGACGACGCGGCCTTCCGGCTCCGCTTCGCCGGCACGCCGATCAAGCGCACCGGGCGCGACCGCTTCCTGCGCAACGTGCTGATCGCGATCGGCAATTCGGGGGATGCAGCGCTCGCCGGGGAGGTTCTGCGGCTCCTCGACGACGCCTCCCCGCTTGTGCGGGGCATGGCGGTGTGGGCGCTCGCCCGGCTCGGGCGCCTGCCCCCGGTTCAGCCGGACGAGCAGGACCCCGACGTGCTCGCCGAATGGGCGGCTGCGAAAAACCCGGGTGTCCAGAGGGCGAGCCCTCTGGCGGGTGCAGGGCGGCGCCCTGCATAAGACCGCACATCCCTCGGTCTCAGGCTCGGTCGCATGAACCTGTTCGTCTTCGGGCTCGGCTACACGGCCGGCCACTTCGCGGCGCGCGAGCGCGTCCGCTTCGCCTCGGTCGTCGCCACCCGCCAGTCGCCGGCCGCGATCGACGGGGTCGCGGTGCGGGTGTTCTCGCCCGACGAGACGGATCCGCGGATCGCCGACGACCTCGGCCGAGCCGACGCGATCCTGGTGTCGATCCCGCCGGATTCCGGCCACGACCCGGCGCTCGCCGCCTTTGCCGACGCCATCGCCACGAGCCCGGCGCGGTGGATCGGCTACCTCTCGACCATCGGGGTCTACGGCGACCAGGGCGGCGCCTGGATCGACGAGGCGACGCCGCCCTCCCCCACCCACCAGCGCACCCGCGACCGGGTGGCGGCGGAAGACGCCTGGCTCGCCCTCGGAGCGCGGGCGGGCAAGGCGGTGCAGGTGTTCCGGCTGTCGGGCATCTACGGTCCGGGGCGCAACGCCTTCGAGAAGCTGCGGCAGGGCAAGGCGCAGCGCATCGTCAAGCCGGGCCAGGTGTTCAACCGCATCCATGTCGACGACATCGCGACGGTGCTGGCCGCCTCCCTCGACAATCCGCGCCCGGGCGCGGTCTACAACGTCACCGACGACGAGCCGGCGCCGCCCCAGGACGTGACCGCCTTCGCGGCCGACCTCGCCGGGTTGGCCCTGCCCCCGGCGGTGGATTTCGACACCGCCGCCTTGAGCCCGATGGCGCGCAGCTTCTACGGCGAGAACAAGCGGGTGCGGAACCGGCTGATCCGGGAGGAGCTGGGGGTCGCGCTGGCATATCCGACGTATCGGGAGGGGTTGCGAGGGCTGGTGTAGCGGCCCGTCATGTCCGGCTCACCGGCTCCCATGGTGGTTGCGGTCGGCGGTTCGGGCCGGCACGCTCGCGTGGTGCTGGAGGCCGCCGATCTCGCCGGGCTACCGGTCCACGGCGTCCTGTCGGATGATCTGGGTACCGGCGAATCGTTCTTCGGATCGCATCGCGTCCTCGGCGGGCTCGACCGCCTTCGCGATCGGGCCTTCCTGCAAGGCTCCCGAGTCCATCTCGGGACTGGTGATCGGGCCGTGCGGCGGTCGATGGCAGAGCTGGTTCAGGCCGGTGGGGGACGACTCGGCACGATCATCCACCCCGCCGGCATCGTGTCCCCGAGTGCCGTGATCTCTGCGGGAGCATTCATCGCGGCCGGCGCGATCGTGGGCGTCGGCGCCGTCCTGGCGGAGGCCTGCCTCGTCAATACGGGCGCGAGCATCGACCACGATTACCGGCTCGACTTCAGGGTGTGCGTCGGTCCGGGGGCACGGCTCGCCGGGACGGTCCGGTGCGAGGCCGACGTCCATATCGGGCTTGGCGCCTGCATCCTGCAGGGATTACGGCTCGGCCGGGGCGCGGTCGTCGGCGCGGGCGCCGTCGTCACGCGGGATGTCGCGGCCGGCCAGACCGTCGTGGGTTGCCCGGCCCGACCTTTGAAGCGGTGACCGAATCCTCCACGATATGATGCCGAACGACACCGCACGTCGTCATGGCAGCCATCGAGATCGGAACACCGCGATGTCCCGGACGCGCACCCATCCCGGAAAATATCCGCTCACGGGATACCGGGGGCCGCTGACTCTCAGCGCCGGCCAGCTCGCGGACGCGCTCGGCCTACCGCGATCCTGCTTCAATGACAGTGTCCGCGAGCGCCCGTGCGTCGATGCCGACACGGCACTGCGGCTCGGCCGCGACTTCGGCACGACCGCCCAGTTCTGGATCAACATGCGGACGACCCACGATCGTGCGGAGGCGGCCGATCCGTCCAGGAACACGCCCCGGCCGGCGTCTCGACTTAAAACAGGCCGAGAGGCGCCCGCTCACGCCGCGTGCCGCCCCGCCTCGGCGCCGAAATGCCCGATATACCGCTTGGCGATGGCCTCGACCGGCAGCACCACGAACACGTCGGTCGTGCCGAACTGGCGATCGACCACCGCGCCGTCGCCGAAGGTGGCGCCGACCCGCAGGTAGCCCTTGATCAGGGGCGGCAGGGCCTGGAGGGCGGCCTTGGGGTCGATCGCCTCGCGGCTGAGGCGGTCCATGGCGACGTGGCGGTTAGGCAACGCGCGGGCGCGCCAGCCCTCGGGGGCGCGGGCGAAGTGGTGGAGGAAGCTCAAGGGCAGCGCGAGGCGGTCCGGGTCGGTGCCCTCCAGGCTGGCGCAGCCGAGCATCGCGTCGATGCGGTGGTGAAGCACGTAGGTCCAGATGCCGTGCCAGAGCAATTCGACGGTGCGCTTGGTGCGGTAGGGCCCGAGCACGCAGGAGCGACCGAGCTCCAGCACCCTTTTGCCGGCATTGGCCTCGAGCACCGGACCCAGATCGTACTCGCCGGCGGTGTAGAAGCCGAAATGCCGGTCGGCCTGCTCCTGGCGCAGCAGGCGGTAGGTCCCGACGACCCGGGGCTTGGGCTTGCGGAAGGGCTTCTGCTCCTGGGCGTCGTGGTCGATCACCAGGAGGTGGTCGCAGACCGCGTCGTACTCGTCGGCGTCGCGGCGCTTGAGCAGGGCGAGGCCGGTCGGGATCGCCGCCATCTCCTCGTAGAAGACGCGGTAGCGCAGGCGCTGGGCCCGCTTGACCTCCTTCGGCGTCGTCGCGAGGCGCACCTCGAGGGAGCCGATGCGGCCGAGGACCGGGTCGAGGCCGGGGGTCTCGAAGTGCCTGAGGCGCGGGAAGAGCCGCGCGGATTGGCCGAACCCCTGGCCGAACCCCTTGAGGTGGATGCCGCCTTCCGCGGCACGACCCAGGAGGCGGGTCAGGGGAATGCCGGGCGGAGCATCGCGGCCGTCGCCGGCCGGGAAGCGGGTGAGGAACGGAACCATGGTCGAGGCATCCCGTGCGGCGCCGACCGATCCGGCGCCCGTCGACGCGGTCGCCGCGACCGCCCCGCGTGCCGACAAGACACCACGAAGGCAGTACGGGAATATGACAGGGGTTTACAAGAACCCTCAACGAGTTGGCGGGGCGATGGCGCCCCGCCCGCCCGCGAATCAGACGAACTGGCCGAGGCCCGGGACCGAGCCGACGATCGGGCCCATCACGTCCTCGCCGGCCTTCTCGCGGCCGTAGGCGAACAGCTCGCGGCCGAGCGGCTGCATCTGTCCCATCGGCACGCCGGCCGACATCAGCTTCTGGCCGAGCGCCATCACGCCGCCGCCCATCATGCCGCCGAGCATGCCCATCAGGCCGCCGCCGCCCTCGCCGGGGCCGCCGTCGCCCGACTGGGCGATCGCCGTCTCGGCGCCCGGCATGGCGGCGATCAGCTTACCGACCTCCTCGGCCGGGCCCTCCTTCTGCAGGAAGGCCAGGATGAGCCCGATCGCCTTCTGGGCCGTGGTCGCGTCGAGTCCCGTGGCCTGCGTCACCCGGGCAACAAGCTCTTCCATCATGGTCTCCCGCACGTCTCGCGTGCGACCTGCCGGCCGGCACGCCGCCGGGCGGTCTTCGGCGAAGGTCGCCATGAAATCAAGGCGCGGCGGAGAAACCGGGGTGCGACGGCGTTGACAGACGGCGCCCGCGCCCGTAACGGTGACGTCTGGCGCGCGGACCGTAAAGGCCCGCGCGCCGTCGCGTTCGCGGCAGCCCCGACGGGGCCCCGGACGTCAACTGTCAAAAAGACGACCCCGGCGATGAGCCGGAGGCCGGATGGAACACGGACGAGAACGATGTTCGCAGTGATCAAGACCGGCGGCAAGCAGTACCGCGTCGCCGCCAACGACGTCATCACGATCGAGAAGCTCGAGGGCGAGGCCGGCACCGCGGTCACCTTCGGCGAGGTGCTGCTGTTCACCGACGGCGCCGGCGCGACCCAGGTCGGCGCCCCGCTGGTCTCGGGCGTCAGCGTCGCCGGCGAGATCGTGAAGCAGGCCCGCGGCCCGAAGGTCATCGCCTTCAAGAAGCGCCGCCGCCAGAACTCGCGCTGCAAGCGCGGTCACCGCCAGGACCTCACCGTGGTCCGCGTCACGGGCATCAGCGCCGCGTAAAGCTGGCCGCGAGCCCTTTTTCCAGAATTCAGGAGTTAGCCCCATGGCTCACAAGAAGGCAGGCGGTTCGTCCCGCAACGGTCGCGATTCGGCCGGTCGTCGTCTCGGCGTGAAGAAGTTCGGCAGCGAGGCCGTCCTCGCCGGCAACATCATCGTGCGTCAGCGCGGCACCAAGTGGCATCCCGGCGTCAACGTCGGCATGGGCACCGACCACACCCTGTTCGCCCTCACCGCCGGCAAGGTGCAATTCATTACCAAACGAGGCCGCGCCTTCGTAACGGTCGTCGCCAACGACGCCGCCCCGGCCCTGGAGGCCGCAGAGTAATCCGACGGAGCCAGTGACGAGGGAGCTCCGCCGGTGTCCCCACACCGACCCGGCAGCTCCTGCTCACTCCGGCCCCGAAACGGCCGAGCTTCGAGCGAGAACCGAAGGGAAGGTGGGGCACCACCTTCCCTTTCGTCGTTCTCGTAACCGCGCCCGAGCGGGAGGCTCTGGGTTCGGATCGGAGTCAGGCGATGTTTCCCGACCTCACCCGCGACGATGTCTTCCGGCTCGAGACCCGGAGGCTGTGGCTGCGCTGGGCCCGCCAGGCCGACGCGCAAGCCCTCGTCCGCTTCGCCGGTGAGAAAGCCGTAGCCGGGATGACCGCCCGCATTCCGCATCCGCTCGATCCGCCGGCCGTGGACAATTTCATCCTCGACTCGCGGCAGGCCAATGCGGACGGCCGGGCGCTGATCATGGCGATCACGCCGCGGCGGTACCCGACCCAGGCGATCGGCGTCGTCAGCATCGCGCCCGATCCGGAGGGCGGCGCCCCGCATCTCGGCTACTGGCTCGGCACGCCGCACTGGGGCCAGGGGCTGGCCACGGAAGCCGCGCGGGCGATGATCGACGCCTTCTTCGCCTATACGGAAGGGGGCGAGCTCGGCTCGTCCGCCCGGGTGGTGAACCCGGCGTCCCGGCGGGTGCTGGAGAAGTGCGGCTTCGCCTCGGTCGGCTCCGGCCTCCAGGCTTTCCCGGCCCGCGGCGGCGTCTTCCCGGTCGACCGCTTCCGGCTCGACCGGCGGGCCTGGGACAGCCTGAAGACCTGGCACGCGGCGGGCCTCGTCTTCGCCCGCCACGACGGGCCGGAATGCCGGCCCGGCGCCTGAACCGATCACCTTCTCGGCGGCCGGGGCCCTTCCCGGCCGCCCTTCCGTCATTCTGGAGTGTGTCCCGTGAAGTTCCTCGACGAGGCCAAGGTCTACGTCCGTTCGGGAGACGGCGGCGCCGGCTGCGTCTCGTTCCGGCGGGAGAAGTTCATCGAGTTCGGCGGGCCGGACGGCGGTGACGGCGGCCGCGGCGGCGACGTCTGGGTCGAGTGCGTCGAGGGGCTGAACACCCTGATCGACTACCGCTACCAGCAGCATTTCAAGGCCCGCAAGGGCGAGCACGGCTCGGGCCGCAACCGCGCCGGGGGCAAGGGCGACGACGTGGTGCTGAAGGTGCCGGCCGGCACCGAGATCCTGGCCGAGGACCGCGAGACCCTGATCGCCGACATGACCACGGTCGGCCAGCGGGTGCGGCTCGCCAAGGGCGGCAACGGCGGCTTCGGCAACGCCTACTTCACCACCTCGACCAACCGCGCCCCGAAACACGCCAATCCAGGCCTCGAGGGCCAGGAGCACTGGCTCTGGCTGCGCCTGAAGCTCATCGCCGATGCGGGCCTCGTCGGGCTCCCGAACGCCGGCAAGTCGACCTTCCTCGCCACCGTCACGGCGGCGAAGCCCAAGATCGCCGACTACCCCTTCACCACCCTGCATCCGGGCCTCGGCGTGGTGCGGGTCGATACCCGCGAATTCGTGCTCGCCGACATCCCGGGCCTGATCGAGGGCGCGCACGAGGGCGTGGGCTTGGGCGACAAGTTCCTGGCCCATGTCGAGCGGTGCCGGGTTCTGCTCCATCTCGTCGAGGGCACGAGCGAGGATGCCGGCGCCGCCTACCGGCTGGTGCGCACCGAACTCGAGGCCTACGGCCACGGCCTGGAGGACAAGCCCGAGGTCGTGGCGCTGTCGAAGGCCGACGCCCTCGATCCCGAGACCCTGGCGCTCCAGCTCGAGCGCCTGGAGGCGGAGACCGGCCGGAAGCCGCTCGTCCTGTCCTCGGCGACGAGGCAGGGCGTGACGGACGCCCTGCGGGCTCTCATGGCCCGCATGGATGCGGCGGCAGCGGAAGCGCCGATGGAGCGGGTGGCCTGGCAGCCTTGAAGGACGCGTGGGGGAGGCGCTAGATTCGACGCCGTCAGGAGTCGTCCCCATGACCGATCCTCTGATCATCGACAGCGACGAGACGCTGCAGCTCGCCCAGCGTCTCGCGGAGTGTCTCGGGACCACGCCGGGCGATGCCGTGGCGCAGGCGTGCGGGCCTATGACGAGACGCCGGCGGCGGCGCGTGCGTTTACGGCTCCACGACAGCCTCTTCGCGATCCGGAGGCCATCATCGCCCATATCCTTGCACTCGGCGCGGCCGCACGGGCCGAGCTTCCGCCGGGGACGAACTCCGATCACGGCGATCTGTACGACGAGGACGGGCTGCCGCGATAAAGGCGGATCGAGACGGAGCAATCGATGGCGAAGCGGCTCATCATCGACGACGATGAAATCGTCGACATCGCCGAGCGTATGGCAAGGCGTCTCGGCACGACGCCTAACGATGTCGTGACACGCCTCCTGCGCGAAGCAGAACCTCGGGCATCTGCCGAGATCTCGCTTACCCCCGCACAGCAGGCGGATTACGATGCCCTGCGTGCCCTCGTGAAGGATGTGGCCCGGTTTAGACAGCCCGGCGCAACCTCGGATCACTCCGACTTCTACGACGAGAACGGCCTGCCGGTATGATCGCCCTCGACACGTCCGCGCTCGTCGCAATCGCGATGGACGAGGCGGAGGGCGAGACCTTCTCGCAGATCATTGCGGTGAGCGGCTCGGCGATCGTCGGGATGCCGACCCTGCTCGAGACCCACATGGTCCTCGAAGGCCGTTTGCCGGGGGGTGCCAAGTACTTCCTTGATCGCCTGCTGCTTGTCCCATCCGTCCGCATGATCGATTTCGACCACCGGATGCTTCAGGCTGCCACCGACGCCTTTCTTCGCTTCGGCCGGGGCCGCGGGCATCCAGCGCGGTTGAACATGGGGGACTGCATGGCTTACGCGGTAGCCAGGACCCAGGACCTGCCGCTCCTCTTCAAGGGGAACGACTTCGTCCACACGGACCTGACGCCCGCCGCACCCTGATCCCCGGTTCCATGTCCACGCTCTCCGCCCACCGCCCGCCCGAGACCCCCACCCTCGACCAGTTCCGCCGCGTCGTGCTCAAGGTCGGCTCGGCGCTCCTCGTCGACCGGGCGCGGGGGCGGCTGCGGCATGCCTGGCTGGCGGCGCTCGCCGAGGACATCGCCGACCTGCACGGCCGCGGCGTCGACGTGCTGGTGGTCTCCTCCGGCTCGATCGCGCTCGGGCGCACCGTGCTCAACCTCAGTCCCGGGCCGTTGCGCCTGGAGGAGAGCCAGGCCGCGGCGGCAGTGGGGCAGATCGCGCTCGCCCGGCACTGGTCGGAGGCGCTCGCCCATCACGGCATCGTCGCCGGCCAGATCCTGGTGACGCCGCAGGACACCGAGGAGCGCCGGCGCTACCTCAACGCGCGGGCCACCACCCTGAAGCTCCTGGAGGAACGCGCCGTCCCGGTCGTCAACGAGAACGACACCGTCGCGACCTCGGAGATCCGCTACGGCGACAACGACCGCCTCGCGGCGCGCGTCGCCACGATGATCGGCGCCGACCTGCTGGTGCTGTTCTCCGACATCGACGGGCTCTACACCGCCCCGCCGGCGAGCGACCCGAATGCCGAGCATCTGCCGGTGATCGCCCGGATCACCCCGGAGATCGACGCCATGGCGGGGGGACCGGCCTCGGAACTGTCGCGCGGCGGCATGCGCACCAAGGTCGAGGCGGCCAAGATCGCGATCTCGGGCGGCACCCAGATGATGATCGCCGACGGGCGGGTGAAGAACCCGCTCAAGGCGGTGGCGAACGGCGCCCGCTGCTCGTGGTTCCTCGCCGGATCGACGCCGGGGGCTGCCCGCAAGACCTGGATCGCCGGGTCGCTGGAGCCCCGCGGCACCCTGACGATCGATGGCGGCGCGGCGCGTGCCCTCCAGGGCGGGGCGAGCCTGCTGCCGGTCGGCGTCCGGCGGGTCGAGGGCAGCTTCGGCCGCGGCGACGCGGTGACGATCCGGGCCGAGGACGGCACGGTGCTCGCCCGCGGCCTCGTCGCCTACGACAGCGAGGACGCGGCGCGGATCGTCGGGCGGTCGAGCCGGGAGATCGAGGCGGTGCTGGGCTATCCGGGCCGGGCCGCGATGGTGCACCGGGACGACCTGGCGGTGGTGGGGGATTGAGGACGAGGGCCGTCCACCGCCGACTCTGCCAACCCTCGATGTCCATCTCGGGGCCGCGCAGCGGAACCCGGGATCCATAAACGCCGACGATACCGAATGAGGTGAGTGGCGTTCCGCTTCTTCCTGAAGCGTCGACGGTCATGGATCCCGGGTTCTCGCCTTCGGCGGTCCCGGGATGACGCGGAGGGTGGCGGAACCGTCGCGTGCGTCGGTCTCGCGCCGCCGCGCAACACCCCAAACACCAAGAAGGCGCCTGAGGGGCGTTTGCCGCCCCTGGCGCCTTGCTTTGAACCGTGGAGTGCATCACCCCGGGCGAACCGGGGCGTCGCGATCAGCAGAAGTGCTGGCCGATGCGGCGCTCGAGATCGTCGGTGATGCGGCCGCCGTTGGTCTCGACGTACTCGCCGATCTGGCGCTCCAGGCGGCGCTGGTTGGCGGCGTGGATCGCGTGGACCATGCGGCTGACGAGGGTGAGGATGCCGGGCTCCATGTCGGAGCGCTCCTCGACGGGGCTGATGAGCGAGTGGGTGATGACCGCGAGCATCGGGATCTCCTGTGAGATTGCGCGCGGGCGTTTCCGGTGTTCTTGTTGCAACGCAATATGGACCCTGCCGCGCCGCACACAAGCGTCGCCGCTGCAGCGGCGCCATGCGAATCCGGCATGCCGAGTCCGACGGTGCGGTTAACCCGGTGGTCACGCTTCAGTGTGGCGGGCCAACGGGTTGCCCGGGGTTGACCCCGGGGACCCGACGCGTCAATCACCCCTCGCCTGTCCCCGTCGCCCGCGCGTCATGCTGGCCTGCTAGGCGAGCCGACCGGCCGCGGGGAGCTTTTCCCCACGGGCGGGGCACATCGTCGGACACGATCCGCAACCACATCCTGGAGACCTCGAGCGCCATGACCGACTGGCCCGTCCACGGCCGCATCAGCGGCCCCATCGTGATGATCGGCTTCGGCTCGATCGGCCGGGGCACCCTGCCCCTGATCGAGCGCCATTTCACCTACGACAAGGCCCGGTTCACGGTGGTGGAGCCGTCGGACGCCCACAAGGCGCTCGCCGACAAGCACGGCCTGCGCTTCGAGCAGGTGGCGCTGACCAAGGATAACTACCGCGAGGTCCTGACGCCGCTCCTCACGGAAGGCGGCGGCCAGGGCTTCTGCGTCAACCTCTCGGTCGACACCTCGTCGCGGGACATCATGGAGCTGTGCCGCGAGATCGGCGCGCTCTACATCGACACCGTCGCCGAGCCGTGGCCGGGCTTCTACTTCGACAAGAACGCCGGCCCCGCCGACCGCACCAACTACGCGCTCCGCGAGCAGGTGCTCGACGCCCGCCGCCGCAAGCCCGGCGGTCCGACCGCCGTGTCGTGCTGCGGCGCCAATCCCGGCATGGTGTCATGGTTCGTCAAGCAGGCGCTCCTCAACGTCGCGGCCGATCTCGGCCTGCAGACGCCCGAGCCGAAGACCCGCGAGGAATGGGCCGCGCTGATGCGCGAGACCGGCGTCAAGGGCATCCACATCGCCGAGCGCGACACCCAGCGCGCCAAGTCGGAGAAGCCGCAGGGCGTCTTCGTCAACACCTGGTCGGTCGAGGGCTTCGTCTCCGAGGGCAACCAGCCGGCGGAGCTGGGCTGGGGCACCCACGAGACCTGGATGCCGGAGAACGGCCGCACCCTGCCGAACGACGCGCCGGCGATCTACCTGCTCCAGCCCGGCGCCGACACCCGCGTGCGCTCCTGGACCCCGACCGCGCAGGCACAGTTCGGCTTCCTCGTCACCCACAACGAGGCGATCTCGATCGCCGACTACTACACGGTGCGCCAAGAGGGTAAGGCGGTCTACCGGCCGACCTGCCACTACGCCTACCACCCCTGCAACGAGGCGGTGCTGTCGCTGCACGAGATGTGGGGCCAGGCCGGCAAGGTGCAGGAGAAGCACCACATCCTCGACGAGAACGAGATCGTCGACGGCATCGACGAGCTCGGCGTGCTGCTCTACGGCCACGGCAAGAACGCCTACTGGTACGGCTCGCAGCTCTCCATCGAGGAGACCCGGCGGATCGCCCCCTACCAGAACGCCACCGGCCTCCAGGTGACTTCCGCCGTGCTCGCCGGCATGGTCTGGGCGCTGGAGAACCCGGAGGCCGGCATCGTCGAGGCCGACGAGGTCGATTTCCGCCGCTGCCTCGAGGTGCAGACCCCGTATCTCGGTCCGGTGATCGGGGTCTACACCGACTGGACCCCGCTCTCGGGCCGCCCGGGCCTCTTCCCCGAGGACATCGACGAGAGCGACCCTTGGCAGTTCCGCAACGTGCTGGTGCACGGCGCGTAAAACCGCCCCTTGATCCGGCACCGCGCCCCTCGCCTGGGCGCGGTGCCGCAGCGCAGCGAGGCTGTCGCCCGTCCCCGCCCGGTGCTACCATCGTGGCGGTGACAGGGAGCCGTCATGTCGCTCGCGCTCAGGCGGGCCCCGCGGATGCGGGTCGCCGACTTCATCGCAATGATCCGCGACCGCCCGGACGAGGAGCGCTGGGAGCTTCTCGACGGCGAGGCGGTGTTGATGGCGCCGCCGGGCGAGCGCCATCAGCTGATCGTCAGCAACCTTCTCGCCGCCCTGCGCCCGATCGTAGGGAAGTTCGGCTGCCGCGCCCTGCCGGGCCTGGGGCTGCGCAACGACTTCGTCGACGACTACGCGCCGATCCCCGACGTTGTCGTCCGCTGCGGCCCGCTCCTTCCTGACGGCTACGCCCGCGACCCGATCGTCGTCGCCGAGGTGCTGTCCCCATCCACCCTGAACAACGACCGGGGCCGCAAGGCCGAGTTTTACCAGGGCCTCCAGACCCTGCGCGCCTACCTCATCGTCTATCAGGACGAAGCCCGGGTGGAGGTCTGGTCACGCGGGAACGGCCCGGACTGGTCCCTGCGCGTCCTCGGCCGCGACGACACGATCCCGCTGCCCGATCTCGGCGGGTCGATTCCGGTTGCCACCGTCTACGACGACATCCCTCTCTGACGCCCGAGCCGCCCTTGCCCCATTTCGACGAATTCTACGCGAACAAGCTGCGCGGCACCCTCGGGGTGACCGATGCCGAATCGGTGCTCGACCTGCGCGGCGCCCCGCGGGCGCAGGCCGAGGCCTCGCTCGCCGACATGCTGGAGCGCAGCCGCTTCGCCAAGGGCAAGACCGTGGCGGTGCGGCTCGACGCCCCGACGCCCGGAGGCGGCGAGACCCTGTTCCAGCCGGTCGGCCGCCAGCTCCTCGACGCCAAACGCCGCGGCTGGGTCGATCGCCTGCAGACCCTGCCGTCACAGGACGGGCTCGGCTTCTACATCGCGCTCGCCGGGCGCCCCGACAAGGCGCCCGAGGCGCGCTGACCCGATGGCCGCCCAGCCCTCCGCCACCAACCCCGCCGACCTGCCCGCCACCGAGCTCCTGCGCCTCTACGCGAACCGGACGCTCTCGCCGGTGGCCGTCGCCGAGGCGGTGATCGCCCGGGCCGAGGCCGCCGAGCCGCACCTGCACGCGCTCTACGCCTTCGCGCCGGACGAGGCGCTGGCCTCGGCCCGTGCCTCGGAGGCGCGGTGGACGCGAGGAGAGGCCCTGCCCCTCGATGGGGTGCCGGTCACCATCAAGGAGAACATCGCGACGCAGGGCGTGCCGATGCCGCTCGGCACCGCCGCCCGGGACGACGCGCCCCCGAGCCTGCGCGACGCCCCGGCCACCGCCCGCCTGCGCGAGGACGGCGCGGTCATCCTCGCCCACACCACCATGCCGGATTACGGCATGCTGTCCTCGGGGCTGTCGAGCTTCCATCCCCTCACCCGCAACCCGTGGGACCCGACCAAGGGCCCGGGCGGCTCCTCGGCCGGATCGGGGGCGGCGGCGGCCGCGGGCTACGGCCCGCTGCATCTCGGCACCGATATCGGCGGCTCGATCCGGCTGCCGGCCTCGTGGTGCGGGGTCGTCGGCCTGAAACCCAGCCACGGCCGCGTGCCGCTCGATCCGCCCTATTACGGCCGCTGCGCCGGGCCGCTCGCCCGTACCGTCGCCGACGCGGCCTTGATGATGCGAACCTTGAGCCGTCCGGACGAGCGCGATCCCACCGCCCTGCCCCCGGCCGACCTGCCCTGGCTCGACCTCGACGGGCTCGACGTGAAGGGCCTGCGCCTCGGCCTGGTGATGGAGGCCGGCGCCGGACTCGCCCTCGATCCGGCAAACCGCGCGGTGATCGAGACGGCCGCCCGCCTCCTCGCCGAGGCCGGCGCCATCGTCGAGCCGGTCCCGGCCTTCCTGACGCAAGCGATGCTCGACGGGCTCGACCTGTTCTGGCGCCAGCGCGCCTCGCTCGACATCGAGGCCCTGGACGAGCCCCGACGCGCCCGCGTGCTGCCGTTCATCCGCGACTGGGCGGCGGGCGGCCGGGCCTTGAGCGGCGCGACCGTCTTCCACGGCATGAGCCAGATGGCGGCGATGCGCGACGCAGGCCTCGCGGCGATCCGTCCGTTCGACTTCCTGATCGGCCCGGTCTCGCCGAACCCGCCCTTCCCGGCCGAGCACGCCTCGCCGACCAACGACCCGGCCCGGGCGATGGCCCACATCGCCTACACGGTGCCGTTCAACATGTCGGAGCAGCCGGCGATCTCGGTCCCGGCGGGCTTCACGCCGGACGGGCTGCCGGTCGGCCTGCAGATCGCCGGGCGGCGCTTCGACGATGTCGGGGTGCTGCGGGTGGCCCGCGCCTTCGAGCGGATCCGGCCGGCGCTGCGGCCGTGGCCGGTGGTCAGTCAATCCGGACCTCGTGTTCCGTCCTTCAGATAGAATGAAAGCGCGGGATCCCTCTCCCGAGTGGGAGAGGGGTAGGGGCGATCGGAGATAGCGCGAGGGTGACACGCTTCAGGATCAAGCACGGAGCGCCGAGCTATCAGCACGACAGCCACAGCTTCACGCTGAAACGTGTCACCCTCACCCCTAGCCCCTCTCCCACTCGGGAGAGGGGAACCGCGCTTGACTTAAACAAGCGCGCAGCATTTCTAAGCCGTCTCCCCCTTCAGCCGCGCCAGCGCCCGCGCCCGCCCGATCAGCGGCAGCAGGCCGGCGAGGTCCGGGCCGTGTTCGAGGCCGGTGAGCGCGAGGCGCAAGGGTAGGAACAGGGCCTTGCCCTTGAGGCCGGTGGCGGTCCGCACCGCTTCCGTCACCCGCTTCCAGGTCGTGCCGTCCCACGGCTCCGGCGGCAGGGCCTCGCGGGCGACGGCGAGGAGATCCGGCGTCTCGCCGGTCACCGGCGTCACCGGGCCCTCGACCACCCGCCACCACGCGGCGGCGTCCGACACCCGGGTCAGGTTCGCCCGCACCACCTCCCAGAAGGCCTCCCCCCGCTCCGGCGCGACATCGAGGACGGCGAGGCGCTCCGCCACCGTCGCGTAGGGCAGGCCGTGGACGACCCGGGCGTTGAGGCCGTCGAGCTCGTGCTCGTCGAACTTCGCCGGCGCGCGCGAGACGTGGGCGAGATCGACGAGGGCGGCCAGCTCGTCGAGGTCGGCGACCGGGCGCACCGCCTCGGCCGAGCCGGTGAGCACGGCGAGCGCCGCGACGGCCATCGGCTCGTAGCCGGACTCGCGCAGGCCCCGCAGGGAGAGGTGGCCGAGGCGCTTCGACAGCCCCTCCCCGCTCGCCGTGGTGAGCAGGTTGTGGTGGGCGAAGACCGGTACCGGGGCGCCGAGCGCGGAGAAGATCTGGATCTGGACCGCCGTGTTGGTGACGTGGTCCTCGCCGCGGATCACGTGGGTCACGCCGGTCTCGGCGTCGTCGACCACGGAGGGCAGCGTGTAGAGGTAGCTGCCGTCCTCGCGGATCAGCACCGGGTCGGACAGGCTGTCGGCCTCGACGTGGCAGGGCCCGCGCACGAGGTCGTCCCAGGTCACGGTGCCGGGATCGAGGCGGAAGCGCCAATGAGGCCGGCGCCCCTCGGCCTCGAAGGCGGCGCGCTCCTCCGGGGTCAGCTTCAGGGCGGCACGGTCGTAGACCGGCGGCAGGCCGCGGCCGAGCTGGCGCCGGCGGCGGCGCTCCAGCTCCTCGGCCGTCTCGTAGGCCGGGTAGAGCCGGCCCGCCCGCTTCAGCCGCTCGGCGGCGGCGTCGTAGATCGCGAGGCGCTCCGACTGGCGAAAGCTCCCGTCCGGGACGATGCCGAGCCAGGCCAGATCCTCCCCGATCGCCGCGGCGAATTCGGGGGTCGAGCGCGCCGTGTCGGTGTCGTCGAGGCGCAGCCAGAACCGCCCGCCCTGTCGCCGGGCGAACAGGGCGTTGAACAGGGCCGGCCGGGCATTGCCGATGTGGAGGAAGCCGGTGGGCGAGGGAGCGAAGCGAACGACGGGTGCCATGCCGGCTCTCGTAGAGCATCGGCGGAGCGGGGCGCAATCCGGTGCCGCGTCCCGGCCCTTGACAGTCCTTGCCCCGGCGCCGCATCGCGGACCCGTGACTTCCTCCCCTCTCGTCCCGCGCGACACGCGGGTCTGGCTGATCACCGACGGCAAGGCCGGCGACCTCGCGCCCTGCCGCGGCCTCGCCGAGGCGTTGGGCGCCGCAGCCGACGAGCGGGTGGTCGCGCCGCGCCCGCCCTTCTCGTGGCTCGCCCCCCGCGGCCCGGCCGATCCGCGCGAGCGGGCGCTCGGTCCCCCCTGGCCCGACCTCGCCATCGCGACCGGCCGCCGGGCGGTGCCGGCGCTCCGCGCGGTCAAGGGCCGTTCGGGGGGGAAGACCTTCACGGTGTTCCTGCGCGATCCCCGCATCGGCGCAGGCGCCGCCGACCTGATCTGGGTGCCGGCGCACGATTCCTTGCGCGGACCCAACGTGATCGTGACCGACATCGGACCGCACCCGGTCTCGCCCGCCCGCCTCGCCGCGGCGCGTGCGCATCCCGACCCGCGGCTTTCCGCGCTTCCCCGCCCCCGCGCCGCGGTGCTCGTCGGCGGCGACAGCCGGCACGGGCGCTTCACGGAGGACGACGCGCGGCGCCTGCTCGCCGGGCTGGAGCGGCTGGCCGGCGAGGCGAGCCTGATGATCACCGCCTCGCGGCGCACGCCCGGGCCGTTGCAGGCGGCGCTGGCGGACCTGGCCCGCCGGCAGGGCGGCTTCTTCTGGGACGGCAGCGGCGAGAACCCGTACCTCGCCCTCGTGGCGCTCGCCGACGCGATCGTGGCGACCGCCGATTCGGCCAACATGGTGAGCGAGGCCTGCGCCGCCGGGGTCCCGGTGCTGCTCTTCGAGCCGGGGAACCTCTACCCCCGCCACCGCCCCCTGTTCGAGGCCCTGAAACTCCACGGAACTGTGCATGCTTTCACCGGACGGGTTGAAGCGTTGCGGCCCAAGCCCTTAGACATGACACTCGCGATCGCGCAGGCTGTGGCGAATGCCTATATCGGGCATCGCGACGCGCTCGCCCGCCGCAAGGCTCGTTAGAGCCTGACCGGCGGCAGCCCCGGAGACCCTTATGTCCACCACCCCGCAGGCTCCCCAGCACGAGAAGCTCGTGATCGTCGGCTCCGGCCCCGCCGGATACACCGCCGCGATCTACGCCGCCCGCGCCATGGTCGAGCCGCTGCTGATCTCAGGGTTCCAGCCCGGCGGCCAGCTGATGATCACCACCGACGTCGAGAACTATCCGGGCTTCGCGGACGCCATCCAGGGCCCGTGGCTGATGGAGCAGATGCGCTCCCAGGCCGAGCATGTCGGCACGCGGATCGTCTCGGAATACATCGCCAAGGTGGATCTCGCGCAAAGGCCGTTCCGGCTCGAGGCCGATTCGGGCGCGGTCTTCACCTGCGACGCGCTGATCATCGCCACCGGCGCCCAGGCGAAGTGGCTCGGGCTGCCCTCGGAGGCGAAGTTCCAGGGCTTCGGCGTCTCGGCCTGCGCCACCTGCGACGGCTTCTTCTTCCGCAACAAGGAAGTGATCGTCGTCGGCGGCGGCAACACCGCGGTCGAGGAGGCGCTGTATCTGGCCAACCTCGCCTCCAAGGTCACGGTGGTCCACCGCCGCGACACGTTCCGGGCCGAGCGCATCCTGCAGGAGCGCCTGTTCAAGCACCCGAACGTCGAGGTGGTGTGGAACCACGCGGTGGACGAGATCTGCGGCCGCGACAAGCCGGCCCCCTCGGTCACCCATGTCCGCCTGCGCGACACGACGACCGGCGCGATCACCGAGCGCAAGGCCGACGGCGTGTTCGTCGCCATCGGCCACCAGCCGGCGACCGCGGTGTTCGAGGGGCAGCTGCCCTTGCGGGCCGGCGGCTACCTCGAGGTGACGCCCGGCACCGCCATGACGGCGATCCCCGGCGTGTTCGCGGCGGGCGACGTGACCGACGACGTCTACCGGCAGGCGATCACCGCCGCCGGGATGGGCTGCATGGCCGCCCTCGAGGCGGAGAAGTACCTGGCCAACCTGGCGATCGGCGAAGCGCCGCGCCAGGCGGCGGCCGAGTAGGCGAAATCGACCGGGGCCGGGGATGAGCCCCGGCCCCGGCCTCGTGTGGCGTTCGCTCTGAACTCACCGGCACGTTCTCAGGCCGGCCGGGGCTCTGGCGAGGGGTTTGACGGCCGTGGACTGGGACAAGATCCGGATTTTCCTCAACGTCGCCGAAGCCGGCAGCTTCACCAAGGCGGGCGACGACATCGGCCTCAGCCAGTCGGCCGTCAGCCGCCAGATCAGCGCGCTCGAGCGCGAGCTGAAGGCGCCGCTGTTCCACCGCCACGCCCGCGGGCTGATCCTGACCGAGCAGGGCGACCTGTTGTTCCGGGCCGCCCGGGACATGAAGATGCGGCTGGAGACGACCCGGGCCCGCCTCGTCGAGACCAGCGAGCGCCCGTCCGGCGACCTCAAGGTGACGACGACCGTGGGCCTGGGCACCGCCTGGCTGTCGCAGCGGGTGGCCGAGTTCCTCGACCTGCACCCGGACGTGCGCGTCGAGCTGATCCTGACCAACGAGGAGCTGGACCTCGCGATGCGCGAGGCCGACGTGGCGATAAGGCTCCGCCGCCCGGCCCAGCCGGACCTGATCCAGCGCCGGCTGTTCACCGTGCACTACCACGTCTTCGCCTCGCTCGAGTACATCAAGCGCTTCGGCGAGCCGAAGACGATCGACGACCTCGACAAGCACCGCCTGGTCTCGTTCGGCGGCGACCAGCCCTCCTACCTGATGGCGACGCACTGGCTCGCCACGGTCGGCCGCGAGGGGCGCGAGCACCGCACCATCCACTTCACGGTCAACAACATCTCGGCGCTCCAGCTCGCGGTCGAGACCGGCGCCGGCATCGGCATCCTGCCGGACTACGTCGCCGACGGGAACGAGCAGCTGGTGCAGGTCCTGCGCGACTACGAGATGCCGAACCTCGAGAGCTACCTCGTCTACGCCGAGGAGATGCGGACGGTGGCCCGCGTCCAGGCGTTCCGGGACTTCCTCGTCGCCAAGGCCCAGCGCTGGACCTATTGAGGACCGGCTACCGCTCCCGCTCGCACCAGTAGGCGTGGGTGCGGTAGGGGAACGTCACCTCCGCCCGCCCGGCGAGACCGGGCGTGCGGGCGATGAGGTCCCGCACCCTCGCCGCCACCCGGGCGCGCTCCGGTTCGGGCAGGGCGGCGATGAAGCTCACCGACAGGGTGCGGTCGAGAATGACCTGATCGGGCGTGCCCGTATGGCCGTGGGCGAAGGCCTGCTCGTGCAGCGGGCCGAAGCCGTCGGCCGGGAAGAGCCGGCGCCACGCCCCGGTATGGTAGCGCGGCGCGTCGCCCTCGTGGGCGTTCATGATCGCGGTCAGCGCCGCCACCTAGGGCGCCGCCTCGTCGCGGACGTTCCAGACGAGGCCGAAGCGGCCGCCGACCTTCAGCACCCGGCGGATCTCGGCGAGCGCCGCCGGCGTCGAGAACCAGTGGAAGGCCTGGACGCAGACGAGCGCGTCGAGGCTTCCGTCCGGCAGCGGGATCGCCTCGGCGGAGCCGGCGAGCGCCGCCACGCCGGGCAGGGACGCGGCGAGCCGCGCCCGCATCGCGTCGACCGGCTCGACCGCGGTCACGTCCGCGCCGGTGGCCGCGACGAGGCCGGTGAACTTGCCGGTCCCGGCGCCGAGATCGGCGACCGCGCGGCCGGGCCCGAGGCGCAGGGCCTCGCGCAGCCAGGTGCTCAGGGCGGCCGGGTAGTCGGGCCGGCCCTTGGCGTAGGTGTCGGCGCCCGAGGCAAAGCCGGTCGCGGCGGCGGGATGCAGGTCGCTCACGGGAATGCCCTCCGGATCAGCGAAGCCAGCCCTTCAGCCGCCGCACCGCCTCCTGCGCCTCGGCCTCGCCGCCCGCGAAGGAGAGGCGCAGGTGGTGCGCGCCGGCCTCCGGGTCGAAGTCGAGGCCCGGGGTCGCCGCGACGCCGGCCTCGTCGAGCATCCGGCGGCAGAAGCCGATCGAGTCGTTGGTGAGCCGGGCGACGTCGGCGTAGAGGTAGAAGGCGCCGTCGGCCGGATGCACGTCGCCGAGGCCGATCGCCGGCAGCTCGTCGAGGAGCAGCGACCGCGCCCGGGCGTAGTCGGCCTTCACCAGTTCCAGCTCCTCGGTCGCCTCGAAGGCGGCGAGGGCGGCCACCTGCGACAGGTAGGGCGCCGAGATGTAGAGGTTCTGCGCCAGCCGCTCGATCGGCCGCACCAGGGATTCCGGCACCACCATCCAGCCGATGCGCCAGCCGGTCATGCAGTAGTACTTCGAGAACGAGTTGATCACGACCGCGTCCGGATCGACCGCGAGCGCGGTGGCGGCCGGCACGCCGTAGGTCAGGCCGTGATAGATCTCGTCCGAGATGAAGCGTAAGCGCAGCTCGCGGCAGGCCCGGGCCAGGGAGCCGAGGCCCGCCTCGTCGATCATCGTGCCGGAGGGATTGGCCGGGCTCATCACCAGGAGACCGGCGAGCGGCGCGCTCGCATGGGCGGCCCGAAGGCTCGCGGCGGTCGGCACGAAGCCGTCCTCGGCCCGCAAGGTGAGGCCGACGGGCTCGAGGTCGACGGCCTGGAGCACCGAGCGGTAGGCCGGGTAGCCGGGCGCCGCGATGGCGACCCGGCCGCCGGCATCGAACAGGCTCAGGAAGGCGAGGACGAAGCCCGCCGACGAGCCGGTGGTGACGACGACCCGCTCGGGCGCGACCGAGACCCCGTAGGCCTCGGCGTAGTGGCGGGCGATGCGCTCGCGCAAGGGGGCGATGCCGAGCGCCTCGGTGTAGGGGATGCGGCCGGAACTCAGCGCGGCTTGCGCCGCCGCGATGGCGCTCCTCGGCGCCGGGGCCGAGGGCTGGCCCACCTCCATGTGGATCACGCTGCCGCCCTCGCGCTCGCGCCGCGCCGCGGCGGCGAGCACGTCCATCGCCAGGAAGGGCGCGACGCGGGCGGCGCGGCGGGAGACCGGGCAGGAGGCCGGGTAGGCGGGATCGGACATGGCGGGCCTTGACGAATCGGCGCGGGTGCGTCCCCGCACATAGCGGGATTTGCCGGAGATTGCGCCCCGCGGCCGGCGCAGGCGTGATTTGACAAGGCCGCCGCGAAACCGCCTAACCGGCGGCTCAAGGAGCGCGCCAGGATTGCGCGCCACCGACGGTGGACGACCCCGATGAGGACGACGATGCTGCCCCTGCCCCGCCTTCTGCCCGCCCTCGCCCTCGCGGGCCTCGTCGCCGCGGCCGCCCCGACCCAGGCCCAATCGCCGACCACCACCCCGTCGGCGCCGGCCGCCGCCCCGATGAGCGACGCCCAGCGCCAGGCGATCGAGACCGTGGTGCGCGACTACCTGATGAAGAACCCGGAGGTGCTGCAGGAGGCGATGGCGGAGCTTGAGAAGCGCCAGCAGGAGGCCCAGAAGGTCGCCCAGGCCAGCGCCCTCAAGGAGACCCGCGACACCCTGCACAACTCGCCGCACGGCTTCGTCGCCGGCAACCCGAACGGCGACGTCACGGTGGTCGAGTTCTTCGATTACAATTGCGGCTACTGCAAGCGGGCGCTCACCGACCTGCAGACCCTGATCAAGGGCGACCCGAAGCTGAAGGTGGTCTTACGCGACTTCCCCGTGCTCGGGCCCGATTCGCTCGAGGCCAGCAAGGTGGCGCTCGCGGCCAAGCAGCAGCTCAAGGGCGACAAGCTGTTCGACTACCACACCCGCCTGCTCGAGAGCCGGGGCCGGGTGAACGGCGAGCGGGCGATCGCGGTGGCGAAGGAAATGGGCCTCGACATCGCCAAGCTCCAGAAGGACATGCAGGCCCCCGACATCCAGGCCGCCCTGCAGGAGAACGTGGGCCTCGGCGACAAGCTCGGCCTGTCGGGCACCCCGGCCTTCATCATCGGCGACGAGATCATCCCGGGCGCCGTCGGCGTCGAGCCGATCCGCAAGACGGTGGCGGGCGTGCGCCAGTGCGGCCACGCCACCTGCTGAGCGCATAGGCCCCTGCCCGCCTGAGCCGGCGCCCCTATCGCGCGCCGGCCGCATGGTCTAAGAGGCCCGCCGATCGTCCGCCGGACATCGAGACGCCCCCGCGTCGTCCGTGCGTCGCCCGGCGGGCCAAACCCCGCCCCTCCATCACGATTGCCGAAGACCGCCGTGCCCTCCAACAACAAGCATGATCCCTTCGACCCCGAGCTCGTCCGCGAGCTCGCCACGCTGATCGCCGAGACCGATCTCAGCGAGATCGAGGTCGAGAAGGGCGACCTGCGCATCCGCGTCGCCCGCGAGCGCATCGTGCAGCAGGTCCAGGTGCCGGTCGCCACCGCCGTCGCCCCGGCGCTGCCCGCCGCCGCGATCCCCGCCGCCGCGCCGGCCCTGTCCGCCGAGTCCGACCCGAAGGCGCTCGCCGCCCATCCGGGCGCGGTGCTCTCGCCGATGGTCGGCACCGCCTACCGCAAGCCCTCGCCGGAGGCGAAGACCTTCGTCGAGGTCGGCTCGCGGGTCGAGAGCGGCGCCCGGGTGCTGCTCGTCGAGGCGATGAAGACCTTCAACGACATCGTGGCGCCGCGCGCCGGCACCGTGACGGCGATCTTCATCGAGGACGGTCAGCCGGTCGAGTTCGGCGAGCCCCTCCTGCTGATCGAGTGACCGCTCGGCGGACGATGCGTCGTCCGCTTCGTTCTTTGGTCCGCCGCAGGTTTTTTTCGCGAAACCGGCGGCCACTTTTGCGAAACCTGCTTTAGGCCCCCATGTTCGACAAGATCCTGATCGCGAACCGGGGCGAGATCGCGCTCCGGATCCTGCGGGCCGCCAAGGAGCTCGGCATCGCGACGGTGGCGGTGCATTCCACCGCCGACGCCGACGCCATGCACGTGCGGCTCGCCGACGAGAGCGTCTGCATCGGCCCGCCGCCGGCCCGCGACAGCTACCTCAACATCCCGTCGATCATCGCCGCCTGCGAGATCACCGGCGCCGACGCCGTCCATCCGGGCTACGGCTTCCTGTCCGAGAATGCGCGCTTTGCCGAGGTGCTCAACCACCACGGCATCGGCTTCATCGGCCCGAAGGCCGAGCACATCCGGGTGATGGGCGACAAGATCGAGGCGAAGCGCACCGCCAAGCGCCTCGGCATCCCCTGCGTGCCGGGCTCCGAGGGCGGCGTCACCGACACCGACGAGGCCAAGCGCATCGCCGCCGACATCGGCTACCCGGTGCTGATCAAGGCGGCGTCGGGCGGCGGCGGCCGCGGCATGAAGGTCGCCCGCAGCGAGGCCGACCTCGAGAACGCGCTGATGACCGCCCGCACCGAGGCGAAGGCCGCCTTCGGCGACGACGCGGTCTATCTCGAAAAATATCTCGAGAAGCCGCGCCACATCGAGGTGCAGGTGCTCGGCGACGGCCGCGGCAACGCCATCCACCTCGCCGAGCGCGACTGCTCGCTGCAGCGCCGCCACCAGAAGGTGTGGGAGGAGGGCCCCTCCCCGGCGCTCAACGCCGAGATGCGCGAGCAGATCGGCGGCACGGTCGCCCGGGCGATGCAGGAGCTGGGCTATCTCGGCGCCGGCACGATCGAGTTCCTCTACGAGGACGGGCAGTTCTACTTCATCGAGATGAACACCCGGATTCAGGTGGAGCATCCCGTCACCGAGATGATCACCGGGATCGACCTCGTCAACGAGCAGATCCGGGTGGCGGCGGGCGCGCCCCTGTCGGTGCGCCAGGAGGACGTGCGGGTCGAGGGCCACGCCATCGAGTGCCGGATCAACGCCGAGCACCCGGCCACCTTCCGGCCCTCGCCGGGCACCATCACCTACTTCCACCCGCCGGGGGGCTTGGGCGTGCGAGTCGATTCGGCCGCCTTCCAGGGCTATCGCATCCCGCCGCACTACGATTCGCTGATGGGCAAGCTCATCGTCCACGGCCGCACCCGCAACGAGTGCCTGATGCGGCTGCGCCGGGCCCTCGACGAGTTCGTGGTAGCCGGCGTCGACACGACGCTGCCGCTGTTCCGCACCCTGGTGCGCAACGCCGACATCCAGAACGGCCTCTACGACATCCACTGGCTCGAGGAATTCCTCAGGACCGGCGGGCTCGAGATCGCCTAACGGAAGGTCGACGAGGCTTCGCTTGCCGAAGGGGCGCCGCGAGGCGCCCCTTCGCAGTTTCGGGTGCGGCATCGCAGCAATCGATGGCGCGCAAGATTTTTGCGGGCACCGTGGAACGGCGGACCGCCTCGCAAGTTCTCTGGACAACAACGGCGAGCACAGACCGGATCGTCCCTGCGTCAGGCAGTGAACAGGTCCAGTCGAAGCCGCCACCGAACAATCCAGATCCGAGAGAGACCGACGATGCGCGTGATCAAGCTCGCCGCCATGGCCGCCCTGCTGGCCACCCCTGCCCTCGCCCAGGCTCCTGCCTACCAGGCCCCGCTGCTGCCGAGCCCGGCCGCCCCGGTCGTCGATCCGCTCACCACCGGCAGCGTCGCGAATCCGTACCGCCCGGCCCGCGTCGGCGGCGTCGGCCAGAACACCTTCGCGACCGATGTCGACTCGTCCACGGGCGGCAACGCCGCGATGCCGGAGCGCCTGAACCCGAACCTCGGCAATACCTCGGGCGGCCCGCTCCTGCGTCCGTAACGAACGGCCGGGGCGGCGCGCCCCGCTCAGCCGATCGCGAGGCCCGCGGCCCACAGCCGCGGGCCTTGTTGCGTCGGGCGGTTCCCCGTGCCCTATCTTTGCCAAGGCTCACGCCCGGGTGAAGAATGCCCCACCCGCCCGCGCCCGGAACCCCTGTCGATGCACGGCAGCCTGAACGTCGAGATCACCGCCGAGATCCTGCTCAAGGCCTACGCGGCCGGCATCTTCCCGATGGCGGAGGATGCCGACGACCCGACCCTGTACTGGGTCGAACCGAAGGAGCGGGGCATCCTGCCCCTGGAGCGCTTCCATCTCGGCCAGCGCCTCGCCCGCACGGTGCGCAACGGCGGCTTCGAGGTGGTGACCGACCGCGACTTCGACGCGGTGATCGAGGGCTGCGCCGCGCCGCGGCGCGACAGCGCGCGAACCTGGATCAACGCGCGCATCCGCGCCCTCTACGGCGAATTGTTCGATCTCGGCCACTGCCACACCGTCGAGGTCTATGCCGGCGAGCCCAGAATCCTGGTCGGCGGCCTCTACGGCGTGTCGCTCGGGGCTGCGTTCTTCGGCGAGAGCATGTTCCACACCGCCCGCGACGCCTCGAAGGTGGCGCTCGTCCACCTCGCCGCCCGGCTCAAGCGCGGCGGCTACACCCTGCTCGACGCCCAGTTCGTCACCAGCCACCTCGCGCAGTTCGGCGCCGAGGAGGTGCCGCGCCAGATCTACAAGGGGATGCTGCGCGAGGCGATCGACCGGCCGGCGCAGTGGGACGACGCGCCCCTCACCGGCGCGGAGGCGGTGGCAACCCTCGGCGGGGTGTGAGCCGGACAGTCGATTCCGCATCCCGGACCCGGCCGCCTTGTCTCTCGAAGTCGAAAGCCCGGGACAACAAAGCAATATCAATTGCCAAATATTCCCGGAACAAGTCTCTCAGGAAACTCTCAGTGTTGCCGCGGCGTCACTGCGGACGACGTTCAAGCCCGGAATGTGCCCCAAGACTGCCGAACTGTGCAATGCCCCGTCGGGCGGGATTGCGGCAATATGGTGAAGCTCGCTAATCCTCTTGGCCTGCGAGGCGCCGAACGGCGCCGCGAACGAAGCGCCGGGTGGGGGGATCATGTCGGGCATGGTGGCGTCGCGCTGGGCACTTCTGGTCACGACCGCGCTCGTCTCGGCGGCGCTCGCCGCGCCGGCGCGGGCGCAAGGCACCATCGCGCTCGAGACGATCGACGTCGTGCCGGTGACGCCGGTGGCGGGTGCGGGCGGCACCGGGCGCTCGGCCACGGGCGAGCGGATCGAGGGCGGCGGCGCCCTGTCGCTCGCCAAGGTGCCGTTCACCGTCGAGACCGTGACGGCGAAGAAGTTCGAGCAGGACCGGGCCACCCTCGACCCGACCTTCACGCTCGCCCGCACCACCCCGGGCGTGAACCTGTCCGACGGCCAGGGCAACAGCTTCCGCCAGACCCTGACCTATCGCGGCTTCGACGCCTCGCCGCTGCTCGGCGCGCCGCAGGGCCTCGCGGTCTACCAGAACGGCACCCGCATCAACGAGGCCTTCGGCGACGTGGTGAACTGGGACCTGATCCCGCAGGTCGCGATCAACCGCATCGACATCGTCACCGGCAACCCGATCTTCGGCCTCAACGCGCTCGGCGGCGCGGTCAACATCGAGATGAAGAACGGCTTCACCTGGCAGGGCAAGGAAGTCTCGGTGATGGGCGGCTCGGACGGCCGCATCCTCGGCACGCTGCAATACGGCGAGGTGATCGGCCCCTGGAGCTTCTACTTCGCCGGCGAGGGCCTGCGCGACGCCGGCTGGCGCTACCAGTCGCCGTCCGAGATCGGCCGCGTCTACGCCGATATCGGCCACCGCACCCTCGATTCCGAGTTCCACGTCATCGCGTCCGGCGCCAAGACCTATTTCGGCGCCGCCGCCGCCTCGCCGGTCGACTTCACCCGCAACAACGAGCGGGCGATCTTCACCTACCCGCAATCGATCGACACGGCGGTCGGCCAGATCCAGGTCACCGGCAAGGTCAACATCTCGCCGACCTGGGACCTGTCGGGCAACGCCTATGTCCGCCGCTTCAGCCAGTTCGTGATCGACGGCAACGACGGCAACTTCGAGAATTGCTCGACGCGCTCGAACTTCCGCGGCTTCCTGTGCTTCGAGGATGACGGCTTCTCGGCCGCGCCGGGCCAGACCCAGGCGCAGTTCCGCAACCAGTTCCTGATCCTCGGCCCCCGCAACCAGCAGATCCCGTTCCGGGCCGGGGTGCCCTACGGCACGGTCGACACCGTGCGAACCGAGGCGACGGGCTACGGCGGCACCCTCCAGGCCACCAACCGCGACCGGGTGTTCGACCGCCCCAACACCTTCATCGTCGGCGGCAGCATCGACGTCGCGAGCTATAGCTTCAAGTCGGCGAGCACGCTGGGCGTCATCAACCCGGACCTGAGCGTCACGACGGACCCGAACAACCCCACTTACGGCAACATCCCGGGCCTCGGCGTCGGGCCGATCCGCACCGCCGGCGCGCTCGGCATCGCGCCGAGCTCGGTCAGCGGCTCGAACCTCTACATGGGCTTCTACGCCCTCGACACGTTCGACGTGACCGACCGGCTCTCGCTCACCGCCGGCGCGCGGCTGAACTTCGCCCGGATCGCCACCCAGGACCTCACCGGCTTCTCGCCCGACGTCACCGGCACGCACTATTTCAGCCGCATCAACCCGGTCGCCGGCCTGACCTACCGGTTCTACGACTGGCTGACCCTCTACGGCGGCTACTCCGAGTCGAACCGCGCGCCGACGCCGCTCGAGCTTGCCTGCGCCAACCCGAACCGGCCCTGCCTGCTGCCGAACTCGCTCGTCGCCGACCCGCCGCTCCGCCAAGTCGAGGCCCGCACCTACGAGGTCGGCATCCGCGGCTCGGTGCCGAACTTCTACGAGGGCGGCCTGCTCACCTACAAGCTCGGCGCCTTCCGCACCGACCTGACCAACGACATCCTGCAGGTGGCGGTGCCGGGCAACGCGGCGCGCGGCTACTTCGTGAACGTGCCGGCGACGCAGCGCCAGGGCATCGAGGTCGCGGCCGAGTACACGACCGGGCGCCTGAGCCTCTACGCCAACTACGCGCTGATCGACGCCACCTTCCAGTTCCGCGGCGACCTGTCCTCGCCCAACAACCCCCTGGCCGACGACGGCCTCATCACAATCCGCCCGGGCAACAAGCTGCCGCTGGTGCCCGACCACCAGATCAAGGCCGGCTTCGACTACGCGATCACCCCGTTCTGGCGCTTCGGCATGAACATGCAGGCGTTCTCGTCGTCCTACTTCCGCGGCGACGAGTCCAACATCAACCGCAAGCTGCCGGCCTACTTCACCGCGAACCTCAACACCAGCTTCCAGCTGACGCCGACCGTGCAGATCTTCGGCCTGGTGACCAACCTGTTCAACAACCGCTACGCTAACTTCGGCACCTTCCTCGAGCGTAGCGACGACTTCGCCGGCCGCTACGTGCTGAACGATCCCCGCACCACCACCCTGGTCCAGCCGCTCTCGGTCTATGGCGGCGTGCGCATGACCTGGTAGCCTTTCGCCCGATCCGATTGACACCGGGCCCGCCGGCGGGCTCGTGTCGCGCCAGGGGCGTCCGGAAGACGCTTCAGGGACGAGGAAGGCGCGGGATCCCCCCTCTCCCGTGCGGGAGGGGGGATCCCGCGCTTCTCCTTTTCTCCGCGCAGCCTGCCTATCGCGGGATTCCCCCCCGCGCTCCCCGAGAGCCCGTTGCGTCCGACTTCGCCGCCCCCCTCCGCCGAGCCCCTGCCCGTCGCCGCCCCGCGCCGGCTCCTGCCGTCCCTCTGGTCCGGCCGGCCGATGCGGGCCCGGCTGATGGTCGTCGTCGTCCTCATCAACCTCGTGGCGGCGGCGATCTCGGGCGTGGTCATCATCCACAAGGCGCGCACCGCCACCGAGGTTGAGACCGCGGCCTCGATGGCGGTGGTCGAGCCGCTGGTCGCCGAGACCCTGCAGGCGCTGCAGGACGCGCCGCTCTCCGGCCTGTTCCGCACGCTCGCCCTGCGCTTCCAGGGCCTGCGCCACGTCCGGGTCACCCTGCTCGATGCCACCGGCCGGCCGGCCGAGGCCGGGCCGCGGCGGGAGAGCACGCGGCGGGCGCCCGCGTGGTTCGCCCGCCTGATCGCGCCGCCGGCGCAGCGTCACGAGGTGCCGCTGGTGCTGCGCGGCAGCCGCATCGGCACGGCGCTGGTCACCGCCGAGCCGTCCGACGAGATCGACGAGGTCTGGGGCTACGCGCTCGCCCTCTTCCTCACCGGCTTGTCCTTGAGCCTCGCCATGCTGGCGATCCTGTACGTCGCCTTCGGCCGGGTCCTGAGCCCGCTCGCCCAGCTCGCCGCCGGCCTGACGCGCCTGGAGCAGCAGGATTACGGCGCCCGGGTCGACCGGCCCGACACCCGCGAGCTCGCCGTCATCGCCGGCCGGTTCAACCGCCTCGCCGAGGCGCTCGGCGCGGCCCGGGCGGCGAACCTGCGGCTCCACCGCCGCGTCCTGACCGCCGAGGAGGACGAGCGCCGGCGCACCGCCCTCGAGCTGCACGACGAGTTCGGCCCGTGCCTGTTCGCGCTCGAGGCCAATTCGGCCTCGATCGCCCGCATCGCCGCGACCCTGGAGGAGCCGGCCCGCGCCCGCCTGACCCAGCGCACCGACGACATCGCGACGATCGTCAAGCGGGTCCAGACCATCAACCGGGCGCTCCTCAACCGCCTGCGCCCGGCCGGCCTCGGCCAGGTGCCCCTCGGCCGCTGCCTCGAGCTCCTGGTGCGCGAGGCCGCCCGGCATCATCCCGAGACCGTGGTCGAGGGCCGCTTCGCGAGCCTCAAGGACGGTTACGGCGATCTCGTCGACCTCACCGTCTATCGCTGCGTGCAGGAGGGCCTGACCAACGCGCTGCGCCACGCCGGCGCGTCGCGGGTGTCGGCGGAGGTCGCGGAGCGGGACGGGACCCTGCGGCTCAGCGTCGAGGACGACGGCAGCGGCCTGCGCGGGGAGCGCGGCGAAGGGTGGGGCGAGGGACGGGGCGAGGGACGGGGATTGCCCGGGATGCGCGAGCGGGTCGAGGCGCTGGGCGGCACCCTCGCCCTCGTGCCGCGCGAGCCCGGCACCTCCTTGCGCATCGTGCTTCCCGCCGGGCCCGAGACCCGAGAGGAGGAGGCGCCGTGACCCGCGTCGTCGTGATCGACGATCACCCGATCGTGCTGCAGGGCGCCCGGCGCCTGCTCGAGGATGCGGGCGCCGAGGTGGTGGGCGCCGCCGGCCTCGCCGAAGGCTACCGCGCCATCCTGCGCCACCGGCCCGAGGTGGCGGTGATCGACCTCGCCTTCCCGGGCCGGGAGCTCGCCGGCCTCGCGCTGGTCGGCCGGGTGCGCAAGCGGGTCCCGGCGACCCGCCCGCTGGTGTTCAGCATGCACGCCGACCCGGCGATCGTGGCGCGGGCGCTGGCCGCCGGCGCCGTCGGCTACGTCCTCAAGGACGCGCCGGCCGGCGACCTGGTGCGGGCCTACGAGCAGGTCCGGTCCGGGCGGCCCTACCTCGACGGGCGGCTCGCCACCGAGGTCGCCCTGCTCCAGGCCGATCCGCGCCGCTCGCTCCTCGGCACCCTGAGCGTGCGCGAGCGCCGCATCCTGGCGCTGCTCGCCGAGGGTCGGGGCTACGCGGCGATCGCCGAGGACCTGTCGGTCAGCTACAAGACCGTGACCAATGCCTGCGCGTCCTTGCGCCAGAGGCTCGGGCTGGCGACGCTGACCGAGCTGACGCATTTCGCGGTCAGCCATGCGGGGGACCTGCGGTAGGTTTTCGTCGTGCCCTCGGATCCGTCCGACATGTCTGCCACTCTCCGGGACATCCCGGGGTCCGTGGCGCGGCCCCGGAACGACCACTGAGGATATGTCCACCGCTGGTCCGGGCAGGCGTCCCCCTACAACGCCTCCCCCCGCATCAACCGCGGCTGCCGCCCCCGCAACCCGGCCGCCTCGCGGATGAACAGCCGCTTCAGGCCCGGCAGCCGGTCGACGAGGCCGAGGCCGAGGTCGCGGGCGAGGCGGACCGGCAGGGCGTCGGTCGAGAACAGGCGGTTGAGGCCGTCGGTGGCGGCCCCCATCGCGAGCGTATCGAAGCGGCGGCTGCGCTCGTAGGTCTCCAGCGCCTCAGGCCCGCCCGGATCGAGGCCGAGGCGCATGGTGTCGGCGAGCGCCTCCGCCAGGGCGGCGGCGCTGCGCAGGCCGAGGTTCAGCCCCTGGCCGGCGATCGGGTGGATGACGTGGGCGGCGTCGCCGAGCAGCAGCAGGCGCCGGGCGCCGAAGCGCCGGGCGATGCCGAAGGAGAGCGGATAGGCCTTGAGCGGCGATTCGAGGGCGATGCGGCCGAGCGCGAGGCCGAAGCGCCGCTCGACCTCCATCAGCGCCTCCTCCGGCCCGCCGCCGAGGAGCGCCGGCACCTCGGCCTGGCGCTCGGTCCAGACGATCGAGGAGCGGTGGCCGAGGGAGCCGCCGAGAGAGCCATTCTGCGGCAGCGGCAGCACCGCGAAGGGGCCCGACGGCAGGAAGTGCTCGATCGCCCGACCCTCGTGGTCGCGCTCGTGGCCGACCGTGGCGACGATGCCCGATTGCGGGTAGGACCAGCCGACCCAGCCGATGCCGGCCGCCTCGCGCAGGCGCGAGCGGGCGCCGTCCGCCGCCACGACGAGGTCGGCGCGGATCTGCCGCCCGTCCGGCAGGCGGGCGACGATGCGGTCGGTCTCCGGCACGGCGGCGGCGACCGCGCTCGCCTCCAGCACCACGCCGGCCGCCGACGCCGCGTCCCGCAGGGCGCCGAGCAGGCCGCCGCCCTCGACCATGTGGGCGAAGGGCTCGCCCTCCGCCACCTCGCCCTCGAAGGTGAGGAAGGTCGGCCGCACCGGATCGGCGAGGCGGCTGTCGGTGATCACCATCTCGCGGATCGGCTGGGCCGTCCCCGCCACCGCGTCCCACACGCCGAGGCGCTCCAGCATCCGCCGCGCGGCCGCCGCGACCGCGTAGGCGCGCAGGTCTCCCGGCGCGCCTTTGCGCGCGAAGGCGGGGTCGCAGACCGTGATCCGCACGGCCTCGCCGAGGGCCTGGCGCAGCGCCAGCGCCAGTGCCAGCCCCGGCAGCCCCCCGCCCGCGATCACGATCTCCCGCGCCGCGCCCCGCCGCCCGCTCACGCCGTCACCCTGCACCATGTCGCGTTTCGCCCGCTGCTCGTCCGGTGGGCAGGGCTCATAGCACAGGGCAGGCCCCTTGCGTCGCTTGACGGCGCGCATCGGCCTGCGTCAGCTACGCGCTCCTCCACCAGCCCGGACCAGAACCTTGCGCGCGGTCGCCGACCTCCTCGACATCCTCGACCTGGAACCGCTCGAGCAGAACCTCTTCCGGGGTCGCTCGCCCAAGGATCGCTGGCAGCGGGTCTATGGCGGCCAGGTCATCGGCCAGGCCCTGGTGGCGGCGACCCGCACCGTGCCGCCGGAGCGCCGGCCGCACTCGCTGCACGCCTACTTCCTGCTCGGCGGCGACCCGCGGGTGCCGATCGTCTACGAGGTCGACCGGATCCGCGACGGGCGCAGCTTCACCACGCGCCGCGTGGTGGCGATCCAGCACGGAAGGCCGATCTTCTCGATGTCGGCCTCCTACCACGTCGAGGAGCCGGGCTTCGACCACCAGGCCACGATGCCGCCGGTGCCGATGCCCGAGGACCTGCCCGGCGAGGGCGCGCTCAAGGCCTCGATGCTGCCGCGCATGCCCGAGCCGGTCCGGGCCTATTTCGAGCGCGAGCGGCCGATCGAGCTGCGCCCGGTCGAGCTCGCGCGCTACGGCTCGCGCGAGCCCGGGCCGGCGCGCTTCCACGTCTGGATCCGGGCGACCTCGGCGCTGCCGGACGATCCGGCGATCCACCAGGCCGTGCTCGCCTACGCCTCCGACATGACGCTGCTCGACACCTCGCTGGCGCCCCACGGCCGCACGGTGTTCGAGAGCGAGATCCAGCCGGCGAGCCTCGACCACGCGCTCTGGTTCCACCGCCCGTTCCGGGCCGACGAGTGGCTGCTCTACGCCCAGGACAGCCCGAGCGCGTCCGGCGGCTGCGGCTTCTCGCGCGGGCTGATCTTCACCCGCGACGGCACCCTCGTGGCCTCGGTGGCGCAGGAGGGCATGATCCGCCTGAAGCGGATCGCGCCGGAGGCGGAGGCCTGAACCCGGTATTTGCATCGCGATTGGGCATTTGCCGGTTTTTTGATCTACGTTGCCGCCGCGAGCGGCTTCAATATCCGCAATCGGCCCAGGAACCGGGCAGCTTGTCCGTAGGGCCGGTCCGGATCCGTGGCACGTTCCTTGATTGATGAGCCTTCGAGACCGGGCCCCGGGGTGAGCGTGCTCACCTCAGGCCCGGATCACGCCCCGCACCGGCCCGAGCCGGGGGGAGCGCCAATTCGAAAGGGGGCTCGTCCCATGAAGATCGTCATGGCCATCATCAAGCCGTTCAAGCTGGAGGAGGTCCGCGACGCCCTCACCAGCATCGGCGTGCACGGCCTGACCGTGACCGAAGTGAAGGGCTACGGCCGGCAGAAGGGGCATACCGAGATCTACCGCGGCGCCGAGTACGCCGTCAGCTTCCTGCCCAAGCTCAAGATCGAGGTGGCGGTCGCCGTCGACCTCGTCGCGAACGTCGTCGACACCATCGCGGCCGCCGCCCGCACCGGCCAGATCGGCGACGGCAAGATCTTCGTGATGCCGCTCGAGAAGGCCGTGCGCATCCGCACCGGCGAGACCGACGCCGACGCCCTCTAGGGAGCGTCCGGGCGGGACCCCGCACGTCCCGCCGCCCCCCTTCACACGATTGCCTTCGATTCCATCGGGAGTTCCTCTTCCATGAAGCTTCGCAACGTCCTGGCTCTGGGCCTGGGAGGCGCCGCGCTGGCGCTTCTGCTGGTGGAGCCGTCCCTGGCGCAGACGCCGACCGTCGAGGCGGCGCCGGCCGCCGCCGCGGCGCCGGTGCCCAACAAGGGCGACACCGCCTGGATGCTGATCTCGTCCGCGCTGGTGCTGATGATGTCGGTGCCGGGCCTCGCGCTGTTCTACGGCGGCCTCGTTCGCACCAAGAACATGCTGTCGCTGCTGACCCAGGTCTTCGCGATCGTCAGCGTCGCCTGCATCCTCTGGGTGTTCTTCGGCTACAGCCTCGCCTTCACCAACGGCGGCGGCCTCAACGACTTCGTCGGCGGCTTCTCGAAGGCCTTCCTGCGCGGCGTCGATGCGAACTCCGTCGCCGCCACCTTCTCGAACGGCGTCGTCATCCCCGAATACGTCTACATCTGCTTCCAGATGACGTTCGCGATGATCACCCCGGCGCTGATCGTCGGCGCCTTCGCGGAGCGGATGAAGTTCTCGGCCCTGCTGCTGTTCTGCACGCTGTGGCTGATCTTCATCTACTTCCCGATGGCCCACATGGTCTGGTACTGGGGCGGCCCGGATGCGGTCGGCAACGCCGCCAAGGCGCTGGCCGCCGCCACCGACGAGGCCTCCAAGAAGGCGGCCCAGGACGCCCTCGACGCGGTCAACGCCGATGCCGGCATGCTGTTCAAGTGGGGCGCCCTCGACTTCGCCGGCGGCACCGTGGTGCACATCAACGCGGGCATCGCCGGCATCGTCGGCTGCCTGATGATCGGCAAGCGCATCGGCTACGGCCGCGACCTGCTCGCCCCGCACTCGCTCACCATGACGATGATCGGCGCCGCGCTGCTCTGGGTCGGCTGGTTCGGCTTCAACGCCGGCTCCAACCTCGAGGCCAACGGCTCGGCGGCGCTGGCGATGATCAACACCTTCGTGGCCACCGCGGCGGCCGGCCTGTCCTGGCTCCTCGTCGAGTGGGCCGCCAAGGGCAAGCCCTCGCTGCTCGGCATGCTCTCGGGCGCGGTCGCCGGCCTCGTCGCCGTCACCCCGGCCTGCGGCTTCGCCGGCCCGATGGGCTCGATCGTGCTCGGCCTCGTCGCCGGCGCCGTCTGCTTCGTGATGTGCTCGACCGTCAAGAACGCGCTGGGCTACGACGACTCCCTCGACGTCTTCGGCGTGCACTGCGTCGGCGGCATCCTGGGCGCGCTCGCCACCGGCATCCTGGTCAACCCGGCGCTCGGCGGCGTCGGCGCCCCCGACTACGCGGCGAAGCCCGGCGAGCTGGTGGCCGCGGCCTACGAGTTCGGCCCGGCCTTCCTGGCCCAGGCCAAGGCGGTCGGCTTCACCATCCTGTGGTCGGGCGTCGGCTCGGCGATCCTCTACAAGATCGTCGACGTGGTGGTCGGCCTGCGGGTGACCCAGGACGAGGAGCGCGAGGGCCTGGACCTCGCCGATCACGGCGAGCGGGCCTACAACTACTGAGACGTGGGGGCCGGGGCGTGTGCGCCCCGGCTCAACGGAGAGATTGGAAAGGCCCCGGCGCGGTTGCGCCGGGGCCTTTTTCACATCGCGCACAGGATCGGGAGTGCATCGTGACCGTCACACCGGCGCTCGAAGCGGCATGTGATCTCGCGCGCAAGCGTTGATCGCAGGATCGGCAATGTGGGTTCTCGCGGGAGTCTCTCGCCATCAACTCCGCCTGCGACCTCATCCTGAGGTGCCGCGCAGCGGCCTCGAAGGAGGCCTCCGGCAAGCGGGGAGATACCTGGCGCCGCCTTCGAGGCTCCCTGCGGTCGCATCTCGGGACGAGGTCTCAAGGTGGGATCGAGGACGCGTCGCTCTCCGAAGCGACGATCGCGTCGCTCCTGACATCCGAACCCCGTCCCGCTTGATCGCAGCGATCAAACCTGGATTGCCGAACGCCTCCGGCCGCTCGGATTCGTCCTCCCGGAGGAGCGGCCGTGATGTCCCGCGCGAGGGGGGCGGCGCGGGCCGCCCATCGGAAACTCTAGCAGATCCAGCGCCTTCGCGCCGCTCTCCCGCGATGCCGCAAGAGGCGGTTAGCCTTAAACCACCATTAACCGCGTCACCTCATCCTCACCCTCCAGTTCCGCGTACCCGGTCCAGCCCCGCATGCGTTCGCTTCGTCGCTCGGCATCGCCCTACGATGGCCTCATCGACACGCTCCGCGCGTTCCTGACGCGGCGGGCGACGGAGGTCACCGGCCTCGCCCTGCTCGTCGGGGCGGCGTGCTTCACCGTGGCCCTGGCGACGTGGTCGATCGACGACCCGAGCCTCAACCACGCCACCTCGCGCACCGCCCGCAACCTGCTCGGCTTCGGCGGGGCGGTGGTGTCGGATCTCGGGATGCAGCTGCTCGGCCTCGGTGCGCTGGCCTTCGCGCTGCCGCCGGCGGTGTGGGGCATGCGGTTGCTGCGCACCCACCGGCTGGCGCGGCTGCAATTGCGGATCGTGCTCTGGATCATCGGCTTCGGCGCGGCGAGCGGCATGGCGAGCGCCCTGCCGCCGACCGCGCGCTGGCCGCTGCCGACCGGCCTCGGCGGCGTCGCCGGCGACGCGCTGCTCGCCGCCGCCAAGGCGATCGCGGGGCCGCTCGGCGCCTTCGCGGGCTTCCTCTACGCCGCGGTCGCGGTGGTGAGCCTCACCGCGGCTTGCGGCTTCGGGCTGATCGAGGACGAGGACGGCGACGACGAGGCGGAATCCTACGCGCCGGTGGTGAGCCGCTACGACGAGCGCCAGGGCCGCCGCGCGCCCGCCCCCCACGACGACGAGTCGCCGGGCCTCGGCCTGGCCTCCCTGGGGGCGCTCGCCCATCTCGCCATCAGCGCCCGGAGCGCCGTGGCGCAGAAGATCGAGTCCATCCGGGACGGCTCCTGGCGCCAGGGCGCCGCCGATCCCTATTCCGGCAACTCGCCGGCGCTCGCCGCCCGGCGCGCCTTCGCCGAGCCGGGCGAGGGCGAGGCCTTTGACGAGCCCGAGACGGCCGCCGAGCGCCCCGCAAAAGCCCGATCGGACAAGGCCGGGCGCCGCGAGCCGGTCTTCGCCGACGAGACGCCGCGCCGCGCCGCGCCGGCCCAGCGCCGGGCCGCGTCGACCCTCGACGACGAGCCGGAGGACGAGGCGGACGACGCGGAGCCGGCCACGCGCGGCCGCGTCGCACCCCCTCCCCCGCCGATCCAGAGCCGCCGCGCGCCCGCCCCCGGCCCGGCCTCGGCGGATTCCTACGAGATGCCGGCGCTCACGCTGCTGGCCGAGCCGCGCCATCCGGCGCCGAGCGCCGCCGTCTCGACCGACGCGCTCGAACAGAACGCCACCCTGCTCGAATCGACGCTGGAGGATTTCGGCGTGCGCGGCGAGATCCTCGCGGTGCGCCCCGGCCCGGTGGTCACGCTCTACGAGCTCGAGCCCGCGCCCGGCACCAAGTCGAGCCGCGTCATCTCGCTCGCCGACGACATCGCCCGCTCGATGTCCGCCATCTCGGCCCGCGTCGCCGTCGTGCAAGGCCGCAACGCCATCGGCATCGAGCTGCCGAACACGAAGCGCGAGACGGTCTACCTGCGGGAGCTGCTCAGCAGCCCGGCCTTCGCCGAGACCAAGCAGAAGCTCGCGCTGTGTCTGGGCAAGAACATCGGCGGCGAGGCGATCATCGCCGACCTCGCCCGCATGCCCCACCTGCTGGTGGCCGGCACCACCGGCTCGGGCAAGTCGGTCGCCATCAACACCATGATCCTCTCGCTCCTCTACCGGATGACCCCGGAGGAGTGCCGCCTGATCATGGTCGACCCGAAGATGCTGGAACTCTCCGTCTACGACGGCATCCCGCACCTGCTCTCTCCCGTCGTCACCGATCCCAAGAAGGCGGTCATCGCCCTCAAATGGGCGGTGCGCGAGATGGAGGAGCGCTACAAGAAGATGTCGAAGCTCGGGGTCCGCAACATCGACGGGTTCAACGCCCGGGTGGCGGAGGCCCGCGCGCGCGGCGAGGTGATCACCCGCACCGTCCAGACCGGCTTCGACCGCGAGACCGGCGAGGCGATCTACGAGGACGAGGTCATGGACCTCGCGCCCCTGCCCTACATCGTGATCGTGGTCGACGAGATGGCCGACCTGATGATGGTGGCGGGCAAGGACATCGAGGGGGCGATCCAGCGCCTGGCCCAGATGGCGCGCGCGGCGGGGCTTCACCTGATCATGGCGACGCAGCGCCCGTCCGTCGACGTGATCACCGGGACGATCAAGGCGAACTTCCCGACCCGGATCTCCTTCCAGGTGACCTCGAAGATCGATTCGCGCACGATCCTGGGTGAGATGGGCGCCGAGCAGCTCTTGGGCCAGGGCGACATGCTGTTCATGGCGGGCGGCGGGCGCACGACCCGGGTGCACGGGCCGTTCTGCTCGGACGACGAGGTCGAGCAGGTCGTGGCCCACCTCAAGCGCCAGGGCCGCCCCTCCTATCTCGACGCCGTCACGGCGGACGACGAGGTCGAGGAGGCCGCAGCGAGCCCCGACACCCCGGTCATGGACCAGGGCAGCTTCGGCGATCCGGCGGCCGACCTGTACGACCAGGCGGTGGCGGTGGTGCTGCGCGACAAGAAGGCCTCGACGAGCTACATCCAGCGGCGCCTGCAGATCGGCTACAACCGGGCGGCCTCCTTGATGGAGCGGATGGAGCGCGAGGGCATCGTCGGCCCCGCCAACCACGCCGGCAAGCGCGAGATCCTGATGGAGGACGGGCAGGACGGCTGACGGCCGTCCCGCCCCGAGCCCCGGCCTCAGCGCTGGCCGAAGCTCGCCTCCTTGAACAGGTCCTTGAGGTGGTGGGGCTGCGAGCGCCAGTACTGCTTCGGCGCGCGGACCCGGGCGCCGAGTTCCGCGGCGGCGTGCCAGGGCCAGCGCGGATCGTAGAGGATGGCGCGGGCGAGCGAGATCGCGTCCGCCTTGCCCTCGATCAGGATCGACTCGGCCTGGCGCGGCTCGGTGATGAGGCCGACCGCGATGGTGACGAGGTCGGTCGCCGCCCGCACCCGCTCGGCGAACGGCACCTGGTAGCCCGGCCCGATCGCGATCGTCTGCCGGGGCGAGACGCCGCCGGTCGAGACGTGGATGGCGGCCGCCCCCCGGGCCTTGAGACGCTCGGCAAAGGCGATGGTCTGCTCGACCTCCCAGCCGTCCTCGACCCAGTCCGTCGCCGAGACCCGGGCCCAGACCGGGCTGCCGGCGGGGAAGACCTCGCGGACCGCGTCGAACACCTCGAGCGGGAAGCGCATCCGGTTCTCGAGGCTGCCGCCGTAGGCATCGCTGCGCTGGTTGGCGAGCGGCGAGAGGAACTGGTGCAGCAGGTAGCCGTGCGCCGCGTGGATCTCCGCCGCCTCGATGCCGAGCCGCACCGCCCGCCGGGCGGTGGCCGCGAACCCGTCGCGGATGCGCTTCATGTCCTCGCGGTCGAGCATGCGCGGGGCCACCTCGCCCTCGGCATGGGCCAAGGCCGAGGGGCCCTCGGTGAGCCAGCCGCGGGGCGAATCCGGCGCCACCTGCTGGCCGCCGCGCCACGGCACCTCGCTCGACGCCTTGCGGCCGGCATGCGCGATCTGGATGCAGACCGGCACCGGCGCGTAGTCGCGCACCGCATCCAGGACCTTCGCGAGGGCCCGCTCGGTCCCGTCGTCCCACAGCCCGAGATCGCCGTAGGTGATCCGCGCCTCCGGCGACACCGCCGTCGCCTCCAGGGTCAGGAGCCCGGCGCCCGAGATCGCGAGCTGGCCGAGATGCATCATGTGCCAGTCGGTCGCCTCGCCGTCGCGGGCCGAGTACTGGCACATCGGCGCGACGATGATGCGGTTCTCCAGCTCCAGGCCGTCGAGGCGCAGGGGCTGGAACAGAAGCGGGCTGCTCATGCGGGTACTCCGGGTGGGGATGGCCGCAATGTGGCGTGGGGCCGCGGATCCGGCCAGCGCGATCGATGCAGGGCCCCTGCGCGCGGCGCGGGCGGCACGGCGTGCGCCGGCGCACCGCGGGAGCGCGGAACGCCGAGGGCGGGAGACGAGCCGGGGACGACCGGCGCAGGCGCGACGCGCGAACGGAGCGGTTGCACCCCGACTTTCGCCACGAGCCCGCCGGCGCTCACGGCCCGGTCCGCGCCGCGCAGGCGTCCGGACGGCGTGGCGCCCGAGGCAAGCGTCCTCTCGGGCGGGCCCAAGCTTCTCCTCAAGTCGAAGATCGCTCGCTCGACCCGGCCGAGCGGCACGGGACCGTCTTCATTGCTCGGCCGACGCCATTGGTCGTTCTGGCATCTGGACAAAATCGACGACCGTGGATACCTGGACCGCGAACGGCGACGTCACTCCCGATCGATCCGGTTTCAGCTCACCATGTCATCGCGTCAGAGCCACCGACGACTTGCACGCAAGCACATCGAAGCGGCGAATGGCTTAGATGAAATTTCCTATCCAGAATTAGACGGCGTCGCGCGCTTCTCCGATCATCGTGTGCGGCCTCCGGGAGCATCGCCTGCGCTCGACTGGACTGGCGATCCGCCCACGATGACCGGCCGGTGCGTCGATCGGCTCCGACGAGACGATCGCCGTTCATGCCGGCGCACGACGCGAAGTGCATCCCGCCCTGCCGGCGAGTGGGAACGAAGACTTCTTGTCGTCGTCATGAAGGCTTGCCAAGATCCTAACTTTTGGTTGAATAGCCGAATCGGCGTCGGTCGCCAGGTCGGAACGCCGCATGTCCCTTAGTTCAGTGTTCCATGACCGGTCCGGGAGCGCCCAGGACCAGATCCTGTCGGTTCTCCGCGCGGTCCGCCGGCACCTGTCGATGGATGTCGGCTTCATCTCGGAATTCGTGGCGGGCGATCGGGTCTTCCGCTTCTCGGACACCGAGACGACGCACAACCCGCTCGCGGTCGGGTCCCACGCGCCGCTCGAGCAGAGCTTCTGCTACTACGTGGCCAAGGGCCTGATGCCCGGGCTGATGCACGATGCCGCCGAGGATCCGGTCGCGGCGCAGATGCCGGTCACCCGCGACCTGCCGGTCGGGGCCCATCTGAGCGTGCCGCTGCGCCACGCGGACGGCGAGGCCTACGGGACGTTGTGCTGCTTCAGCTACACGCCGGATCGCAGCCTCACGACGCGCGACCTCGGCATCCTGCGCCTGTGCGCGGACGTCGTCGATTCGATCCTCTGGAAGGACCGCGACGCGGCCCGCGAGCAGGACGCGCGGCGCCGGCGCATCGCCGACACGATCGCGACCGAGGCGGTCGAGATGGTGTTCCAGCCGATCTACCGCACGGCCGACGGACGCCTCGCCGCCTTCGAGGCCCTGGCGCGCTTCGCCCCGATCCCCGGCATGGGCCCGGATGCGTGGTTTGCCGAGGCGGCCGAGGTGGGCCTCGGGGAGGAACTCGAATTCCTCGCCCTGCGCAAGGCCTTGCGCGCCGCCCCTTCCCTGCCCGCCGGGGTCAAGCTGACGGTCAACCTGTCGCCGGCGGCGCTCGCCTCGCCGCGCCTCGCCGAGGCGCTGGCGGGGGCCGCCCTCGACCGGCTGGTGGTGGAGCTGACCGAGCACGCGGCGGTCGCCTCCTACGAGGCGCTGCGCGACGCGCTGGGGCCGTTCCGCGGCCGGGGCCTGTGCCTCGCCATCGACGATGTCGGGGCCGGCCACGCGACGCTCCGGCACGTGCTCGACCTCGCCCCCGAATTCATCAAGCTCGACATGAGCCTGATCCGGGACATCGACACGCATACCGGCCGCCGGGCCCTGACCGAGGCGCTGACGGGCTACGGCCGCCGCATCGGCTGCGAGATCGTCGCCGAGGGCGTGGAGACCGAGGCCGAGTACGCGGTGCTGCGGGGCATTGGGGTCACGCGCGTGCAGGGCTTCCTGACCGGCCGGCCGATGGCGCTCGCCGACGCGGCGGCCCTGCCCCCGTCGGAGCCGGCCGCCCTCGGGCGGTGACGGCCTAACCCAGCCCCCGCTCCCGCAGAGCCCCGCCGATCTCCTCGAGCACCGCCGGATCCTCGATCGTCGGCGGCACCGTCCAGGTCTCGCCGTCGGCGATCTTCTTCATCGTGCCGCGCAGGATCTTTCCCGAGCGGGTCTTCGGCAGCCGCCCGACCGTGAGCGCGATGCGGAAGGCCGCGACCGGGCCGATGCGCTCGCGCACCAAGGCCACCAGCTCGCGCTCGATGACGTCCGGCGCTTGCGCGGCGCCGGCCTTGAGCACCACGAAGCCGCAGGGCGCCTCGCCCTTCAGCGCGTCCCTGATGCCGATCACCGCGCATTCCGCCACGGCGGGGTGGGAGGCCAGCACCTCCTCCATGCCGCCGGTCGAGAGGCGGTGGCCGGCGACGTTGATGATGTCGTCGGTGCGGCCCATCACCGAGACGTAGCCGTCCTCGTCGAGGAAGCCGGCATCGGAGGTGTTGTAGTAGCCCGGATAGGTCGCGAGGTAGCTCTCGCGGAAGCGCGCGTCCTGCCGCCACAGGGTCGGAAGGGCGCCTGGGGGCAGGGGCAGCCTGATCGCGATCGTCCCCATGGTGTCGGCCGGCACCGGCCGGCCGGCCTCGTCCAGCACCTGCACGTCCCAGCCCGGCATCGCCACCGTCGGGCTGCCGTGCTTGACCGGCAGCGCGCCTAAGCCCACCGGGTTGGCGGCGATCGGCCAGCCGGTCTCGGTCTGCCACCAATGGTCGATGACCGGCACGCCCAGGGCCCGCTCGGCCCAGGCGACGGTGTCGGGGTCGGCCCGCTCGCCGGCGAGGAACAGGGCGCGGAAGCGCGACAGGTCGTGGCCCGCCATCAGCCGCGCCTCCGGATCCTCCTTCTTCACCGCCCGCAGCGCGGTGGGCGCGGTGAAGAGCGCCACCGCCCCGGTCTCGGCGACGACGCGCCAGAACGCGCCGGCATCCGGCGTGCCGACCGGCTTGCCCTCGTAGAGCACCGTGGTGCAGCCGTGCAGGAGCGGGCCGTAGACGATGTAGGAATGCCCCACCACCCAGCCGACGTCGGAGGCGCACCAGTAGGTCTCGCCCGGGGCGACGCCGTAGAGGTTTTGCATTGACCAGGCGAGCGCCACGAGGTAGCCGCCGGTGTCGCGCACCACGCCCTTCGGCTTGCCGGTGGTGCCGGAGGTATAGAGCACGTAGAGCGGATCGGTGGCGGCGACCGGTACGCAAGGAGCGCTGCGGCCGGCCTCCCTGGCGGCGGCGACGGCTTGCGCCCAGTCGCGGTCGCGCCCCTCCGCCATCCCGGCGGGGGCCTGCGGCCGCTGCAGGATAAGGCAGGCCTCGGGCTTGTGCGCGGAGAGCCGGCAGGCCTCGTCGAGGAGCGGCTTGTAGGCGACGACCCGGGCCGGCTCGACGCCGCAGGAGGCGGCGAGCACCACCTTGGGCTCGGCATCCTCGATGCGGGCGGCGAGCTCGCGGGCGGCGAAGCCCCCGAACACCACCGAGTGCACCGCGCCGATGCGGGCGCAGGCCAGCATGCCGAACAGGGCTTCCGGCACCATCGGCATGTAGAGCACGACCCGGTCGCCGCGCCCGACGCCGAGGTCCTGCAGCACCGCGGCGAGCGCCGCGACCTCGTCCAGGAGGTCGGCATAGGTGATCCGGCGCTTGGTGCCGGTGACCGGCGAATCGTACAGGATCGCCGCCTGGTCGCCCCGGCCGGCCGCGACGTGGCGGTCGACGGCGTTGTGGCAGGCATTGACCTCGGCGCCGGGAAACCAGCGGCCGTAGACCCCCTCCTCCGGCGCGAAGACGCGGGAGGCCGGCGTCACCCAGTCGATCGCCTTCGCGGCCTCGCCCCAGAACGCCTCCGGGTCGCGCTGCCAGGCGGCGTAGGTCTCCCGGTAGCGGCTCGTCTCCGGCATGGCGCTCCCCCGATGATCCGCCGGTCACCGGCGCTTCCACGGATTGTCCCGGACTCGGCGGCGGCGGGCAAGATGGCGCCACGCCATGCGGCGGACCGGTGCGCGCTCCGGCCCGCCCTCCGGTGCCTCCGCGCCGGGCTCGTTCGGGGCGGCAGGCGCCTGCCCGGGAGGCGGCGTGCCGTCGCGCGCGCCGTCCGTGAGATGCCGGAGGAACGGTGAGGAGCGCACGCCGCGGATCGCCCTTGTAGCGGGCGACGATCTCGACGGCGCCGGCCAGGAAGCCGATCAGACCGACCCCGATCGCGATCCGGTCGGACCACGGCGCCGACAACCATGCCGCGACCGCTCCGGCGCATTGTTCCCGGACCACGAGACCCGTCCCCGCCCCCGACGCAGGGATAGTCTAGACTTGCCCGGGACCACGTCCACGAACTTCAAGTTGCGACCATGGTCGAGGACGGCGGCCCGGCCCGGATCAGAGCGCCTTGCGCCCCAGGGTGGTGAGCGCGTAGGCCTTGTCGTCGTGCTTTGCGGTGGGTGTGAGAAGACCGGTCTCGACGCCGTTTTGCAAGGTCTTCGCCAGCGTGTCCATGGACAGGTCCGTCCGGTTGGCGAGATCGACGATCGTCGCGGGTTCACTGCGCCCGATGCTCTTTACCACGGTCGAGAGGGCGTCGACGCGCGACCCGGCATAGCCCGGTCGCTCCGCCACGTGGCCGTAGCCCTGGCTCCCAGGCTCCTGCATGACCCTGAGGAACGACCCGAAGAGATCGCCGGAAGATCTACCTGACACGATCGTTCCCTCCGCAGACCCGAGCACGCCGACACGAGAACGTAGTTCGCAGCAGCGCGGGCAGCAAGACGACGGGGGCCGCCGGCTGGGCGCCCTCCGTCTTTTTTCGCATCGGCGCCTCGGCGCGACGATGGGACAGCCGGGTCGGGAGCCGCTACGAGAGGATCCCGGAGGAGCCGCCAATGAGGGAGCCGCCATGACCGCATCGATCTACGACCACGGCCTCGACCGGAACCCGGCCAACCACCAGCCGCTGACGCCGCTGACCTTCCTGGAGCGGGCGGCGGCGGTGTTCCCGGACCACACGGCCGTGATCCACGGGAGCCTGCGGCGCAGCTACCGCGACCTCTACGCCCGTTGCCGGCGCCTCGCCTCGGCCTTGCGGGCCCGCGGCATCGGGCGGGGCGACACGGTGGCGGTGATGCTCGCCAACACCCCGGCGATGATCGAGTGCCACTACGGCGTGCCGATGGCCGGCGCGGTGCTCAACACCCTCAACACCCGGCTGGATGCCGGCATCATCGCCTTCTGCCTCGACCACGGCGAGGCCAAGGTGGTGATCACCGACCGGGAATTCGCCCGCACCATGGGCCCGGCCCTTGCGCAGGCCGGGGTGACGCCGCTCGTCATCGACTACGACGACCCCGAATACGGCGGTCCGGGCGAGCGCCTCGGCGGCATCGAGTACGAAGAATTCCTGGCCGGGGGCGATCCGGCCCACCCTTGGGCGATGCCTGGCGACGAGTGGGACGCGATCACGCTCAACTACACCTCGGGCACCACCGGCGACCCGAAGGGAGTGGTCTACCACCACCGCGGCGCCTCGCTGCTCGCCGTCGGCAACGTGGTGGCGGGCAATCTCGGCCGCCACCCGGTCTATCTCTGGACCCTGCCGATGTTCCACTGCAACGGCTGGTGCTTCCCCTGGACCCTGTCGGTCGTGGCCGGCACCCATGTCTGCCTGCGGCAGGTGCGGGCGGGTGCCATGTACGACGCGCTGGCCGATCACGGCGTGACCCACCTGTGCGGCGCGCCGATCGTGATGTCGCTCCTCATCAACGCGCCGGACTCCGAGCGGCGCGCGCTGCCGCGGCGGGTCTCGTTCCTGACGGCGGCGGCGCCCCCGCCCGAGGCGGTGCTCGCCGGGATGGCGGAGGCCGGGTTCGACGTCACCCACGTCTACGGCCTGACCGAGACCTACGGCCCGGCGGTGGTGAACGAGTGGCACGCCGACTGGGACGCCTTGAGCAAGGACGAGCAGGCCGCCCGCAAGGCGCGCCAGGGCGTGCGCTACCCGCCGCTCGAAGCCCTCGACGTGCTCGACCCCGAGACGATGGAGCCGGTGCCGGCGGACGGCGAGACGCTGGGCGAGGTGATGTTCCGCGGCAACGTGGTGATGCGCGGCTACCTGAAGAACCCCAAGGCGACCGAAGCCGCCTTCCGGGGCGGGTGGTTCCATTCCGGCGATCTCGGGGTCAAGCACCCGGACGGCTACATCCAGCTGAAGGACCGCTCGAAGGACATCATCATCTCGGGCGGCGAGAACATCTCGTCGATCGAGGTCGAGGAGGCCCTGTTCAAGCATCCGGCGGTGGCCGCGGCCGCCGTGGTGGCCAAGCCCGACGAGAAGTGGGGCGAGACCCCGTGCGCCTTCGTCGAGCTGAAGGGCTCCGAGATGGTCTCGGCCGAGGAGCTGATCGGCTGGTGCCGCCAGTCGCTCGCGGGCTTCAAGGTGCCCAGGCACGTGGTCTTCACGGAGCTGCCGAAGACCTCGACCGGCAAGGTGCAGAAATTCGTGCTGCGGGAGATGGCCAAGGCGCTCTGAGGAGGCGCCGTGAGGGGCGCCGTGCGAGGGCGATGCGATCGGCGCTCACCGATCCGACGCCCTCCCGCTCATCCGGGGGCCGCCAAGCCGGAGCCCGGGGGAGGCCGGAGGCACGGCCGGAACCGCAGGCAGACGAGAACGGGGCGGAACGCCGACCGCCTCGTCCTGGCGAACCTGAGTCCGGATCCCGGGCCCCGCGCCCGCGCCCGCGGAGTGACCCTGAGGATCTCAAAACTGTCGAGCAAGCGATCGGATCTGGAAAGAGCATGACCGCGGCGCGCCGGCGGACATTCTCGGCCGGCAAGCCCTTGGCCGGCAAGCCCTTGGCCGGCAAGCCCTCGCCCGGCAAGGCCTCGAGCGATCCCATCGGGAGCAAGGCCACGACGGTGGGGCGCCGGTCGATCGTCAGGAGCCGCCGCGCCGAACGCTGGCGCGGCGGCACACGGGGCTATTTTCTGGGCTAGTGCATCACGCGGGTGGACGTCGTCCGCAGGCGACTGATCTCATCCTTCAGGTGAAGCTTCCGCCGCTTGAGTTCGACAACTCGCAAGTCGTCGGTGGAGAGGTGGGTGATTGCGTCCTGGATCTCACGCTCCAACGCTTCGTGCTTACGCTCAAGCTCGGTAAGATGCGTGTTCAGCGACATCAGCCAATGCCTCCTGTCATGTAGGTGACACACGCAGCCTGCCACAGCCCGCGGCCGATGTCGAAGGCATTTGTCGCTGCACCTGCGTCATGCGCCGCCGCTTCGGTCGTCCCGCGGTGCATGCCGGGGAGCGCGCGGGGAGGCCGAGAAGTGGCACTGCACAACCCCGCCGGCGCCCCCGCGACGCCCTTGCCGGAGGCCGGGGCCTGGTTCATGATTCGCCGTCTTTCCGGGAAGACCTCCAGGCGAAGACCTCCAGGATTTGGGGCGGCGATGGCGTTCGAGTTGAGTGCGGAATCCGAGGCGGAGTACGAGAGCGAGCTGGCGCGGCTCCGGGAGGAGCATCGCGACCTCGACGACGCGATCGAGGCCCTGTCCGGGGTGATGGCCGGCGACCGCCTCCAGCTCCAGCGCCTCAAGAAGCGCAAGCTCTCGCTGCGCGACCGCATCAGCTTCCTGGAGGACCAGCTCACCCCGGACATCATCGCCTGAAGGCGGGATCGGCCGGACGGCGGCGCTTGCGCGCTGCTTGCATGAATGCGAACCCGCCGCTACTGCGGCACGACCGGCTGCGGCCCGCTCGCGGCTTAGCAGCGCTTTCTAGAGGACGCGCTTGACGATGGCGGCATCGCCCCCCGTCGCGGTGATCATGGGCAGCCAGTCGGACTGGGCCACGATGCGCCACGCCGCCGAGACCCTCGACGCGCTCGGGATCCCTTACGAGGCCCGCATCGTCTCGGCCCACCGCACCCCGGACCGCCTGGTCGCCTTCGCCAAGGGCGCCAAGGCCGCAGGATTCCGGGTGGTGATCGCCGGCGCCGGCGGCGCCGCCCACCTGCCCGGCATGGCGGCCGCGATGACGCCGCTGCCGGTCTTCGGCGTGCCGGTCGAATCGAAGGCGCTCTCGGGCCAGGACAGCCTGCTCTCGATCGTGCAGATGCCCGCCGGCATCCCGGTCGGCACGCTCGCCATCGGCCGGGCCGGCGCCGTGAACGCGGCTCTGCTCGCCGCCGCCGTGCTGGCGCTGACCGACGAGCCCCTGGCCGAACGGCTCGACGCCTGGCGCGCCCGCCAGAGCGCGGCGGTGGCCGAGCATCCGGATACGAGCGCCCCGTGAGCAAGCCTGTCATCGCGCCCGGCGCGACCATCGGCATCATCGGCGGCGGCCAGCTCGGCCGCATGATCGCGGTCGCGGCGGCGCAGTACGGGCTCAAGGCCCACATCTACTGCCCCGACCCCGACAGCCCGGCCTTCGACGTGGCGGCCCGGCGCACGATCGCCGCCTACGACGACGCGGCGGCGCTCCAGGCCTTCGCCGACTCCGTCGACGTCGTGACGTACGAGTTCGAGAACATCCCGAGCGCCACCGCCGAGATCCTGGCGGCGCGCCGGCCGCTGCATCCGAGCGCCTCGGCGCTCGCCACCACGCAGGACCGGCTGACCGAGAAGAGCTTCGTCGCCGGCCTCGGCATCCCGGTGGCGCCGTTCCGGGCGGTGGACGACGCCGCGGGCCTGGCGCAGGCCGTGCGGGAGATCGGCCTGCCGGCGGTGCTGAAGACCCGGCGCTTCGGCTACGACGGCAAGGGCCAGGTGATGCTGCGCGAGGAGGAGTTCGGCGAGGCGGGCCTCGACCCCGCCGCCGTGATGGCCTCCCTGCACGACCAGCCCTGCATCCTGGAGGGGTTCGTCCCCTTCGAGGCAGAGGTCTCGGTGGTGGCCGCCCGCAACGCGCAAGGGCGCTTCTCGGCCTACAGCCCTTGCGCCAACGAGCACCGCCACCACATCCTCGCCCGCACGGTGGTGCCGGCCCCCGGCATGGCGGAGGAGACCGCCGCCGAGGCGACGGCGATCGCCCGCACCATCGCGGACGCGCTCGGCTATGTCGGCGTGCTGGCGGTGGAGATGTTCCTGGTGCGCGGATCCGACGGCCGCGCGGGCGTCGTCGTCAACGAGATCGCGCCGCGGGTGCACAATTCCGGCCACTGGACGATCGAGGGGGCGCAGACCTCGCAATTCGCCCAGCACGTCCGGGCGATCTGCGGCTGGCCTCTGGGCGGCGCGGACCTGACCGGTACGGCGGTCGAGATGCTGAACCTGATCGGCGACCAGGCCGGCGACTGGGTCGGGATCCTCGCCGAGCCGGGCAGCCACCTCCACCTCTACGGCAAGGGCGAGGCCCGGCCCGGCCGTAAGATGGGCCACCTCACCCGGGTCGCGACCGGCGCCTGAGCCCCCCTCGCGGTGCGGCCCTGCGGCCACACCCGGCGGCGCGCAGGCCCCTCCCCTGCCCTTGGGGCGCCGGCAGGCCACACCTTCGCCACATCGTCCCGCACAAGCGTCGGAGGCGCATCGCTTTAAGCCGGCGTTCACCCCGATCCGGAATGGTCGTCCGGCACCGGGACCGCGGCTGGAGCGGGGGCGTGCGTGCGAATTGCGAAGGTGCGCGGCGCTGCAGGATGCGCCGCCCCTGGGGAGCGGGCGATGAACAACGTGATCGGCTTGAGCCGCGTGACACCGGCGGCCCGGGTGCTGGGGGCGACCGTGCTGACCGCGCTCGCGCTCGCCGGCTGCGACACCGTCAGCCGCGCGACCGCGACGCGGCAATTCGCGGTGGTCGAGGCCGACAAGTCCGGCGCGACGGAGGTGAACATCGCGTCCTTGTCGGACGTGATCCAGCGCAACCCGAGCGACGCCGCGGCCTACAACACCCGCGGCGCGGCCTATGCCCGCGCGGGCAACTTCGATTCGGCGATCGCCGACTTCACCAAGGCGATCCAGCTCGACCCGAACTCGGCCTCGGCCTACGGCAACCGGGCCCTCGCCTACCGCCAGTCGGGCCGCAACGACGCGGCTCTGCAGGATTTCAGCAAGGCGATCAACGCCGACCCGAACTACACCGCCGCCTATATCGGCCGGGCCAACCTCCAGCGGGCGCAGGGCAACTTCGAGGCCGCCTACAGCGACCTCAGCCAGGCGATCCGCCTGACGCCGGAATCGGCGGAGGCCTACCACGCCCGCGGCCTCGTGCGGCAGGCGCAAGGGCAGCACCGCTCGGCGATCGGCGACTTCGACGCCGCGATCGACCGCAACCCGTTCGTGGCCGCGCCCTACGCCGCCCGCGGCCAGAGCCTGATCGCCACCAACCAGTACGACAAGGCGATCGAGGACTACAACGCGGCGCTCAACGTCAACAACAAGGACGCGGATTCCTGGGCCTACCGGGGTCTGGCCTACGAGAAGTCCAACCGCCGCCAGGAAGCGACGGAGAGCTACCAGCGCGCCGTCGCGATCGACCAGGGCAACGCGATCGCCAAGCAGGGCCTGGGCCGGATGCAGGGCGGGATGGCGTCGCTGTTCCGGTAACCTCAGCCCGAGTTTCGTGGTTCAAAAGGGCTCCCGGCGACGTGCCGGGGGCCTTTTTCGCGTGCGCGATCGCCGCGTCGCCGAACCCTCCCCCCTCCTGCGGGGGAGGGTTGGAGCGGCCCGAACTCACAGGACCTTCCGGTACTGGATGAACCCCGGCCGGTCCGCCAGCGTGTCGTAGAGCGCGCGCGCCGTGACGTTGGCCTCCTGGGTCAGCCAGTAGACCCGGCTCGCCCCGGCCTCGCGCGCCGCGGCGTAGACCGCCTCGATGAGCGCGCGTCCCACCCCCTGCCCGCGCGCGGCTTGCGCGGTGAACAGGTCCTGGAGGTAGCAGTACGGCCCGGCGGTCCAGGTCGAGCGGTGGAAGATGTAGTGGACGAGGCCGGTCACGGTGCCGTCCTGCTCGGCCACGAAGGCGTGCATCGGCTCGGCGGCGTCGTGCAGGCGGGTCCAGGTCAGGTCGGTGACCTCGGGCGCGACCGTGGCGCCGTAGAAGGCGAGGTAGCCCTGCCAGAGCGGATCCCAGGCGGCGCGCTCGTCGGGGCGCAGCGGGCGGATGATGGGGCTCGGCATGAGCGGCGAATCCTCGGGTGAGAGACGCCGCAGGGTCGCGGGGAAAGGCCCCCGGATCAAGGGGGCCGCGCCGTCGTTCCGGCGCGGCCCGATCTCGAAAGGTCCTACTTCAGGTGGAACTTGTCGAAGTCGCGGTGCTCGGCCTCGATGCGGCGCACGGTGCCGGTATGCGAGCGGTAGACCACCGTCTCGGTGCGGATCGTGCTGCGGCCGAACTTCACGCCCTTGACGAGCGCCCCGTCGGTCACGCCGGTCATCGCCACGACGACGTCGCCGCGGGCGAGGTCCTCGAGGGAGTAGAGGCGGTTCGGGTCGGCGACGCCCATCTTGGCGGCGCGGTCGCGCTTCTCCTCGGTGTCGAGGATCAGGCGGCCCTGCATCTGGCCGCCGATGCAGCGCAAGGCGCCCGCCGCCAGCACGCCCTCGGGGGCGGCGCCGATGCCGAGATAGATGTCGATGCCGGTCTCCTCGGGCATCGTCGTGAAGATCACGCCGGCGACGTCGCCGTCGGAGATCAGGCGCACGCCCGCGCCGGTCCGGCGGATCGCCGCGATCAGGTCGGTGTGGCGCGGCCGGTCGAGCACGAGCGCGGTGATCTCGGAGGGCGGCACGCCCTTGGCCTTGGCGAGCGCGTGGATGTTCTCCTCAGGGGAGGCGTCGAGATGCACGGTGCCGGCCGGGTAGCCCGGGCCGATGGCGATCTTGTGCATGTAGACGTCGGGGGCGGCGAGCAGCGTGCCGCCCTCGGCCATCGCCATCACGGCGACCGAGCCCGGCATGTCCTTGGCGCACAGGGTCGTGCCCTCGAGCGGGTCGACCGCGATGTCGACCTTCGGGCCGGAGCCGTTGCCGAGGGTCTCGCCGATGAACAGCATCGGGGCCTCGTCGCGCTCGCCCTCGCCGATCACGACGGTGCCGTCGATCGGCAGGCGGTTCAGCTCGCGGCGCATCGCGTCGACGGCGGCCTGGTCGGCGGCCTTCTCGTTGCCCTGGCCGCGCAGGCGCGCCGCCGCCACCGCCGCCCGCTCGGTGACGCGCACCAGCTCGAGGGTCAGGATGCGCTCGATGACCTGGCTCGGTCCCGGCTTCTTGGCGTCCGACATGCGTTCGTGATCCTCGTGCTGATCCTTAAGCCCGGGTCTTAAAGGAGAACCCGGCGCCGCTGAACTGAATTCTGTCGATCGAGGGGGCGGTTACCGGTGGATGGCGCGGGCGATGCCCGGCGCGATCCGCCGCCGTGTCCGGGCCGACCGGCCGGCACCCGCCCCCGCAGCCGCAAGCCCTATTCGCGCTCGATGCGGATGAGCTGGGGCGGCTCGGACAGGAGGCCGTCCGCCGCCATCGCGTCGAGGCTCTCGCGGATCGCCGCCTCGGTCGCCGCGTAGGTGATGAGGACCAGCGGCACCGGCAGGCCCGAGCGGCCGTGGCGGTCGCGCGCCGCGGCGCTCTCCGAGCGGTGCTGGAGGATGCTCTCGAGCGAGATCTCGCGCTCGGCCATCTTGGTCGCGACGCCGGCGGCGACGCCCGGGCGGTCGTGCACGGTGAGGCGGATGTAGTAGCCGCCCTCGTGGCGCTGCATCTCGGCCCGGGCCGGGGCGGTGAGGGCGGCGGTCGGGCGGCCGAAGGCCGGCGGCACCCGGCCGGCCGCCACGTCGGCGATGTCGGCGACCACCGCCGAGGCGGTGGCCTCGCCGCCGGCGCCGGGGCCGATCAGGGTCAGCTCGCGCAGCGCGTCGGTGTCGATGGTGACGGCGTTCGTCACGCCCATCACCTGGGCGATGGCCGAGGATTTCGGCACCATGGTCGGGTGGACCCGCTGCTCGATGCCGGCCGGGGTCGCCTCGGCGACGCCGAGCAGCTTGATCCGGTAGCCGAGCTCGTCGGCCATGCGCAGGTCGAGGGGGGTGATCGCCGAGATGCCCTCGACCGCGACGCCCTCGGCGTCGAGCTCGGTGCCGAAGGCGAGGCTGGTCAGGATCGCGAGCTTGTGGGCGGTGTCGAAGCCGCCGACGTCGAAGGTCGGGTCGGCCTCGGCGTAGCCGAGTTCTTGCGCGTCCTTCAGGCAGGCCTCGAAGGTCAGGCCCTCGAGCTCCATCCGGCTCAGGATGTAGTTGCAGGTGCCGTTGAGGATCCCGTAGACGCGGGAGATCCGGTTGCCGGTCAGCGCCTCGCGCAGGGCCTTGACCACCGGGATGCCGCCGGCCGCCGAGGCCTCGAAGGCGAGCGCGACGCCGGCGCCCTCGGCCGCGCGGGCGAGGCCTCTGCCGTGATGGGCGAGCAGCGCCTTGTTGGCGGTGACGACGTGCTTGCCCGAGGCCAGCGCCGCCTCGACGGTCTCGCGGGCCTTGCCCTCCGCGCCGCCGATCAGCTCGACCACGCAGTCGACCTCCCCCGAGCGGGCGAGCGCGACGGGATCGTCGAACCAGGTCACGCCGGCGAGATCGAGGCCCCGGTCGCGCGCGGGGTCCCGGGCGGCGACCGCGGTCACGACGACCGGCCGCCCGGCGGTGGCGGCGATCGCCTCGGCGCGGCGCGCGACCATGCGGACGACGGAGGCTCCGACGGTGCCGAGACCGGCGATGCCGAGGCGGAGGGCTTGAGTCATGGCGTGCAATCCGGGCAGGCAGGCGCGAGGGCCGCAACCGTGGCGGCTCCGCAGCGGCGTCCTTCTGCAACGGTTTCCGGACCCGTGCAAGGAAGCGAGGTCCATCAGCGTCAGGCGGCGGGACCGTCGGGCCGCGAATGTCGGGCGGCGGGACCGTCAGGCCGCGAATGCCGGGCGGCGGGACCGGCGCGCCGCGCCGCCCGCACCAGACCGTAGAGCAGGCCGGCGTTGAGCAGGTGCCAGAGCCAGTGGGTGCCGAAGGGCAGGACGGGGCAGAGGGCGGAATCGAGGGTGCGGGCCAGGAGCGAGACGAGGAACAGGATGCCGAGCCCGATCAGCGCCCCGCCCTCCCGTCCGCCGAACCGCAGCGAGGCGGCGCCGACGCCGAACAGCGCGAGCGCGGCGGGCAGGTAGTCGATCGAGTTGTTGCTGAGGGGGCCGAGCGGCCGCCCGGCGAGCCCCGAGAGGACGGGCTCGACGACCGCGGCCGCGAGCGCGAAGGCGAGGGTGCCGGCGAGCGCCGCCGGGGCCCCGAGCCCGAGGAAGCGCCGCAGGGCGAGGAAGACGTAGGCGTGGATGAACACGGCGATCGGGATCACGTCGGCGAGCATCGCCCACCGCACCGCGAGCGTGTGGAACAGGGCGCTGCCGATCCCGATCAGCCCGACGAGCCAGGCGAATCCGTCCGCGGTCCCGTCCGGCGCCCGGCCGCGGCGCAGCAGGAGGAGCGCCGCGACCACGAAGGCGGCGTTCGAGGCCGCGTTCAGCGGCTCGGCCCACGGCTCCGGCCCGGTGCGCTCGCAATAGTCGCGCACCGGCTCCCACCATCCCGCCATATCCGGTCCCCAGGCCACCGCTCCCCGCGGCTTGCCAGGGCGGCGCGAAACCCCGATGACGGGAACCTTCGGCAGGATCCAGGCAGCGAGAGCTTGGTTGCGAGCGGCGCGGGACGCGATGCGGATCACCACCTGGAACGTCAACTCGGTCAAGCAGCGCTTACCCCATCTCCTCGGCTTCCTCGCCGAGGCGCAGCCGGACGTGGTCTGCCTCCAGGAGCTGAAATGCGTCGACGACGCGTTTCCCCGCACCGAGATCGAGGAAGCCGGCTACGTCGTGGCGACCCACGGGCAGAAGGCGTTCAACGGCGTGGCGCTGCTGGCGCGCCGGCCGCTGCCGCTGCAGGAGATCCGCCGCGGCCTGCCGGGCGACGAGAGCGACGAGCAGGCGCGCTACATCGAGGCGGTGATCCCGACCGCGACCGTGCCGGTGCGGGTGGCCTCGATCTACCTGCCGAACGGCAACCCCGTCGCCACGCCGAAATACGACTACAAGCTCGCCTTCATGCGCCGCCTCCAGGCCCACGCGGTGGCCTTGCGCGCCCGCGAGGAGGTGCTGGTGCTGGCCGGCGACTACAACGTGATCCCCGAGCCCGAGGACGCGGCCGACCCGGCGGCGTGGGCGAGCGACGCGCTGTTCCTGCCCCAGACCCGGGCGGCGTTCCGGACGCTCCTCAACGAGGGCTTCACCGATGCCCTGCGGGCCTGCGACGGGCGCCCGGGCGTCTACAGCTTCTGGGATTACCAGGCCGGCTGCTGGCCGCGGAACCAGGGCATCCGGATCGACCACCTGCTCCTGTCGCCGCAAGGTCTCGACCGCCTGGTCTCGGCCTCGGTGCAGAAGCACCTGCGCGGGCTCGACAAGCCGTCCGACCACGTGCCGGTGACGGTGGAGCTGGATCTCGGCTGACGATCGGTCAGGTGACGGCCGAGGGCCGCAGGTAGTCGGCCTGGAACTCGGCGATGTCGTGCAGGGCGGCGAGGTTGAGGATGTCGACCCTCCGCCCGCCGACCTCGACCACGCGCATCAGCCGCAGCTGGCGCAGCACCCGGTTGACGTGGACGTTCGACAGGCCGGTCGTGTCGGCGATGTCCTGCTGCGTCAGGGGCAGGTCGTAGCCGGCCTTGGTCGCCCAGCCGACGACGCGCAGGCGCTCGTGCAGCTCGCAGAGCAGGTGCGACACCCGCTCGATCGCGGAGCGGCAGCCGACGTTCTTCACCCACTCCCGCGTCGTCTCCTCCTCTGCGAGCTTGGCGAGGCGAAGGGCCCGGGCGATCCCGGGATGCCGCCCGGTGAGGCCGGCCAGCGTCTCGCGCGAGACCCGCGCCACCCGGCAGGGGCCGAGGGTGCCGACGCCGTGGTTCATCCGGCGGAGATGCGCGAAATCCGGGTCGCAGAGGTCGCCCGGCAGGAGGTAGGCGGTGATCTGGCGCGCGCCGCTCGGGCGGTGGCTGTAGCGGCAGGCGATACCCTCGACGACCAGGACCGCGCAATCGGGCGCCGCCCCCTCCTCCAGCAGGTCCTGGCGCGCCTCGACGCGCTGGGCGCCGGCCCCGAGGCCGGCGAGCGCCGCCTGCTCCTCCGCGGTCAGGGAGCCGTAGACCGAGAGCTTGCGCACGACCGGGTGGAGCAGGTGCGCTCCCTGCGGCCCGCCATGGGCCGGCGCGATGGCGGTCGGGGTGGCCATCATCGTCATGGTCGTCGTCATGGGCGCGCCTCGCGGGAGAACTGGCCGGGCAGAAGCTGCCCGAGCACGTGGACCAGGTCCCCGGGCCAGGCCGGCTTGGTCAGTCGGGGTGCGGCGCGCAGCGCGGCGCAGGCCGCCGCGTCGCGCCCGCGCCCGGCATCCGGGGGGGCAGGGAGGGAGACATCGACGGGGATGGCGGCATGGACGAGGAACGGCACGCCCCGCGCCGTCAGCGCCCGCGCCAGCCGGCCTCCGTCGCGGGACAGGACAGGACCGTCGACGACGGCGAGGTCGGGCCTGCGCCGCGCCACCCAGGCCAGGGCCTCGTCATGGTTCCTCAGCGGCCCCGCGACCCGGTAGCCGGCCTCCGCCAGCGCCTCCCCGACATCGAGACCGAGGAGCGGATCCTCCTCGATCAGCAGCACCAACGGATGGCGGTCGTCCAGGCGCACGGATCGGCTCCCCAAGCTCAGGCCCCGGGATGCAGGCCACGGCAAGCATTTATAGGGGCGTGTCGCCGCGTCCGTAAGAGACGGCGAATTTCGGTGTTGTATCGAACAATCGAAAATCGCAATGTCGGTTCCCGCTTCCCCGTGCGATGACGAAGATAAGTCTCCGTTTTAACTTTTTATAAGAGATATATCATTTGTTATGATCAATTGTTGTATGAAATATAGGTTTGAAATACTCAGTGATGCCTGCTAACTCTGCGATCGAATTCCTGGCGGCCAGGATGGCCCGGTCGTCCGATCGACGCGGAGGAACCGTGGCGCTGCTTCAGCAATCCATGTCGCGCAACCGCATCCTCAGGGCGCTCGCGCCGGAGGATTTCGCCCGACTGCAGCCGCACCTCGAGCCGGTGTCGCTCCAGCTGCGCGAGGTGGTGATCGCCCCCGACGCTCCGGTGGACGAGCTGTTCTTCCCAGAGACCGGCATGATCTCGATCTCGACCACCCACGACGAGCGCCGGATCGAGGTCGGCCTGGTCGGCCGCGAGGGGCTGGTCGGTGCGGTGCCGGTCGCGCTCGATTGCGTGACCACGCCCCACGTCTACTTCGTGCAGCTCTCCGGCGAGGCCCACACCATCGGCCGGGAGGCGTTCTGCGCGGTGCTCGGAGAGAGCCCGGCCTTGCGCCGGCTGCTGCTGCGCTACGTCCACACCCTGATCGTCCAGATCACCCAGACCGCCTACGCCCACGCGTCGCTGAGCCTCGAGGGCCGCCTCGCGCGCTGGCTCCTGATGTGCCACGACCGCACGGACGGCGACGAGCTGGTCCTGACGCACGAATTCCTGTCGATGATGCTGGGTGTGCAGCGCGCCGGGGTGACGCTGGCGATCCAGAACCTGGAGGGCGCCGGCCGCATCCGGGCCAAGCGCCGGCGGATCGAGGTGCTCGACCGCGACCGGCTGCTGGCCCTGACGAACGGCAGCTACGGCACGCCCGAAGCCGAATATGCCCGCCTGATCGAGGGCGGCTGATGCCGCGCTACTTCTTCAACCTCCGGCACGGTCCCGGCCCGGACGGCCTCGCGATCGACCCGGAGGGCGACGACCTTCCCGGTCCGGAGGCGGCGCGGGCCCGCGCCCTCGACGTCGCCCGCGACCTGATCGCCCGCACCCGGGTGCACGCGGTGCGGGACTGGTTCGCCTGCGCGTTCGAGGTGACCGACGAGGAGGATCGGCCGGTGATGACGGTGCCGTTCTCCGACACCGTCACGGAGGAGGATGACGAGGCGTGAGCCTCGGCGGCGCGAGCCGTCCGGCGATCCACGCCTCGGCCGCGTCGAGATCGGCGAACTTTCCGGGCTGCGGCGAGGCCAGGCTGCCGAAGCCGGCCTCGAGGAACCACAGGCCGGCATCCTCGCCATGCGCGTCGGAGAGGCAGACGAGGACCGCCACGAGCACGCCGTCCGCGAAGACGAGCAGCCCGCGCTCGTCCTCGCTGCCGGTCCTGACGCGCACGGGCTGGAGCGTGAGATCCATGGCGGGGCAACGGGGCACCGCTAGCTTGGTTCTGCCGCCTCGGATCGTGTGCCCCCCGCCGGAACGCGACCAGCCGCCGCCGATTGCCCCCGCGAAGCCCGCCACGGGCGCTCCCTCGCGAAAGGATCGGACATGAAGGCCGGATTGATCGCCGCCGCGCTCGTCGTCGGCAGCACGGGATTCGCGGCAGCGCAGGGCGGAAGCCCGGGCGGCGGCGGTGCCGTCGGGGGGACCACCGGCAGCCCGAGCGGCACCGGAGCGGCCGGCCAGCCCGGCCTCAGCCAGCAGGGCAACCAGGGTGCCGGCCACAGCAGCCTCAGCACCGGCACGACCGGCGCGGCCGCCGTTCCGCCGGGCGAGCGTGCGGGCGGCAGTTCCACGGGAGCGGGCGAGCCGGGACAAGCACGGCCGCGCTGACGCAAGGATCGAGGCTCTCGATTTGGCGAACTTCTCGATTTCGATTGATCCAGGTTGAGGACGGGCCCCGGGAACGGGCCCACTCTCCCCCTCGCCACGCCGGCCCTGTCCCGTCAGACCGACGGCACTCGGCTGGTGTCGCTCCCGCGGGCCGGGACATCTCTCCCCGGCGTTCAGCGCACCAGCCCGGCCCGCCTCCCCCGCCTCAGGCCGCCTCGTCCTCGGGCACCGCGTCCTCCGGCACCACGTCCACGGCGACCCGCAGGCTCTGCGCCCCCGACCCCGCGATGATCCCGGCGACCGGCGCGACGTCGGCGTAGTCGCGGCCGCGGGCGACGACGATGTGATCGTCCTGCACGCCGATGCCGTTGGTCGGGTCGAGGCCGATCCAAGCCCCCCCGCACCACACCGCCACCCAGGCGTGGCTGGCGTCCGCCCCCTCGAGCCGGGGCTGGCCCGGGGGCGGCAGGGTGCGCAGGTACCCGCTGACATAGGCGGCCGGCAGGCCGAGGCCCCGCAGGGCCGCGATCATGATGTGCGAGAAGTCCTGGCACACCCCGCGCCGGCCCGCGAAGGCGAGGCCGAGCGGCGTGCCGACCTCGGTCGCCTCCGCGTCGAAGGCGAAGTCGGCCCGGATGCGGCGCATCAGGTCGAAGGCGCCGGCATAGGCGCCGCCGCCGGCCGGGAAGCTCGCCCGGGCGTAGTCGGTGACCTCGGGCAGGAGCGGTACCCGCCGGCTCGGCGCGCAGAAATGCAGGGCCGCGTCGCCGGAAAGGCTCGTGCCGGACAGGACCCGCGCCCGCACCTCCTCCCAGGCGAGGCCCGTCCCGGGATCGGGAAGCGGCGGCCGCTCGACCCGGACGCGGGAGCGCGCGTCGATCCGGAACTCGCGGTGCGGCGTCTCGACGGTGAGCGAGACGGTGCGGTTGCCGAAGAAGTCGCCGCGCTCGGTCGCGGTGCGGGGTGCCGGCTCGACCACGACCTCGTGCGACAAGGGCGCCTGCCCGTCCCCCGCCGCCGGCGCGAGGCGAAGCGAGCAGCGGGCGAAGCCGACCGGGTTGCGGTAGGCGTAGGTCGTCAGGTGACGCAGGCGATAGAGCATGTCTTCGTGGGGCTCAGGCCAGCGTGACGAGGGTTTCGGGACGGGCGGCGTCCGACCCGCCGGGGAAGTAGCGCGCACCGATCGCCTCGGCGATCTCCCACAGGCGCCGCTCCCAGGCCGCCACCGTGTCGAGCGGCAGGGTGGCGGCCTCCGCCCCGGCGATCTCGCCGGCCAGCCCCGCGACGAGGCGGGCGGGCGCCTCCGCCACCCCGTCCTGGCGCAGGGACGGCAGGCCGGCGAGGCGCTCGGCCAGCCGCTCGACCTGGAAGGCGAGGGAGCGCGGGTTGTAGGGATCGAGCAGCACCATGTCGCGCACCGGCGCCAGCGCCACGCCGAGGATGTAGCGGGCGCCGTAGGAGATGCGGGAATCGACGAGGTCGAGGAGCACGCCGAGGTCGTCGGTGCTCGCGCCGGCAGGACCGAATTCGAGGGCGAAGCGGCAGGCATTGACCGCCCGCTCGACCCGCCGCCCCATGTCGACGAAGGCAAAGCCCCCGGCCCGGTTCATGTTCTCCTGGGCGAGGCCGGCCAGGGACGCGGTGAGCGCGAGCGCGCGCTCGGCCCGGTCGAGGAGGGCGGCCTCCGACTCCGCCGCGTCCGCCGGCGCCTCCAGGGCGGCGAGGAGCGCGGAGAGCGCCCGCCAGGTCTCGGCCGACAGGCGCTCGCGCAGGGACGCGGCGTTGCGCCGGGCCGAGAGGGCGTGAGCGAGGCCCGACCCCCATTGCCCGCCATCCGAGAGGGCGCGGTGGGCGAGGTCCGCCGCCGGCCCGTCGGGGCTCGGCACGGCGCCCCAGGCGTGCAGCAGGGCGCGGATGCGGGCCGAGGTGGCGCGGTCCTCCTCGGCGGTCGAGACCGCCCCGGTCCCGTCGAGCAGGCAGGCGGTGAGGCGGATCACCGCCTCGGCCCGCTCCAGGTGGCGGCCGAGCCAGAACAGGTTGTCGGCGGCCCGGCTCGGCAGGAGGCCGGGCACCCGGCGCACCGCGACCCGGTCGCTCGGCGGCAGGAGGCTCGCCTGCGCGGCGGTGGAGCCGGAGGACAGGACCCAGACGTCGGCGGCGCGGACCCCGGCGCCCATCGCCACCGGGCGCACGTCGGGCGTCTCGGAGATGCGGCAGAAGCCGCCGGGCATCACCCGCCAGCCCTCCGGGGTCGCGGCGGCGAAGACCCGGAGCACGAAGGGCCGGGGCACGAGCCGGGTGCCGTCCCAGACCGGGGCCGTGGAGAGCCGCACCGGCTCGTGGGCGACGAGGTCGCCGGGCCGGTCGCGCAGGATGGCGCGCAGGCGCCCGGTCTCGGCGGCGTCGCGCCCCTCGCCGAAGGCCCGGCTGGTGAAGGCGCCCTGCGCCGGCGCCGCGGCCGGGCGGAAGGCGAGCGCGTCGAACCGCTCCAGCACCGCCTCGCGCTGCCGGGGGTCGCCGCACCACCAGGTCGGCAGGCCGGGCAGGCGCAAGGGCTCGCCGAGCAGCCGCTCGCACAGGGCCGGCAGCGAGGCGGCGAGCCAGGCGCTCTCGACGAGGCCGGCGCCCGGCATGTTGCCCATCGCGACGGCGCCGGCGCGCAGGGCCTCGACGAGGCCCGGCGCCCCGAGGCGCGAGGCGGGATTGAGCTCGAGGGGATCGACGAAGTCGCCGTCGATGCGCCGCCACAGCACGTCGACCCGCTTGAGGCCGGCGACCGTCCGGATCGACACCTGACGATCGCGGACCAGGAGGTCGTCGCCCTCCACGAGGGCGAAGCCGAGATAGCGGGCGAGCACCGCCTGCTCGACGTAGGTGTCGCTGTAGGGGCCCGAGGTCATCAGGCCGATGCGCGGCTCCTCGCGGGCCGCCGCCGCCGCGAGGCCGTCGCGAAAGGCCTGGAAGAACGAGGCGACGCGCTCGACGTCGAGCGCGCCGTAGACCTCCGGCAGGGCCCGGGCCATGACGAGGCGGTTCTCGAGGGCGTGGCCGGCGCCCGAGGGCGCCTGGGTCCGGTCGGCGAGCACCCGCCAGGCGCCGTCCGGCCCACGGGCGAGGTCGGCGGCGTAGAAGTGCAGGTGGCGCCCGCCCGGGGGCGCGACGCCGACGAGCGGGCGCAGGAATTCCGGATCGCCCGCGGCGGCGGCGGCCGGCAGCAGGCCGGCGCGGGCGAGCGCGCCCTCGCCGTAGAGGTCGGTCAGCACCGCTTCGAGCAATTCGGCGCGCTGCGCCACCCCGGCGGCGATCGCCTGCCACTCCGCCCCCTCGATCAGGAGCGGCAGGGCGCCGATCGGCCAGTCGCGCTCGGTCGCCTCGCCGTAGGCCCGGTAGGCGATGCCGGTCTCGTGGATGTGCCGCCCGGCCGCCGCGAGGCGGGCGGCGATCTCGCGATCGGGCAGCACGGCGAGGCGGCGCAGGAACCGGTCCCAGGCCGGCCGCAAGGCGCCGTCGGCCGAGACCAGCTCGTCCGGCAGGCCGGGCAGCGGGGCGTAGCCCTCTCTCCAGCGCGCCAGCCGCTCCTCCGCCCCATCACCTTGCGGCCCACCACCTTGCGGCCCGTCGGGTTGCGCGGGCCCGGCGACCTCCACCCCCGCCGGGGCCTCGCCCATCGTGGCCTCGCTCATCGGGGTGCGGGCGTGCGCAGGTCGAGGGTCAGGGGGAACTCGCGCCCGGGCTCCTCCGGCGGCGCGCTCACCCGGCCCGGGGTGTGGCCGTTCTCCTGGAAGCGGGCGAGGCGGCGCCCCTCCGCCTCGTAGGTGTTGACCGGGAAGGTCTCGTAGTTGCGCCCGCCCGGATGGGCGACGTGGTAGACGCAGCCGCCGAGCGAGCGCCCGCTCCAGGTGTCGAGCACGTCGAAGGTCAGCGGCGCGTGGACCGGCAGGGTCGGGTGCAGGGCCGAGGCCGGCTGCCAGGCCTTGAAGCGCAGGCCCGCCACCGCCTCGCCCGAGCGGCCGGTATCGGTCATCGGCAGGCGCCGCCCGTTGCAGGTGACGACGTGCCGGCTCGGCACGAAGCCCGAGACCTTGGCCTGCAGGCGCTCCACCGAGGAATCGACGTAGCGCACCGTGCCGCCGATCGCGCCCTCCTCGCCGAGGACGTGCCAGGGCTCGAGGGCCTGGCGCAGCTCGAGCTTGACGCCGCCGCGCTCGACCTCGCCGTAGCGGGGAAAGCGGAACTCGGCTTGCGCCTCGTACCAGGCCGGATCGAAGGCGTAGCCGGCGCGGGAGAGGTCGCCGAGGACCACGGAAAAGTCCTCCCACAGGAAGTGGGGCAGCATGAAGCGGTCGTGCAGCGCCGTGCCCCAGCGCACGAACCCGCCCTCCTGCGGCTCGCGCCACAGCCAGGCGACGAGGGCGCGCAGCAGCACCTGCTGGGCGAGGCTCATCCGCGCCTCGGGCGGCATCTCGAACGAGCGGAACTCGAGCAGGCCGAGGCGCCCGGTCGGACCGTCCGGCGAGTAGAGCTTGTCGATGCAGATCTCGGACCGGTGGGTGTTGCCGGTGACGTCGGTGAGGATGTTGCGGAACAACCGGTCGACGAGCCAGAGCGGCACCTCGGGGCCGCCCGGGGGCGGCACCTGGGCGAGCGCGATCTCGAGCTCGTAGAGCCCGTCGTGGCGCGCCTCGTCCATCCGCGGCGCCTGGCTCGTCGGGCCGACATAGAGGCCCGAGAACAGGTAGGACAGCGACGGGTGGCGCTGCCAGTACAGGACCAGGCTCTTCAGGAGGTCGGGCCGGCGCAGGAACGGCGAATCGGCCGGGGTCGCGCCGCCGAGCACGACGTGGTTGCCGCCCCCCGTCCCGGTATGGCGCCCGTCGATCATGAATTTCTGCGCGCCGAGCCGGGTCTGGCGGGCGTCGGCGTAGAGGCCGGTGGTGATCTCGACCGCCTCGCGCCAGGTCCCGGCCGGCTGCACGTTGACCTCGATCACGCCGGGATCGGGCGTGACCTTGATCACCGACAGGCGCGGGTCGTAGGGCGGCTCGTAGCCCTCGACGTGGAGCGGCTGGCCGATCTCGGCCGCCGCCTCCTCCAGGACGGCGAGGAGGGCGAGGTACTCGTCGACCCGCTCGATCGGCGGCATGAACACGCACAGGATCCCGTCCCGCGGCTCGACCGCGAGCGCCGTGCGCACCGCGACGCCGACCGGGGCGGGCTCGCGCTGCGGCGCGGTGCCGGGCGCGAGCGGCCCGCGCCGCTCCAGGGGGTCCTGCGGCGCGTAATAGGGGTAGGAGTTCGGCGGCACGAAGGGAAGCGAGGCGAGCGGCAGGCGGAAGCCCGCGGGCGAATCGCCCGGCACGAGGTAGATCGCGCCGCGCTTGAGCGCCCATTTCTCGGACACCCAGTGCCGCGCCGTGCCGAAAGCCACGTTGGCCAGCGGCAGCACGTAGGCCGCCGCGTTCCCGAGGCCGCGGGTGAAGACCCGCACCATGCGCGCCTGGGATTCCGCGTCGCCGACCTTCGGGTCGAGCGGCGTGACGTTGACCGGCAGCTCCGCCGCCTTGCGCTCCCAGTGCTCGGGATCCTCGAAGAGCGGCTGGACGTACGGCTCGAGCGCGAGGCGGCGGGCGAGGCCGCGGATCAGCGCCTCGGCCTCGGCGATGCCGGCGTTCCGCGGGCCGGTCTCGCCGGCGACGAGGGCGGGATCGCGCCAGACCGGCGCGCCGTCCTTGCGCCAGTAGAGCGCGAAGGCCCAGCGCGGCAGGCTCTCGCCCGGATACCACTTGCCCTGGCCGTAATGCAGGAAGCCGCCGGGGCCGAAGCGCTCGCGCAGGCGCCGGATCAGCTGGTCGGCGAGCCCGCGCTTCGTCGGCCCGACCGCGGCGGCGTTCCATTCGGGAGCCTCGAAGTCGTCGACCGACACAAAGGTCGGCTCGCCGCCCATGGTCAGGCGCACGTCCTGCCCGGCGAGGTCGCGGTCGATGCGCTCGCCGAGCGCGTCGAGGGCGCCCCACGCCTCGTCCGAGAACGGCTTCGTGACCCGCGGCGCCTCGGCGACGCGGGTCACGGTCATCGCGAAGTCGAACGCGACCTCCGCCGGCTCGGCGAGGCCGGAGATCGGCGCCGCCGAGCGGTAATGCGGGGTGGCGGCGAGCGGGATGTGGCCCTCGCCGCAGAGCAGGCCCGAGGTGGCGTCGAGCCCGATCCAGCCGGCGCCCGGCACGTAGGCCTCGGCCCAGGCGTGGAGGTCGGTGAAGTCGGTCGTGGTGCCGGCCGGCCCGTCGACGGCGGTGGTGTCGGGCACGAGCTGGAGCAGGTAGCCGGAGACGAAGCGGGCGGCGAGGCCGAGGCGGCGCAGCACCTGCACCAGCAGCCAGGCCGAGTCGCGGCACGAGCCGCTGCCCTTGGTCAGGGTCTCGGCCGGGGTCTGCACGCCGGGCTCCATGCGCACGACGTAGGCGACCGTGTCCCGCACGAGGGCGTTCAGCGCCACCAGGAACTGCACGGTGTCGGTCTCGGCCGGCAGCCGCTTCATCAGGGCGTCGATCTCGGGATCACCCTTGCCTTGTCCCGCCGTCTCGACCGCCAGGTAGGGGCCGAGCTCGGCCTTCAGCTCGTCCGGATAGGCGAAGGGCCGGGTCTGGGCGTAGTCCTCGACGAAGAAGTCGAACGGGTTGATCACCGCCATGTCGGCGACGAGGTCGACCTCGATCCGGAACTGCGTCGTCTTCTCGGGAAAGACCAGCCGGGCGAGCCAGTTGCCGTTGGGATCCTGCTGCCAGTTCACGAAGTGGTTGGCCGGCGTGACCTTGAGGGCGTAGCTCTCGATCCGGGTGCGGGTGTGCGGCGCCGGCCGCAGACGGATCACCTGCGGTCCGAGGCTGATCGGCCGGTCGTAGGTGTAGGACGTGACGTGGTGCAGGGCGGCCTTGATCGACACGACGACTCCGAACCTTCTGCTGCGAGTGAGGGGTGAGCCCGCCGCTCCGTCCGCGCGCGCTCCGGGGTTCTACACCTTGGCCGGGCCGGCGTCAGCCGCCGCCGTCGGATGCATGAACTCCCATCACATCCTGTCGCACGTCCACTTGCGTCAGCGCACGGCCTCGTCGCGGGCGGCGGGGCGAAAAATTGAGGCAAGTCCCGTGCCGCGATCGGCGGAACCTCGGGCGGGGCAAGCCCCTTGGTGGAGGCAGGCCCCGCCGGGTTCTGGCCCGGCCCCCGCCGGGTCGTGGCCCCGGCGTTGCGGGCGGCCTGTCCCGGACGCCGCGATGAAGATCTTCCAGTGCCAAGCCTGCGCGCAGCCGGCGCATTTCGAGGCCGATTCCTGCGAGAGCTGCGAGTGCCGCCTCGGCTACGACCCCGAGATCGCCGACATGACGGCGATGCTGCGGGCCGGCCCGCACTGGCGCGGGCTCGCGGATACCGGCCGGACCTACCGCTCCTGCGCCAACCGCGAGTCGGGCGGCTGCAACTGGCTCGTTCCCGCCGGCTCGCCCGAGACCTACTGCCTGGCCTGCCGGCACAACCGGGTGGTGCCGGACCTCTCGATCCCCTGGAACCGGACCCGCTGGCGCGAGGTCGAGGCGGCCAAGCGCCGGCTGTTCTACGCCATGCTGCGCCTGCGCCTGCCGCTCGCGTCGCGGCACGAGGACCCGGCCGGCCTCGCCTTCGACTTCCTGGTCGACCCGGCGGAATCGTACCTCGTCGGCCCGCCGGTGCTGACCGGGCACGACAACGGCCTCATCACCCTCAACATCGCCGAGGCCGACGACGTCGAGCGCGAGCGCCGGCGCACGCAGTTCGGCGAGCATTACCGCACGCTCCTCGGGCACTTCCGCCACGAGATCGGGCATTATTTCTGGAACGTGCTGGTGCGGGCCGATCCCTGCCTCGACGCGTTCCGGGCGGTGTTCGGCGACGAGCGGGCCGATTACGGCGTCGCGCTCCAGCGCCACTACGCCCACGGCCCGGCCGAGGGCTGGGAGGAGACCTACGTCTCGGCCTACGCCGCCTCCCACCCGTGGGAGGACTTCGCCGAGACCTGGGCGCATTACCTGCACATCATCGACACGCTCGAGACCGCGAGCCAGTTCGGGTTGCGCGTGCAGCCCAAGCTCCAGGCGCCGGCCGGGCTGATCCAGCTCTCCGCGAAGCTCGATTTCGATCCGTATCGCAGCCCGGATTTCGGCCGGCTGATCGAGGCCTGGCTGCCGCTGACCTTCGCGATGAACTCGATCAACCGCAGCATGGGCCAGCCCGACCTGTACCCGTTCCGGATGACCCCGGCGACGATCGGCAAGCTCTCCTTCGTGCACGACCGCATCTACGCCCGCACCGACGCGCCGGAGGCCGAGGCCGGCACCCTGCGGGCGGTGATCGCCGGCCTGCGCCACCGGGTGGCGGCGCCGCGCTCGGCGTGAGGCGGGCACCGGCCTTCCTTCGTGCCCGGACGGACGCGGATCGCGACCTTTTGCGGAAAAACAGCGGTTGCGCCCCGCCGCGTTCTTGATCACGAGCGCCTGGGCGCGCCGGGCGTCCGCCGCCGAGCCCCGGGGCGACGCGGGGACGCGCCCGCGCATCGATGTCCGCCTTCCGAAGGGGCTCCGAGATGACCGAGACCGCCTACGATCCCCAGAACATCTTCGGCAAGATCCTGCGGGGCGAGGTGCCCTGCCACAAGGTCTACGAGGACGATCACGTCGTCGCGTTCATGGACGTGATGCCCCAGGCCGACGGGCACACCCTGGTGGTGCCGAAGACCCCGAGCCGCAACCTCCTCGATGCGGACCCGGCCACGCTCGGCCACCTCTACGCCGCCGTGCAGCGCGTGGCGCGGGCGGCCAAGGCGGCCTTCGCGGCCGACGGCGTCGCCGTCTACCAGTACAACGAGGTCGCGGCCGGCCAGACCGTGTTCCACCTCCACGTCCACGTCCTGCCCCGCCACGAGGGCGTCGCGCCGCGCCGCCACGTCGAGGGCATGGCCGACCCGGCCCTGCTGGCCGAGCACGCCGAGCGGATCCGGGCGGCGCTGGCGGGCTGAGATCGTTCCCGGCGCGGCGCGGATCGGAAAGGCGCGGGCTTCTCCTCTCCCCGCGGGCGGGGAGAGGCTTTCGTCCCCCTTGCCGGGGACGAAAGAAGCGGAGGCGAAGCCGGAGCGAGGGTGAGGGGGTGTCTCCGGATGAGCTTCCTCCGGCACCACCCCCTCACCCTCGCCCTGCGGGCTCCCTTCACCCCCGGCGAGGGGGGGTGAAGGCTTCTCCCCGCCCGCGGGGAGAGGGGGAGCCCGCGCTTTGCCTGTTCGCGGGCGGCTCTTCGGTCAACCCCAAACAGAAAAAGCCGCCCTCGCGGGCGGCTCTCCGTCGTCTCGATGGTCTGCGTCGCTTGGATCAGCGCGAGTAGAACTCGATGACCAGGTTCGGCTCCATCTGCACCGGGTACGGGACCTCGGACAGGGTCGGCACGCGGGTCATGCGCGCGGTCATCTTGCCGTGGTCGACCTCGATGTAGTCGGGCACGTCGCGCTCGGCGAGCTGGCTCGCCACGACGACGATCTCGAGCTGCTTGGACGATTCCTTGACCTCGATCACGTCGTCCGGCTTGACGAGGTAGCTCGGGATGTTGACGCGCACGCCGTTCACCCGGATGTGGCCGTGGTTCACGAACTGGCGGGCGGCGAACGGGGTCGCCACGAACTTCGAGCGGTAGACCACCGCGTCGAGGCGGCGCTCGAGCAGGCCGACCAGGTTCTCGCCCGAGTCACCGCGCAGGCGGATCGCCTCGGCGTAGTAGCGGCGGAACTGCTTCTCGGTGATGTTGCCGTAGTAGCCCTTGAGCTTCTGCTTGGCGCGCAGCTGCGTGCCGAAGTCGGACATCTTGCCCTTGCGGCGCTGGCCGTGCTGGCCCGGGCCGTACTCGCGGCGGTTCACGGGGCTCTTCGGGCGGCCCCAGATGTTCTGGCCCATGCGGCGATCGAGCTTGTGCTTCGCCTGAACGCGTTTCGACATCGCGTGTCCTCTAGAATGTCATCACGTAGGAGAGGAACGCGCCCTCCTCCCCCCGAAACCGGGGCGACAGAGCGGCCGTGACGAGCCGCTCGCGGGTGCGTAAAATGCCGCGGGGCCCCGAACCGGGGCCCCGCGAACCGGGCGCTCTTAGGCGACAAAGCGTTTCGGGTCAAGGCTCAGGGAGACGGGCGGAACCGCGCCTCGGCCTCGCCGTCCCGGCGTCCCAGGATCGAGACGTGGTCGCCCGGCACCGCGACGAAGTCGGCGCCGGCGGCGCGCGCCAGGCGGGCGCCGTACTTCTCCGGGATCACCGGATCGGACTCGCCGTGCACGATCAGGATCGGCACGGCGACGGTGCCGATCGCCCGGTCCGAGCGCCAGGTGTCGGCGAGCAGGCCCGCCGGCAGGAAGCGGAAGTGGTGGCGCACCATCGCGGTCATCGAGTCGAACGGCGCCTCGAGGTAGAGGCCCCGCACGCCCGCCGCCCCGATCCGGGCCGCCACCGCGACCGCGACCGCCGCCCCCAGGGAGTGGCCGTGCAGCAGCACGGGCGCCCCGGGCGCGCGCCGCCGGGCCTCCGCCAGCGCCGCGAGCCCGTCGGCGATCAGGCCGGCCTCGCTCGGGCGGCCGGTCGAGCCCGGATAGCCGCGATAGGCCGGCGCCATCACGCCCCAGCCATGCGCCCGCCACGGCCCGGCGGCGAAGCGCTCGGCGTGCCATTCCGGCAGCGAGGCGTTGCCGTGGAAGCTCACCACCATCCCGGCCCCCGGGGCGGGGGGCAGCCACAGGGCGCGCAGGCGCTCGCCGTCCGCCGTGTCGATCGCGAGCCTCTCGAGCGCGGAGGGCAGCCGCGCCGCGGTCGCCGGCACGGGGCCGCCCTGCCCCGGATAGAGCAGCCCGCGCTGGAACCACCAGAACGCCGCGACCACCGCGCCGTAGAGCGCGAGCGCGACGACGAGCAGGACGGCCGCGATCGTCATCGGCCGCGCGCGCACCATGGGACCGGGATCACTGCGGGACCGGGATCACTGCAGCACGAGCGGCATCGCCTCGAACGCCACCTCGGCGACGCCGCGATCGGCGAGCGCCGTGCGCAGGGCCGGGGTCAGCCGGTCGCCGGAGGTGAAGGCGGCGCGCACGGGGCCGGGCGAATCGTCGCCCAGCCCGCGGACGGGGCCGCCGATGAGCTGGGTCATGCGCCGGGCGATCGCCGGGGCCGGGTCGATCCAGGTCACCGGCCAGGGCGCGATGGCTTGGTAGCGGGCGAGCAGCAGGGGGTAGTGGGTACAGGCGAGCACCACCACGTCGGTGCGTCCCGCCTCGCCCTCGACGAAGCAGGGCCCGATCTCGGCCCACAGGTCGGCGTCGGAGACCGGCAGCCCGGAGAGCGCCGCCTCGGCGAGCGCCGCCAGCCCCGTCGCCCCGACGAGGGTGACCCGGCAGCCCGCCGCGTAGGTGTCGACGAGCTCGCGGGTGTAGTCGCGCCGCACGGTGCCCGGCGTCGCCAGCACGCTGACGAGGCCCGAGCGCGTGGCCGCCGCCGCCGGCTTGATCGGCGGCACGGTGCCGACGAACGGGATGTCGAAGCGTTGCCGCAGGGCCGGCAGCACCAGGGTCGAGGCGGTGTTGCAGGCCACCACGACGAGGTCGGGGGCGTGGACCGCGATCAGCCGCTCCATGACGGCGAGCACCCGCGCCACCAGCACCGGCTCGGCGAGGCCGCCATACGGGAAGGCCGCGTCGTCGGCGGCGTAGACCACCCGGGCGTCGGGCCGGGCGCGGCGGACCTCGGCCAGCACCGTGAGGCCGCCGAGGCCGGAATCGAACACGAGAACCACCGGCGCGCGGGTGATCGGCGCCAGGGGCGCCGCAGCAGTGCCGGCCATCAGATCGAACCGCATTGGGGCTTTGACCGAGAGGCAGTGGGAGAGTTGCCGGCGAGAGTCCGGCGCGACCGTTAAGGCTTGGTCACTGCGGCGGCAAAAAGGCTCCGCTTCTCCCGCCATGCACATCCTTACCGTGCCCATGCGGCGCGGATCCAAGCTGCGCGGTAACGCCGCGCTGGAGAAACGCATTCCCCCGACCGACGTTGATCGTGAACGATCGATCTACGCATGAGGGATGATCCGATGGCAGCGACCGCGACCGCGCAGGTCCTCGAGACGCGCCCCGCCTTCCCTCCCCCCTCCGTCGAGGCCCGCCCGATCGACCGGGGGCCTGGATCGCGGCCTTCCGCCACGTCCGCGACGAGACCGAGCGCCGCGCCGCGCCGCTCTCCCCGGAGGACCAGCAGATCCAGTCGATGGCGGATGCGAGCCCGACCAAGTGGCACCGCGCCCACACGACCTGGTTCTTCGAGCAGTTCCTGCTGACGGCCATGGTGCCGGGCTACACCGTCTTCGACGAGCGCTTCTTCTACCTGTTCAACTCCTACTACGTGCAGGCGGGGCCGCGGGCGCCGCGGATCAGCCGCGGCCTCGTCACCCGGCCGACCTGCGACGAGGTCGCAGGGTACCGCGCCCATGTCGACCGCGCCGTCGCCGACCTGATCGCCGGCGCGTCCGAGGGGCGGTTGCCCGAGATCGTCGCCACCCTGGAGATCGGCCTGCACCACGAGCAGCAGCACCAGGAGCTGATGCTCACCGACATCCTGCACGCCTTCGCGCAGAACCCGCTGCTGCCGGCCTACGACGAGGGCTGGCGCTGGCCGGCCCTGTCGCAGCGGAGTGGCCGCGTGGCGCTGGACGGCGGCGTGACCCAGATGGGCCACGCGGGCGCGGGCTTCCACTTCGACAACGAGGAGCCGCGCCACGACGTGCTGCTGCGGCCCGTGACCCTCGAGCGCGGCCTCGTCACCAACGGCGAGTGGCTCGAATTCATGCAGGACGGCGGCTACGCCAAGCCCGAGCTGTGGCTCTCCGACGGCTTCGTCGCCGCTCAGGAACAGGGCTGGGAGGCGCCGGGCTACTGGCGGCGGGCGGACGGGGTGTGGTCGAGCATGACGCTCGCCGGGCTGCGGCCCGTCGATCCGGCCCTGCCGGTGACCCATGTCAGCTACTACGAGGCCGACGCCTTCGCCCGCTGGGCCGGGCGCGACCTGCCCACGGAGGCCGAGTGGGAGGCGGCGAGCGGCTCCCTCGACGCCGCCTTCGGCCATGTCTGGCAATGGACCCGCAGCGCCTACGGCGCCTATCCGGGCTACCGCCCGCTCCCCGGCGCGCTCGGCGAGTACAACGGCAAGTTCATGGTCAGCCAGTTCGTGCTGCGCGGCGCCTCGGTGGCGACGCCGCAGGGGCACAGCCGGCCGACCTACCGGAACTTCTTCTATCCCCACCAGCGCTGGCAGTTCACCGGCCTGCGTCTATCTCAGTACGGAGCGTGAGGCGTGACGCGCCTCGACGCGGGTGTCCTCGAGGCGCCCGCCCGACACCGGAGTCCCTGCCCGTGAATGCCCCGCTTCCCCACCTCGCGCACGAACCCGCCCGCCTCGATCGCACCTTCCTGCAGGACGTGATCGGGGGCCTGAGCGCCCCGAAGAAGCATCTCTCGGCCAAGTACTTCTACGACCGGCGCGGCTCGGAGCTGTTCGAGGCGATCACCCGGCTGCCGGAATACTATCCCACCCGCACCGAGCTCGCGATCCTCGACCGGTACGGCCCCGAGATCGCCGCCGGGCTGGCCCCGGGCTCGGCCCTCGTCGAGTTCGGCAGCGGCTCGACCGCGAAGGTACGGCGCCTCCTGCCGCACCTCTCCGACCTCGCGGCCTACGTGCCGGTCGACGTCTCGGAGGAGTTCCTGCGCAGCGAGGCGGAGGAGCTCGGCCGCGACTTCCCGCGCCTGCAGGTCGAGCCGGTGGCGGCGGACTTCACCAAGCCGTTCGGCCTGCCAGAGGACCTGAGGGACGCGCCCAAGGCCGGCTTCTTCCCGGGCTCGACGATCGGCAATTTCGAGCCCGAGCTGGCGGCGGGCCTGCTCGCCAGCTTCGCCCGGACGCTGGGCACCGGCACCGGTGCCGGCACCGGCGCGACGCTGATCGTCGGCATCGACCTCGTGAAGGAGAAGGCGGTGCTGGACGCCGCCTACGACGATGCCGCGGGGGTGACGGCGGCGTTCAACCTCAACCTGCTCACCCGCATCAACCGCGAGCTCGGCGCCGATTTCGACCTCGACGCCTTCGCCCACCAGGCCTTCTTCGACGAGAACCTCGGGCGGATCGAGATGCACCTGGTGAGCCGGCGCAACCAGCTCGTGACGGTGGCGGGCGTGCCGTTCCATTTCGGCTCCGGCGAGACGATCCACACCGAGAACAGCTACAAGTACACGGTGCCGGGCTTCCGGGCGCTCGCCCGCGGCGCCGGCTGGGAGCACGCCCGGGTCTGGACCGATCCGGACGGGCTGTTCTCGGTCCACGCGCTCACCGCCAACACCATCCGGCGGCACTGAGGGCGTGCCGGGCGGGTCCGACCTCGACCGCCCGGGGCGCGGGGCGGTCGACGCCTTCCTGGAGACGGCGCGGCGGGTCGCCGTGCCGGCCGGCGACGCGCCGCGCCTCGTCTTCGCCCTCGACGCGACGATGAGCCGGCAGCCGACCTGGGACCTCGCCTGCGGGGTCCAGGCCGGGATGTTCGACGCGACCGCCCGCCTCGGCGGCCTGGCGGTCCAGCTCGTCTATTTCCGCGGCTTCGACGAGTGCCGGGCCTCGCGCTTCGTCGCCGATGCCCGGGCGCTCACCGGCCTGATGCAGGGCGTGGCCTGCCTGGGGGGACGCACCCAGATCGGCCGGGTGCTGCGCCACGTCCGCAACGAGGCCGGGCGCGGGCCGGTCAAGGCGCTGGTGCTGGTCGGCGACGCGATCGAGGAGGATCTCGACGACCTCCGCGGCGTCGCCGGGGAACTCGGTCTCCTCGGCCTGCCGGCCTTCTGCTTCCACGAGGGACCCGACCTCGCGGTCGCCGCCGGCTTCTCGGAGATCGCCCGCCTGAGCGGCGGGGCGGCGGCCCGCTTCGACCTCGCCGCGCCCGGGGTGCTGGCGGCGCTGCTGCGGGCGGCCGCGATCTACGCCACCCGGGGACTCGACGGATTGCGCCTCGCCGCGCATGAGGATGCGGCGGCGCGCCGGCTCCTCGCCGACATGACCGGCGGCTGACACGGGGATCCCGCGCACGGGGAACAGCGCGACGATCGAGGGTTGTGGAAGACGAATGATCGCGCTCGGCCTCGGTGTCCTGGTCCTCGTCGGCCTGTGGTGGCTCGGCCGCCACTACGCGAACGCGAATCCGTCGGTCATCGCGCGGATGGTCCGTCAGGCGGGCGGGTGGCTCGCCCTCGCGGCGGCCGCCTTCCTGTTCCTGCGCGGGCGCTTCGACATGGCGGGCGCGCTCGGCCTCGGCGGCGCCTGGCTGCTGGGCTGGCGCCAGGGCTCCCCCCTCCCCTTCGGCCTCGGCCGGTACATGCCGTCGCGCCAGGGCGCGCCCTCGCAGGGCGCCGTCTCGCGGGTGCGCTCGGCGATGCTGGAGATGGAACTCGACCATGCCAGCGGCGCGATGCGCGGCACGGTCCTGGCCGGCCCCCTCGCCGGCCAGGGGCTCGACGGCCTGGCGCTGCCGGCCCTCGTCGCGCTCCTGTCGGAGTGCCGCGCGGGCGACCCCGACGGCGCCCGCCTGCTAGAGGCTTATCTGGACCGCCGGTTTGCCGGATGGCGCGTAGACGCTCAAGGAGATCGCGACCCGCGGCCGGGCGGTGCGGCGCAGCCAGGGCCGATGACGGAGGAGGAGGCCTATCAGATCCTGGGGCTTCAGCGCGGGGCGGCCCTCGAGGAGGTGCGCCGGGCGCACCGGACCCTCATGAAACGGCTTCACCCGGACCAGGGCGGGTCCGACTACCTGGCGGCCCGCGTCAACGCGGCCAAGGACTTTCTTCTCAACCGACATCGCTGATACTCCACGCGCGTGTCGACGAAGCCGCGGCAGGGACGCGCCGCGGCGGGGATGTCGTGAACTGTTCCGTGTCGGCCGGACGCAGCGGCGCGCACTGACGCGTCGGGATGCAGCGCATCCCCCCTGCCCCGGCGATTCCGGGCAAGCCGGGGATCGCCGGGGCAGGGGAAAGTGCTAGCTCCGCGTCGCGAAGCAGGTGAAGCCGTTGCGCTTGAGCGCGCGGCAGGCGTCCTGCGCGGCCTCGGCCTCGGAGAAGCCGGAGAAGCGGGCGCGGAAGAGCGTGGTGCCGCCATGGGTCACCCGCTCGGTGAAGGGGGCGGCCTTGGAGAGCGCCCCGCCGCCGCGCTGGCGGGCATCGGCGAGCATCGACTTGGCCTTGCCCTCGTCGTCCATGGCGCCGAGCTGGATCACCCAGGGCGTCACCGTGACGGGCTTCGGTGCAGGCGCCGCGGCCTCGCGCGGGGCGGGCGCCCTCGCCTCGCCGGGCTCGGAGGCCGGCAGGCGCGAGGCGTACTTCGCCCCGGCCGCCGGGAAGGCCGCCGTCGCGGCGGGGGCGTAGGCCTGGGCGCTCGCCGGCACCGCGCCGGGGGCGCCCGCGCGCCACTTCGGCGAGGATTGCGGCGTGGCGCCGCCGCGCGGCGCGATGTCGAGGGGCTGGCCGGTGGAGTTCGTGGTCTCGACCGCGTCGTCGTCGGCCGAGGCCACGAGGGTGCGGGTCGCGACCGGGCGCTCGGCGACGACCGCCGGGCGCGGCCGCTCCGCCACCTCGACCACCGGGGCGCTCGTGCGGGCGCCGGCATAGGCCACCGGCAGGTTGGCCTGGACGAGCTTGGCCATGATGTTGTCGCGGCTCGCCACCGACTTGCCGCCGAGCACCACGGCGACGATGTGGCGCCCGTCGGTGCGGGCCGAGGTCATCAGGTTGAAGCCCGAATCGCGGGTGTAGCCGGTCTTGATGCCGTCGACGCCCTCGACCCGGCCGAGCAGGTGGTTGTGGTTGCCGATCACCCGGCCCTTGAAGGCGAAGGAGCGGGTCTGGAAGTAGCGGTAGTAGCGCGGGAACCGGTCCTGCACCGCGCGGGCGAGGATCGTCAGGTCGCGGGCGGTGGTGATCTGGTCGGAATCCGGCAGGCCCGAGGCGTTGGCGTAGTGCGTGCGCGTCATGCCGAGCGCGTGGGCCTTGCGGGTCATCATCTCGGCGAAGGCCGGCTCGGAGCCGGCGATGTTCTCGCCGATGGCGCAGGCGATGTCGTTGGCCGACTTGGTGACGAGCGCCTTGATCGCCTCCTCGACCGTCACGGTCGAGCCGGGGCGCACGCCGAGCTTCGAGGGCGGCTGGCGGGCGGCGTTGGCGGAGATCTGGAGCGGCGTGTCGAGGTCCATCTTGCCGCGCTCGAGCTGCTCGAACAGCAGGTAGAGCGTCATCACCTTGGTGATGGAGGCCGGGTGGCGCAGGGCATCCTCGTTGACCGCGTGCATCACGCGGCCGGTCTTGGCGTCGACCACCATCGCCGCGTAGGGCGGGTTGTAGCCACCGCCGCCGCCGTGATGGGCGCGCCGGCGCGCCTCGGCGGGCGAGGCGGTGAGCGCCGTCAGCACCGCCGCGGCGGCGAGCACGGCCGGCAGCGCGGGTCCCGATTGGCCGTGAACGCAACGCATCACGCAACTACCCCGTTCTATCGAGAGGGGCGCCTGCGACAGGGGCGGCACCCCGGACCGCAGGCGCCCCGCGAGAACGGCGTGGCGCAGCGGCATCACTGTCAATCAGGCTAGGCAGGCGCGGTTACGCCCCGGTTAACTCGCGGAAAATTTCGACTCTCGAATTCGCGCGATTGTGCGCCGCACAACGACTCTTGACGAATTTTGTGCGGTGCACATATTGCCGTTCGCGGGGCGCGACGCGCGGGTGCCCCGCACCGCTCCATCGCCGCGCGCAGAAGGGGGCGCCCGCCCGGGGCGCCACGCCAACCATGAACCAGAACATCAGCCAGCAGGTCGAGAAGCAGGCCGAGGCGGCCCAGAAGTTCGGCAAGGACGGCATGGACGCGATGCTGCGCAGCTTCGGCACGCTGTCGAAGGCCAGCCAGGCGATCGCCGTCGAGGCCACCGACTTCGCCAAGCAGTCCTTCGAGCACGGCACCGCCACCCTCGAGAAGCTCGCCGGCGTGCGCTCGCTCGACAAGGCGCTCGAGATCCAGGCCGAGTACGCGAAGACCTCCTTCGAGCGTCTCACCGCCCAGACCGCCAAGATGACCGAGCTCTACACGAACCTCGCCAAGGAGATGGCGAAGCCGTTCGAGGGCATCGTCGCCCAGGCCCAGCAGCAGGCCTCGAAGTTTCAGGACCAGGCCTTCAAGGCGCAGGGACGCGCCTTCGAGCAGGCCAAGGACGGCCTGAACAAGGTCCAGGACGAGGCCGGCAAGGCCTTCGACGAGGCCAAGGACGCCGCGTAAGGCGCGACCCGGAGGCGGCCCGGCCGGGCCGCCCTCCCCTTACGACCTGACGATCGTCGCGACCGGCACGGATCCCCGTGCCGGTCGCGACGCGTTTCGGGGTCCCGTGCGGCCCCGCACGACAAGAGCGCGCAGCCGACTGGCGAAGCGCGGACTCGGCCTATAGATTAGGCTCGGCACCGGCAGCCGACGTGATAGGCTGCCCTCCCGCGACGCGGTCCGGGCCCTTCGAGACGGGGGCCGGCACCGTTCGGCGCGGGCGCCAGAGCGAGGTCGGTACGATTCAGATGGCTCAGGTCCCGAGGCAGGGAGAACCCTCCACCAGGCCGGTCGCGGCCAATCCCCGCGCACCCGGGAACGGTAACGGCGACGGTCGATCGGGAACCGCCGTGATCACGCGGACGAAGCCGCGCACCAAGCGTCCCAACCTCTACCGCGTGCTGCTGCTCAACGACGACTACACCCCGATGGAGTTCGTCGTCCACGTCGTCGAGCGCTTCTTCAACAAGTCGCGCGAGGACGCGACCCGCATCATGCTGCACGTCCACCAGAACGGCGTCGGCGAGTGCGGCATCTTCACCTACGAGGTCGCCGAGACCAAGGTGACGCAGGTCATGGACTTTGCGCGGAAACACCAACATCCTCTGCAATGCGTCATGGAAAAGAAATAGGCACCAGCAAAGAGGCCCGCTTTGCCCAGCTTCTCACGCAGCCTTGAACAAGCTCTCCACCGCGCCCTGGCGCTGGCCGGCGAGCGCCGGCACGAATACGCGACCCTCGAGCATCTCCTGCTGGCCCTGGTCGACGACCAGGACGCGGCTGCGGTCATGCGGGCCTGCAACGTCGACGTCGACCTGCTCAAGCGCAACCTCGTCGAGTACATCGACACCGAGCTCGCCAACCTGACCGGCGACGGGCGCCAGGACGCCAAGCCCACGGCGGGGTTCCAGCGCGTGATCCAGCGCGCGGTGATCCACGTGCAGTCCTCGGGGAGAGAGGAGGTCACCGGCGCCAACGTGCTGGTGGCGATCTTCGCCGAGCGCGAGAGCCACGCCGCCTACTTCCTGCAAGAGCAGGACATGACCCGCTACGACGCGGTCAACTACATCAGCCACGGCATCGCCAAGCGCCCCGGCCTGTCCGAGGGCAAGCCCGTGCGCGGCGCCGACGAGGAGGGTCCGACGGAACGTCCCAGCGGGGCCGAGGACGAGCGCGGCGGCCAGAAGAAGAAGGGTGACGCGCTCGACGCCTACTGCGTCAACCTCAACAAGAAGGCCCGCGAGGGCAAGATCGACCCGCTGATCGGCCGCGAGAACGAGGTCCAGCGCACGATCCAGGTTCTCTGCCGCCGGCAGAAGAACAACCCGCTGCTCGTCGGCGATCCCGGCGTCGGCAAGACCGCGATCGCGGAAGGCCTCGCCCGCAAGATCATCCAGCACGAGGTGCCGGAGGTCCTGGCGGACGCCACCGTGTTCTCCCTAGACATGGGCACGCTGCTCGCCGGCACCCGCTACCGGGGCGACTTCGAGGAGCGCCTCAAGCAGGTGATGAAGGAGATCGAGGCGCACCCGAACGCCATCATGTTCATCGACGAGATCCACACGGTGATCGGTGCCGGTGCGACCTCGGGCGGCGCGATGGACGCCTCGAACCTCCTGAAGCCGGCCCTGGCCTCCGGCTCCCTGCGCTGCATCGGCTCGACCACCTACAAGGAGTACCGCCAGTACTTCGAGAAGGACCGGGCCCTGGTGCGCCGCTTCCAGAAGATCGACGTCAACGAACCGTCGATCCCGGACGCGATCGAGATCCTCAAGGGCCTGCGTCCGTCCTTCGAGGAGTTCCACAAGCTCAAGTACACGACCGAGGCCGTGAAGGCCGCGGTCGAGCTGTCGGCCCGCTACATCAACGACCGCAAGCTGCCGGACAAGGCGATCGACGTGATCGACGAGACCGGGGCCTCGCAGATGCTGGTGCCGGAAGGCCGCCGCAAGCGCACGATCGGCGTGAAGGAGATCGAGGCGACCATCGCCACGATGGCCCGCATCCCGCCAAAGACCGTCTCGAAGGACGACGCGGAGGTGCTCGCCCACCTCACCGACAACCTGAAGCGGGTGGTCTACGGCCAGGACGCCGCCATCGACGCGCTGACCGCCTCGATCAAGCTCGCCCGGGCGGGCCTGCGCGACCCCGACAAGCCGATCGGCGCCTACCTGTTCGCCGGCCCGACCGGCGTCGGCAAGACCGAAGCCGCCAAGCAGCTCGCCTCCAGCCTCGGCGTCGAGATGCTGCGCTTCGACATGTCGGAATACATGGAGCGGCACACCGTCTCGCGGCTGATCGGCGCCCCTCCGGGCTATGTCGGCTTCGACCAGGGCGGCCTCCTCACCGACGGCATCGACCAGCATCCGCATTGCGTGCTGCTGCTCGACGAGATCGAGAAGGCCCACCCGGACCTGTTCAACATCCTGTTGCAGGTGATGGACCACGGCAAGCTGACCGACCATAACGGCAAGCAGGTCGATTTCCGTAACGTCATCATCATCATGACGACGAATGCGGGCGCGGCCGACCTCGCCAAGGCGGCGTTCGGGTTCACCCAGAACAAGCGCACCGGCGACGACCAGGAGGCGATCAACCGCCTGTTCGCCCCGGAATTCCGCAACCGCCTCGACGCGACCGTGTCCTTCGGCCACCTGCCGAAGGAGGTGGTGGCCAAGGTCGTCGACAAGTTCGTCCTGCAGCTCGAGGCGCAGCTCGCCGACCGCAACGTCACCATCGAGCTGTCCGACGAGGCGCGGGACTGGCTGGTCGAGAACGGCTACGACGAGGCCATGGGCGCCCGCCCGATGGCCCGCCTGATCCAGTCGACCATCAAGACCCCGCTCGCCGACGAGGTGCTGTTCGGCAAGCTCAAGGACGGCGGCGCCGTCCGGGTGATCGTCAAGCGGCCCGACGGCGAGAAGCCGAGCCTCGGCTTCGTCTTCCCGGCCGGCCCGGTGATGCCGCGGCCCGAGAAGGACGTGACGATCGCCGCCAAGAAGGCGGGGAAGAGCGCGGCGAAGAAGCAGAAGCGCCCCCGCGCCGCGCCGAAGAAGCCGAAGGACGGCGGCTCGGGCGACGGTGGCGGCGGGATCCGCACGGTGCCGAAGGTGCCGCTGGTGCGGGCCTGATCCCGCCGGGATCGAGGGCAGACCCCTCGATCCCGGCACGCCTCCCGTGTATGAGGCTCATCCGAGACGCGCGCATCCCGGCGGGGGCCTCCTCCGCCGGGATGCGCATTTTGAGGCCCCGGCCGCTCCCCGAGCGGCCGCCGCGGGGCGTTTGGACACGCGAGGCCGTCCTGCCCCGCGCCAGAGGACGTGAAGAGGATCCCGATGAGCGGAGATCTCAACGAGGGCCCCCTCGCCCCGGCCGCGACGGTGACCCCGCCCTCCCCGAAGGTGACCCGGCGCGAGAAGCGGCGCCAGCGCCGCCGCCGCCGCAAGATCGGCGAGGAGATCCTAGGGTGGATCCTGGTGCCGCTGATCCTGCTCGCCGGTTACTGGGCGATCAACGCGGGCTTCGCGTTCTTCGGGACCACGCCGAGCGTGGTGTTCGACCAGCTGAAGCAGGCGAAGACGGCGCTGGAGAAGCGGGAGGCGCGGTAGGGCGCGGTTCGGCCTGCTCCGGAGGCACTCCGACCCTCCGCGCCATCGAGGACAGCGTGCGGGCTTACTTGCCGTGACGGCGTCGACCCACCCGGCGTCTCACCTCAACCCCGTCAGCACCGCCTCCCGCAAGGCCTGCGGCAGGGCCACCAGTTCGCCGTGGATCGGCTCGCGCCGGTTGTAGACCGGAACACGGCCGTCGAGGCCGAGCACCGCGCCGCCGGCCTCGCGCAGGATCAGATCGGCCCCGGCGAGGTCCCAGTCGCGGGCATCCGAGGAGACCAGCCCGACATCGACCAGCCCTTCCGCCACTCGCACGAGCCGTAACGCCAGCGACGGGATCCGCGGCAGACGCACCAGCGCGCCGGGCGTGCCGGCAAGCCCGCCCTGGCGCTCGAGCCGGTCGGCCATCGGCTTCGGCCCGGTGACCCGGGCGCCGGCCAGGTCCGCCTGGGCCGAGACCCGGATCGGCGCGCCGTCCTTCGTCGCCCCCTCCCCGGCCACGGCCTCGTAGAGCGTTCCGGTCACCGGCGCGGCGACGTGGCCGAGCACCGGCTCGCCATGGGCGAGGAGCGCCACGGCGATCGACCAGTCGGGATCGCCCGACAGGAAGGCGCGGGTGCCGTCGATCGGGTCGACGATCCAGACGAGGTCGTGGGAGAGGCGGACGGGATCGTCCCGGGTCTCCTCCGAGAGCCAGGCGGCGCCGGGGATCAGCTCGCTCAGGCGCACCTTCAGGAAGGCGTCCACCGTCACGTCGGCCTCCGTCACCGGCGAGCCGCCGGCCTTGCTCCAGACCCGGGCGCTGGTGCGCTCGCCCTGCCGGAAATACGGCAGCGCCAGGAGCGCCGCTTCGCGGATGATCGCCCGGACCTGGGGCAGGAGGTCCTCGGGCAGGATCGCGCGCACGTCGGACAGAGGCATGGTCGGCCGCCAAGGTTTCGAAAGGGGGGCGCCCGGCGGCCCCGCGGCGGGCACGGGTCGAGCACGGAGCAGGATCCCTCCGTTGTAGGCGCCCCCACCGGACGCCACAAGGACGCCCCAGCCCGGACACGCCGGCGGCGATGCCGCATTGTCTTAGCGAAGGGTTTCGCGACCGATACGCGGCATCATCTGGCGGTGAACGATAAATGAATCGGGTCGCAACAAGGATCCGTTGAGCATTCGAAGCATCTGGCCCACGCCAACCATCGCTTAACGCTGCCTTTTAAGGCGTTCTGAGCGGGAGCGGGTCCAAAGTCGTGACAACAGCGGACGACACGACAGAGGTCGCCGCCTCACGCGGACAGGGCGTCGAGCAGATCCATGGTCACCAGATTCCCCTCTTCGAACCGCCGGTCTTCGAGCAGCAACGCCGCCCGCCGCGACGTCGAGCTCCCGGTCATCCACCGCGGACCGGTCCAGGCCGAGCCGTCTGCCCTGCCGATCGTCGGCCGCCTGCCCGGCGCCAGCGCCGCCGGCAGCCTGGCCCTCTGCCTCGACGGCGACGCCAGCGACGCCGCCGGGGAGGACCGCTTCGCCGTGACGGTGCTCGACCGCAGCGGCGACCCGCTGATGCATCTCGGCACCTTCGGCGACGACGAGGTCGTGGCGGTGTGGCGGCGGCTGGGCGCCGAGACGGGCCTGCCCCTGGTGGTCATCCAGGAGGACGGCGCGGTCTCGCCGATGGGCCAGCAGCTCGGCCGGGTGAAGCTCGGCACCGTGCGCATCCGCCGCCGGCACGGCCTGCTGAACCACCGTCGGCCGCGCTTCCTCACCCGCCGCAAGACCGCCCGGCTGCCGCTGCGCCCCCTGGTCTACCGCGACGAGGCGCTGATGACCGACGGCGGCAGCCTCTGAGGCGTTACATCAGCCCCTGCCAGATCGCGTCGAGGGCGAGGCCGCAGAACAGGATCAGCCCCGCGTCGCGGTTCGAGCGGAACAGCCGCAACGCCTCCGCGCCGTCGCGCGGATCGAGCCGCCCGACCTGCCAGGCGAGGTGGCCGGCAAACAGCGCGAGCCCGGAAAGACCGATCGGCCCGGCCCCGGCCCCGGACAGCGCGAGGCCGATGAACAGCACGCAGGCCAGGAAGCAGCCCGCCACCGCGAGGCGGACCCGGGTGCCGAAGAAGCGGGCGGACGACTTGATGCCGGCGATCTCGTCGTCCTCGATGTCCTGCACCGCGTAGATGGTGTCGTAGCCGATGACCCACGCGATGGCGCCGGCATAGAGCCAGTAGGCCGGGGCGTCGAGGCGGCCGATCAGGGCGACCCAGCCCATCAGGGCGCCCCACGCGAAGGCGAGGCCGAGCACGAGTTGCGGCACCGGCATCACCCGCTTCATGAACGGGTAGATGGCGACCGGCGCGAGCGAGGCGATGCCGACGAGGATCGCCGCCTTGTTGAACTGCAGCAGCACCGCGAGGCCGACGAGCGCCTGCAGCACCAGGAAGATCACGGCGTGGCGCACGCGTACGCGCCCGGAGGGCAGCGGCCGCAGGCGGGTGCGCTCGACGCGGGCGTCGAGGTCGCGGTCGGCGATGTCGTTGTAGGTCGAGCCCGCACCCCGCATCGCCACCGCGCCGATCAGGAACAGGGCGAGGTGCCACAGGCTCGGGCCCGGCCGGCCCACCGCGGTCGCTGCGAGCGCCGCCGACCACCAGCACGGCAGCAGCAGCAGCCACCAGCCGATCGGGCGCTCGATGCGGGCGAGGCGCAGGTAGGGCCGCACGGCCTCGGGGGCGTGCCGGTCGACCCAGTGTCCGGTGACCGCGTCGGCGACCGGACGGTCGGGGGCAGGCGTCATTTCGGGGGCAGGAGTCATTCCCGATTCATGCCCGCGTCATGCCCGGGCGCGGCGCGCCGGGTTCGTCAGCGGCGCCGCGCTCACAGGGCGCCCTGCGGCACCCGGAAGCTGCCGGTCAGGCCGGGCCCGCCGAGGAGACCGCCGCCACCGCCGCCCTGCTGCTGCTGCGCCGCCATGGCGCGGGCCTTCTTCTCCATCGCCACCTGCTGCGTCGCCGCCTGGCAGACCTTGGTGCGCAGGGTCGAGACCCGGCCGTGATCGGCCTTGAAGCCCTCGACGAAGGAATCCGGGATCGAGCACCAATCCTTGTTGGCGGTGATCCACTTCATGCCCTCGGTGCCGTTGGCCTGGAGCTTCGTGAACAGGGTGCAGGCGGCCGCCGCGGTGATCTTCGCCTTCTTGCCCTGCGAGGCGGCGTTCACCTTGGAGACGATGTCCTTGCGCTCGGTCAGGGTCTTCTGGATCGTCGAGCAATCGGCGCCCTGGGCCCGGGCCGCCCCGCCGAGGAGCGTCGCGCCGAGCAGGCTTCCGGCCAGCGCCGCCACGGTCACACGCATGCCAGTCATCTCCCAAATCCCCCCAAAGCTCCGGCCCCGAAATCCCGGCCTCTCGCCGATCCGGCCGCATTCTCGGCGGCGCGCCCGGCATACGTAAGAATCCCTTGCCGCTCCCGGCCTCACACCGCTTTCTGCACAGGATTGTGGCGCCATCGTGCGGCGCGGGCCGCGGGGCGAGCGATCCGGCGCCGCTCGCCGGCCGTTGTTGCGCGGGCGCCACACGCGGCGAGCCCACGCCGCGGGGCGGAACGATTGACATCCGGCCCCCGCCTCGGCGAGCACGGCGCCATGGCGGCCTACGATTTCAATGCTCCCCGGCTCTTCCTCGACATCCCGATGCGCGAGGGCGTCCGGCATACCCTCGACCGGGCGCAGGCGAACTACCTGCTCTCGGTGCTGCGGAGGAACGCCGGCGAGCCAGTGCTGGTGTTCAACGGCCGCGACGGCGAGTGGCGGGCCGAGATCGAGCCGACCGGCCGCAAGGCGGCCGACCTGGTGCTGCGGATGCGGACCCGCCCCCAGACCCCGGGCACCGACCTGCACTACCTGTTCGCCCCGCTCAAGGCCGCCCGTCTCGACTACGTCGCCCAGAAGGCGGTCGAGATGGGCGCGAGCCTGATCCAACCGGTCGTGACGCGCCGCACGCAGGGCGACCGGATCAAGCTCGACAAGCTCCACGCCAACGCGATCGAGGCCGCCGAGCAGTGCGGCATCCTGAGCCTGCCGGAGATCCGCGACGCCGCGCCGCTCTCCGAGGCGCTCGCCGCGCTCGCGCCGGAGCGCCTGCTGGTGTTCTGCGACGAGGACGCCCCGGTGGCCGATCCCGTCGCGGCCTTAACGCAGGCTGGCGCGGCGGCAGGCGCGAGCACCGTATCGGGGAACGGCGCCGCTCCGCTGGCCGTTGTGATCGGACCGGAGGGGGGGTTCACGCCGGAGGAGCGCGCCCTGATCGGAGACCGTCCCAACACCGTCCGCCTGTCGCTCGGGCCCCGGATCCTGCGCGCCGATACCGCCGCCGTGGCGGTGCTGGCCCTGGTCCAGGCCGTGCTCGGCGACGGACGGTCGCGGGCCTAAAAAAACCCACCCCATTCTCAAGTGGCGGCATGAGGCACGACGGACCGTCGCCGCCCCGGCGCGCGGCCGGGGTCGCGCCTCATTCCAAGCGCTGATATCGGGGCCGCCCCGCGGAAACGAGGCCGATTCGCGACCGCGGTCGCCGGCCCGTCCTTGGCCCCGCCCTTGACCCCGCCCTTGGCCCGCCGATGCCGGAGGTACTGCGTATGCGAGCGGAATTCGACGTCTGCCTCGAGGAGGAAGTGTTCATCAACGATGCGGGCAAGCGCGACGCCGCCCGGGCCCGCACCCGCGATTTCCTGGCCGCCTGCCGGGCCGCGTACCCGCAGGTGCGCGCCGAACTGATGGAGCCGCAGCTCGTCTGGGCCACGGAGCCGGTGAGCGACCTCGCCGAGGCCCGGCGGGCGCTCGCCGCCCTGCGCGGCGGCCTCGGGGCGCTCGCCTCCGCCCGGGGCCTCGCCCTGATGGCGTCGGGCACCCATCCGCTGGCCCAGTGGAGCCGGGTGCGCCCGCGCGACCAGGCCGCCCGCGGCCGGGTGCTGCGCGACCTCCAGATGGTCGGCAGCCGCAACGTGGTCTGCGGCCTGAGCGTCGGCGTCGGGGTGCCCGACGGCGTGTCGCGGATCGACCTGATGAACCGGGTCCAGCCCTACCTGCCCCTGCTGCTCGCGCTCTCGACCTCGTCGCCGTTCTGGCAGGCGCAGCGCACCGGGCTCCTCGGATACCGCCTCGCCGCCTCGCGGGAGCTGCCCCGCAGCGGCCTGCCGCCGCTGTTTCGCGACGAGGCGGACTACGCCCGCTACCTCGACACGGTGGTGGGTTCGGGCGCCATCGACGACCCGCGCCACGTCTGGTGGGTGATCTGCCCCTCCCCGACCGGCCCGAGCCTCGACCTGCGCATCGCCGACAGCTGCACCCGCCTCGACGACGCGCTCGCCATCGCGGCGCTCTACCGCTGCCTGGTGCGCCGCCTCGCCCGCGAGCCGGCGCGCCACCGCGACCTCACCGGCGCATCGCAGGCGATCGCGGCGGAGAATTGCTGGCGGGCCCAGCGCTACGGCATCCACGGCAGCTTCGTGTGCGAGGAGAGCCGGGCGGCGCGGCCGGTGGCGACGGTGCTCGCCGAGACCCTCTCCCTCGTCGCCGAGGATGCGCGGGCGCTGGCCTGCGAGGCCGAGCTCGACCTCGCCCGCTGGGTCGTCGCCCGCGGCACCAGCGCCGACCGCCAGCTCGCCCTGTTCACCGAGGCGCAGGGGCGCGGCCTGCCGCCCCGGGAGGCGCTGGCCGAGGTGGTGGACTGGCTGTCGGCCGAGACCGTGGGGGCGAACCCGACGCGGCATTGAGGCGTGAACGCGGTCGGCGCCTCCGCGGAACCGGGGGCGGTCGCCCGGCGCGATCAGCCGGAGCCCTGGTGGCAGACGGCCTCGATGGCGTAGCCGTCGGGGTCGATCACGAAGGCGGCGTAGTAGTTCGGGTGATAGCGCGGGCGCAGGCCGGGGCGGCCGTTATCCAACCTGCCCGCTCCGAGCGCGGCCGCGAAGAAGGCGTCGACGGCCTCCCGCGAGGGGGCGCTGAAGGCGAAATGGACCACCGAGGCGTGAGGAGTGCCCGCGGCGATCCAGAAGTCTCCGCCCGGATCGAGCGACCGTCCCTCGCCCGCGACCACGCCGAACCCGACCGAGGCGGCCTCCTCTCGCCGCACGACGTATCCGAGCGGCGCCAGGGCCGCGGCGTAGAAGCGGCGGCTGCGGGCGATGTCGGACACGTCGATCGCGAGGTGGTCCAGCACGCGTCGCGCTCCTTGAGCTTCATGCGACCGGGGCGATGCCGTCGAACCCGTGCCCGGCACGGATCGTGAGGGCAGACGCGGCCCTCACGGAGACCGGGGCCGGAGGCTTCACCGCCCGACCGTGCACTCGATCTGCCCGTGCGGCTCGTCGGTCGCGACGAAGACCTGGTTCGGGTTGTCGAGGCCGAACGGGCTCAGATTCGCCAGGAGATAGTGCTTGTTCGGGCAGGCGAGCGTGATCGTGGCGATCTCCGGCACCGCCTCCAGCGCCGCCATTCCCATGCGGTAGAGGCTGTCCTGCAGGCTGTGGCTGTAGCTCCCGGAGAAGACCCGCAGCAGCGCGTCGAGGACCCGGGCGTTGGCGGCCTCGTAATCGGCGGGCTCGGAGGCCCAGGCCCAGGACGCCTCCATGCTGGTCGCGGCGATGCGGTCGTGGGTCTCGGGGATCGTGGTGTAGGGATCCTTGACGTAGTTGGCCCAGCCCGATTCCGTGCTCTTCAGGAAGGTGAAGCCCGAGAGGCCGGATTCGGTCGTGGCGCCGTCGCGGGACAGCACGACCCGGGCGAAGGGCTGGCCGTTGCCGTCGAGCGTGAAGGCGTGGGGATGGGCCGCGCCGTCGATGGCGAGCCGGTTCCAGCGGGTCTCGTGGGCGGTGACGGTGGCTTCCTCCATCTGCGGGTAGCGGTCGAGCAGGCGCTGCGCCACCGCGCGGCAGAACGCCTCCGCCGGCAGGGCCGGGCTCTCGCGGGCGACGACGTAGACGACGTTCTTGATCGTGTCAGTCGAGACCGTGTCGCTGTTGTCGGCATGCGTGAAGGTGCGCGCGAACGCGCCCCTCAGCATCGCCTTCACGGTCAGCTCGCGCACCTCGTGCCGGTCGCCGTCGCGGTGGACGCGCATCACCCGCACCCGGCCCTTGCCGTAGGTCTTGTGCAGCAGGGTCATCGGTACCTCGTGCGATAGGATCGGTTCAGACGTGCTCGGCCGCCGCCGCGGCCGCCGAGGCGTCCCGGCCCGCCCGCTCGGCGCTGCCCACGCCGTTGAAGAAGGCGTTGAGCAGGACCGCGGCGATCGAGGCGAGGAGGATGCCCGATTCGAGCAGCGGATGCAGGGCGTGCGGCAGGTTGCGGAAGAAGGTCGGCGCGACCAGCGGGATCATGCCGAACCCGACCGCGACCGCCACCACGATCTGGTTCTTCGGCTGCCCGCGGAAATCGACCCCCGTGAGGATGCGCGCGCCGGTGGCCGCCACCATGCCGAACATGACGAGGCCGGCGCCGCCGAGCACCACCTGCGGCACCGCCTCGACGAGGGCGGCCATCTTGGGCGCCAGGCCGAGGGCCAGCATGATCACCCCGCCCGCCACCGTGACGTAGCGCGAGCGCACGCCCGTCACCCCGACGAGGCCGACATTCTGCGAGAACGAGGTGTACGGGAAGGTGTTGAAGACGCCGCCCAGCAGCGTGCCGAGCCCGTCGGCCCTGAGGCCCCGGGCGAGATCCTTCTGCGACACCGGCCGGCCGGTGATCTCGCCGAGCGCCAGGAACATGCCGGTCGATTCGATCATCACCACGATCATCACGACGCACATCGTGGCGATCGGCACGAGGTGGAAGTGCGGCCAGCCGAAGTGGAACGGCAGCACGGGGGCGAACCAGGGCGCGGCCGCCACCTTGTCGAGATGCATCAGGCCGAGCATCGCCGCCAGGACCGAGCCGGCGACGATGCCGACGAGCACCGCGACGTTGGCGAGGAAGCCCCGCCCCCAGCGGATCAGCGCCAGGATCACGAGCAGCACCAGGAAGGCGATGCCGAGGCCGCCGGGTTGGGCGTAGTTCGGGTTCGGCACGGAAGCGGGGACGCCGTCGACGATCCGCGTCAGCGTCGGCTGGCCGCCGCCAGCCCAGTTGATGCCGACCCGCATCAGCGAGATGCCGATGACCAGGATGATCGTGCCGGTGACGACGGGCGGGAAGAGCGGCAGCAGGCGGCTGACGAACGGCGCGACCAGGAGCCCGAAGAGGCCGGCGGCGACCACCGAACCGTAGATGCCGAGAAGCCCGACATCCGGCGTCGCCGCCATCGACAGCATCGGGCCGACCGACGCGAAGGTCACGCCCATCATCACCGGCAGGCGGATGCCGATGCCCGGCAATCCCGCGCACTGGACCAGGGTCGCGAGGCCGCAGGCGAACAGGTCGGCGCTGATGAGGAAGGCCACCTCCTCGGGCCGCAGACCCAGGGCCCGGCCGATGATCAGCGGCACCGCCACCGCGCCCGCGTACATGACCAGCACGTGCTGGATCGCCAGCGGCACGAGGCGGGCCGGCGGCAGCATCTCCTCGACGGCGTCGACGGGCTCGACTGGCGTGGTGCGCATCTCGTCTCGCCCTCCCCAAGGGTCAGCGCGGATGGACCGACTGCGACGCCCTTGCGTCCGGTCGCGGTCTCATCATCGCGCATCCTCGCGCATCCTCGCGCATCCTCGCGCAGCCGCAAGCGCCGTGCCAGGGCGGGCCCGGGTTGCGCAGGAGGCCGCCTGGGTATTTGTTCACCATTCCGGGCCGAATGTGCCCGCGCGGCCGGCACCCGTCGCCGGGCATCCCGCGTCACCGGGCCGGCCGCGTCCCGTCGTGTGAAACGAGCGAAAAAGGCAGCCATGCGAACCATCGTGTACGCCGACGGCGGCTGCGATCCCAATCCCGGGCCGGGCGGCTGGGGCGTGGTGATCCAGGCGCCGGAGGGCACCGTCGAGCTGTGCGGGGGCGACCCGCAGAGCACCAACAACCGCATGGAGCTGACCGCGGCGATCCGGGCGCTGGAGCATTTCCCCGAGGGCGCCGCGATCGAGATGCGCTGCGACAGCCAGTACGTGGTGAAGTCGGTCACCGAGTGGATCCGCGGCTGGAAGCTCAAGGGCTGGCGCACCACCACCGGGCCGGTGAAGAACGTCGAGCTGATGCAGCGCCTCGACGAACTGGCGGCGCGGCGCGACGTGCGCTGGGTCTGGGTCAAGGGCCATGCCGGCGAGGCCGGCAACGAGCGCGCCGACCGCCTGGCGGCGCAGGGTCGGCGCCAGGCCCTCGGCCTGCCGCCCCGGCCGGACATCGCCCCGGCCCGCGCTGCGGCCTCCGGCCCGGTTCCGGCGGCGGCTCCCGCGGAGCCCGCTCCCCGCGGCACCTCGATCCCGGTCGACGGGGCGCTCGGCCTGCGCCTCACCCGGGCGGCCAAGCAGGCCGGCACCACGCCGCAGGCCTATGCCGACGAGGTGCTGCGCCTCGCGCTCGATCTCGGGCCCGAGGGGCTGGCGCTCCTGCGCGAGGCGAAGGCCCGGAAGGCGCCGGCGGCGTGAGCCGGATCCGGTCGCCGTCGCCCGGCGGTCCGCGCCGACATCGCCGCCTCACACGAGTTTCCACTCGGGCGAGGCGGAAGGCCGCCCCTCACGCGCTCCTCGGGAACGGCACCACGACCGGCTCGTCCGGGGCGTCCTCCGCGCCCCGCATCACGGTCTCGATCATCCGGGCGAGCGTCGCCTGATCGTAGGGCTTGGCCAGCCGCGGCAGGCGGGCGGCCTCGTCGGGGGCGAGATCGGCGTAGCCGGTGGCGAGGATCACCCGGAGGCCGGGCCGCTCGGCCTCGATCCGGGCGGCGAGCTGGAGCCCGGTCATCTCCGGCATGGCGTGGTCGGTGAGGACGAGGTCGAGGGTGCGGGCGCGGCGCATCAGCTCCAGGGCCTCCTGGCCCGAGCGGGCCTCGATCACCCGGTGGCCGAGATCCTCCAGCATCGCGGCGCTGTTCTCGAGCACCAGGGGGTCGTCGTCGACAACGAGGACGACCTGGGAGGGCAGGCCGCGGGCCGCGGGCGGGCGGCGGGCCGGCGCCTCCTCGGGCGCCGGTCCGGCCTCTCGCGCCGCCACCGGCAGCCAGACCTCCGCCGTGGTGCCGGCGCCGGGGCGGCTGCGCAGCACCAGGCGGCCGTGCGACTGCGCCGCGAGGCCGTGCACCATCGACAGGCCGAGGCCGGTGCCCTTGCCGACGCCCTTGGTGGTGAAGAACGGCTCCTGCGCCCGGGCGAGGGTCGCCGCGTCCATGCCGGTGCCGGTATCGGTGACCGAGAGACAGAGCATCGGCCGGGCCTCCCCGGCCGCGCCCGGCTCCTCCAGCCGCCCCGCGATCGCGACGGTGCCCCCCTCCGGCATCGCGTCGCGGGCATTGACCACGAGGTTGAGGAGCGCGAGCTCGAGCTGGTGGGCGTCGACCAGGGCGGGCGGCAGGCCCGACGGGAAGCGCGTCTCGATCCGCACGCCCGGTCCGATCGAGCGCTGCAGCAGGTCGGTCATCTCGCGCACGAGATGCGCGAGGTCGATCGCCTCGGGCTTGAGCTCCTGGCGCCGGGCGAAGGCCAGCATGCGCTGGGTCAGCGCCGCCCCGCGCTCGGCGCCCTGCACGGCGTTGTCGAGCAGGCGCAGCAGGCGGGGATCGTCGGGCAGGCGCTTGCGCAGAAGCTCCAGGCTGCCCAGCACCGCCATCAGCAGGTTGTTGAAATCGTGGGCGACGCCGCCGGTGAGCTGGCCCACCGCCTCCATCTTCTGGGCCTGCGCGAGCGCCGCCTGGGCCTGCTCCAGCGCGTCCTGCGCGCGCTTGCGCTCGGTGACGTCGCGGGTGACCTTGGCGAAGCCGACGAGCGTCCCGTCCTCGCCGACGATCGGGTCGATGACGACGCTGGCCCAGAACCGGGTGCCGTCCCGGCGCACGCGCCAGCCCTCGTCCTCGAACTTGCCGCCCCGGGCGGCGGCGAGCGCCCGCTCCGGCCGGCCGCCGGCCCGGTCCTCCTCGGTGTAGAAGCGCGAGAAGTGCGCGCCCACGATCTCCTCGGCCTCGTAGCCCTTGATGCGCCGGGCACCCGCGTTCCAGTTCGCCACGACGCCGTCTCGGTCGAGCATGAAGATCGCGTAGTCGGTCACGCTCTGGAGCAGCAGGCGGTAGCGCTCCTCGCTGGCGCGCAGGGCCGCGGCCTCGCGGGCGGCGCGCTGGGAGAAGCGGCGGTCGATGGTGGCGGCCGAGAGCGCCAGCGCCAGGACCAGGAAGGTCACCGCCGTGACGCCGGCGGCGAGGCGGACCTGGTCGACGCCCGCCCCCAGGGCGCCGTGACCGGCCTCCGCGGAATGGGTGAACAGCAGGCCCCGCATGGCCGCGTAGTGCATGCCCGCGATGGCGAGCCCCATCGCGCCCGACGCGGCGGCCCGCTGCCCGAGGCCGCTCTCGGTCAGCGCGAGCCGGATCGCCACGGTGGCGGCCACGACCGCGATCAGCACCGAGACGGCGACCCAGGCCGGGTCGTAGTGCGGCAAGGCCGGCAGCCGCATCGCCGCCATGCCGGTATAGTGCATCAGGACGATGCCGAGCCCGGTGACGAGCCCCGCCACGGCGACCGGGCGCGTGCGGCCTGGCCGCTGGGCGATGGCGAGGCCGATCGCCGTCACGGCGACCGGCAGGGCGAGAGAGAGGAGCGTGAGGCCGAGATCGTAGGTGATCTCGGTGCCGGGCAGCCGGAAGGCCAGCATGGCGACGAAGTGCATCGACCAGACGCCGCCGCCGAGCACCACGGCGGCGGTCATCAGCCAGGCCCGCCGCGCCCAGCCCGTCGCGGCCTTCATCCGGCTGGCGAGGTCCAGCGCGACGAAGGACGCCAGCATCGCGATGCCGATCGAGAGCGCGACGAGGACGGGATCGTGTAGGCCGGCATGCGCCATCGGGCACCTTGGGACTCGCGCGGGCGGCCGCCTGTTCGCGGTCGCCCGTCCCCGGCTCGGCCGAGCCGGGGTGCTTCGCACCTCCTGTCTAACGCAGGTCGGCCGGCCGCGCGATGCGCGAAACAGGAGTTGCTGCCCTAGTCCATCGCAGTCTCGGGTTGCACTGTCGCGGTGACGCGACCGCTCACCAAGTCGTCGGCTTCGGGTTGCGCTCGTCGAAGCCCTTCTGGTGCCAGTAGGGATAGATCGGCGTCTCCTGGCTCGCGGCGTCGAGGCGGGCGACCTGCTCGGCCGAGAGGGTCCAGCCGACGGCGCCGAGATTCTGCTTGAGCTGCTCTTCGTTGCGGGCCCCGACGACGATGTTGGCGACCGTCGGGCGGGAGAGGAGCCAGTTGAGCGCCACCTGCGCCACGCTGCGTCCGGTCTCGGCGGCGAGTTCGTCGAGGACGTCGACGACCCGGAACAGGGCCTCGTCGGCGACCGGCGGACCGCCCTCGGCACCGCCCGCCTTGATGCGCCCGCTGGTATCGGCGCCGCGGCGGATCTTGCCGGTGAGGCGGCCCCAGCCGAGCGGGCTCCACACCATCAGGGCGACGCCCTGGTCGAGGCCGAGCGGCATCAGCTCCCACTCGTAGTGCCGGCCGACCAGCGAGTAGTAGCCCTGGTAGGCGACGTAGCGCGCGAGCCCGTAGCGCTCGGAGGTGCCGAGCGCCTTCATCAGCTGCCAGCCGGAGAAGTTCGAGGCGCCGATATAGCCGATCTTGCCCGCCCGCACGAGGTCGTCGAGCGCCCGCAGGGTCTCGTCGACGGGGGTGAGCGCGTCGAAGCCGTGCATGAAGTAGACGTCGATGTGGTCGGTGCCGAGGCGCTTCAGGCTCGCCTCGCAGGCCCGCACGAGGTGGTAGCGCGACGAGCCCTTGTCGTTGGGCCCCTCCCCCGTCGGGAAGGTCGCCTTGGTGGAGATCAGCGCCCGCTCGCGCTTGCCCTTGAGCGCCTGGCCCAGGATCTCCTCGGAGGCGCCCTGCGAGTAGATGTCGGCGGTGTCGAAGAAGTTGACGCCGGCATCGAGGCACAGGTCGACCATCCGGCTCGCCTCGGCGACGTCGGTCCGGCCCCAGCGCTGGAAGAACTCGTTGTTGCCGCCGAAGGTGCCGGTGCCGAGGCTCAGGACTGGAACCTTGAGGCCGGAGCGCCCGAATTGCCGGTATTGCATGCGCGAACCCTCATCCGTTCGCCGGGGGCACGGGCGTGCCCCCGGGCTGCCGCGGGATGAGTGGTGTCTTAGGTTTCGCCGGAGCGACGACAACCCGGGCGGGCACGAGGCGGATGTGCGCCGGACGGCCTCACGAGCGGGGAGGCCGTCCGGACGGAGAGAGAGGAATGCGGGCGCTCCGAAGGGGCGGGGCTGCTTGCGCAGGATAGCCCCTACGCGGCCACACGCCCGCTCCCGCCGGCCTCCCGGCTCTCGGCGGCGGCCAGCAGCACGCAGACCGCCACCACCTCGGCCGCCGCCTCGACCTCGGCGGGCTTCGGATAGGACGGGGCGAGGCGCAGCAGGCGGTCCTGCGGGTCGCGGCCGTAGGGGTGGGTGGCGCCGGCCGGGGTGAGCGCGAGGCCGCAGGCGGCGGCGAGCTTGACCACCCGGGTGGCGCAACCCTCCGGCACCTCGAGCAGGATGAAGTAGCCGCCCTCCGGCTCGCTCCAGCGCGCGACGCCGGTGCCGCCGAGATGGCGCGACAGGGTCTCGGTCACGGCCCGGAACTTCGGCGCCAGGAGCCGCCGGTGACCGTCCATCAGGGCGTCGAGCCCGCCCCGGTCGCGCAGGAAGCGGACGTGGCGCAGCTGGTTGAGCTTGTCCGGCCCGATGCTGCGCTTGCCGGCCTGGCTAAGGTACCAGCGGATATTGGCCTCCGACGAGGCCAGCATGGCGAGGCCGGCGCCGGCGAGCGTCACCTTCGAGGTCGAGGCGAAGACGATCGCCCGGTCCGGATGGCCGGCCTCCGCGCAGGCTTCCAGCACGTTGCGCAAGGCAGGACGGCGCTCGGTCAGGTGGTGCAGCGCGTAGGCGTTGTCCCAGAACAGCCGGAAGTCCGGCGCCCCGGTCTCCATCCGGGCCAGCCGCTCGACGGTGGCGTCCGAATAGGTTTCACCCCCGGGATTGGAGTATTGCGGCACGGCCCACATCCCCTTCACCCGGGGATCGCGCACTTCCCGATCGACCACGTCCATGTCGGGGCCGTCGGCGGTCATCGGCACCGGGATCATGCCGATGCCGTAGGTCTCGCACAGGGCGAAGTGGCGGTCGTAGCCCGGCACCGGGCAGAGGAAGCGGATCTCCTCCTCCTTCGCCCACGGCCGGGCACCCCCGGGCACGCCCTTGAGGAGCGCGTAGGCGATGCAGTCGTGCATGAGCGCGAGGCTCGAATTGTTGCCGATCGCGACCCGGTCCGCCGACGTGCCGAGCAAGGGGGCGAACAGGGCGCGGACCTCGGCCAGCCCCTGCACGCCGCCGTAATTGCGGGCGTCCTCGCCGCTCTCGGTGCGGTGGTCGCGGTTGCCCGGCAGGGTCAGCAGGCCCTCCGACAGGTCGAGCTGCTCGGGCGCCGGCTTGCCGCGGGTCATGTCGAGCTTGAAGCCGCGCCCCTGCAGCGCGGCGTAGCGGGCCTGGAGGTCGGCGAGGGCGGGGATCGCGGTCATGGGACGGTTTTCGCTGGTGGACGGGAAGCGCGTCTCCTTTGCGCCTCCCGCCGCTCGGAATCCAGCACCTTCCCGGACAAAGCCGGCCGGATTCGTCCCGAACTTCTGCTTACTTGCCGGCCTTCTCCGACAGGATGGCGCCGGTGCGCGGATCGGCCTTGAACTTCATCGGCTTGCCGTCCTTCATCCCCTCGCCCTCCCAGTGGCCGTCATCGGCCTCGATCTCGGAGATCTGGGTGTAGCCGGCGGCCTCGACCTTCTGGATCACCTGGCCGATCGGCATCCAGTCGGCGCCGACCTTGTCGGCGAGGGCGCCCGCAGCGCTCCCGGCGAGGAACAGGGCGGCGAGGACTGGCACGGTCAGCTTGGTCATGGATCGGGTCTCCCTTGGCGGCGGATGCCGCGGGGAGATCGTGCGTCGGGCCGCCGGGTTCCCGGTGACGAACGCCTCGCGAAAAGAAAAAGGCGGCCCTCGCGGGCCGCCTTCGAGGACGATCGGATCGGCTGCGGATTACTCCGCCGGGGTCTCGTCGGAGACCTGGACCGGGCCGGAATCCTTGCCGCGGGCGTCGACGTCGCGGTCGACGAACTCGATCACCGCCATCGGGGCGTTGTCGCCGTAGCGGAAGCCGGCCTTCATGATGCGGCAGTAGCCGCCCGGGCGGCCGGCGTAGCGGGGGCCGAGCACGTCGAACAGCTTCTTGACCATCACCTCGTCGCCGCGGAGCGCCGCGATCGCCTGGCGACGGGCGTGCAGGTCGCCGCGCTTGCCCAGCGTGATCAGCTTCTCGACGACCGGACGCAGGTCCTTGGCCTTCGGCAGGGTGGTGATGATCTGCTCGTGCTTGATCAGCGCGGCCGACATGTTCGAGAACATCGCCTTGCGATGCTCGACGGTGCGGTTGAAGCGACGACCCCGGAAACCGTGACGCATGGCTCTCTCCTTTGGTTCTCGGCCGCCGTGCCACGGGTCGGCCGTCCTTTGTGGTGCGAGGGCAGTCTCCCGCCACTCCCGATGCGCCGCGGATCCCGGCGCATCGGGAGTGGCGGCGCGAGGTCGATCCCGCGCCGCCGGACCGGCTCAGTAGTGCTCTTCGAAGCGCTTGGCGAGATCCTCGATGTTCTCCGGCGGCCAGCCGGGAACGTCCATGCCGAGGTGCAGGCCCATGGCGGCCAGCACTTCCTTGATCTCGTTGAGCGACTTGCGCCCGAAGTTCGGAGTCCGCAGCATCTCGGCCTCCGTCTTCTGGATGAGGTCGCCGATGTAGACGATGTTGTCGTTCTTGAGGCAGTTGGCCGAACGGACCGACAGCTCGAGCTCGTCGACCTTCTTGAGCAGCGCCGGGTTGAAGGGCAGCTGCGGCGCGAGCGGCGCGGCCTCCTCCTTGCGGGGCTCCTCGAAGTTCACGAAGATCTGGAGCTGGTCCTGGATGATGCGGGCGGCGTAGGCCAGCGCATCCTCGGGCGAGACCGCACCGTTGGTCTCGACCGTCATGGTCAGCTTGTCCTTGTCGAGATCCTGGCCCTCGCGGGTGTTCTCGATGCGGTAGGACACCTTGGTGACCGGCGAGAACAGCGCGTCGACCGGGATCAGGCCGATCGGCGCGTCCTCGGGCCGGTTGCGCTCCGCCGGGACGTAGCCCTTGCCGGCCGACACGGTGAACTCCATGCGGATCTCGGCACCGTCGTCGAGGGTGCAGAGCACGAGGTCGGGGTTGAGGATCTGCACGTCGCCGATCGTGGCGATGTCGCCGGCGGTGACGAGGCCCGGTCCGGTCTTGCGCAGGGTCATGCGCTTCGGGGTGTCGCTCGACGAGCGGATCGCGATCGTCTTGATGTTGAGGACGATGTCGGTGACGTCCTCGCGCACGCCGGGGATCGACGAGAACTCGTGCAGCACGCCGTCGATGTGGACCGAGGTGACGGCCGCACCCTGGAGCGAGGAGAGGAGCACCCGGCGCAGGGCGTTGCCGAGGGTGGTGCCGAAGCCGCGCTCGAGCGGCTCGGCCACCACGGTGGCGATCCGCTTCGGGTCGTGCCCGGGGGTGACCTCGAGCTTGTTCGGCTTGATCAGCTCTTGCCAGTTCTTCTGAATGACCACGTTCGCACCTCTCGCCAACTTACACCGGGGCGGCCCTCGAGAGAGCCCTCCCCTCGCGGCCCCTCCCGCGCCCGGGAGACACCGCCGTCCTGATCTCTCACGCGTTCGAAGCAGGGACGGTCAGGACGCCGCGCTCCACTGCTCCGGGACCCAGGCGAAGCCGACGCGATCGCGCCGCACGTAGCCGAGGGCCGGAAAATCGAGATGCATCCCGGCGACCAAGCTGCGCTCGGCGGCGGCCTGATCGAGGATGCGCTTGCGCGTGGCGGCAGCGGTCGCGCCGTCCACGTCGAAGGAGACGCCGGCCTCCGGCCGGGCGAACTGGATCGCCGGCAGATGCACCACGTCGCCCCAGATCAGCAGGCTCTCGTCGCCCGACTGGATCCGGTAGGCGGTGTGGCCGGGCGTATGGCCGGGAGCCAGGATCGCCTCGACCCCCGGCAGGACCTCGCCCTCGCCGGCCTGGCGGATCCGGTCGCCGTAAGCCGCCACGAGGCTTCTCGCGCGCCGAAAGCCCGCCTTCGCGGCCGCCGGGGCCCGCGCCCCGGCGGCGTCGGCGAGCCAGTAGGCGGCCTCGGCTTGCGGGATCACCACCTCGGCATTGGGATAGGCGACCGCGCCGTCCGGCCCGATCAGCCCGCCGACGTGATCGAAGTGCAGGTGGGTGACCAGCACCGTGCCGATCTCGTCCGGCGCCACGCCGCACGCCCGCAGCGCCTTCGGCAGGTGGCCGAGGCTGTCGGGACCGCCGGCGCCCATGCCGGCATCGACCAGAACCGGCGCCTCGCCGCCGAGAATCAGAAAGGCGTTCACGGTGATCCGCGGGGCCTCGACGCTCCGATATCCCGCCGCTTGCAGGTCCTCCGCCTCGTCGGCGGGCAGGTTCTGCACCAGCCCGAGCGACGCCACGAGGTGACCGTCATTCAGCGCGACCACAACGCGATCGCCCAGCGTCCAGGGAAGGACGCCGGGCCGGGCGATCGTGGCGGTGAGGTCTGTCGACACGCAATCCTCTACGCGGGCCGTCGGCCGGGGGACTCCGAAGGGCCCCCCGGGACATGATGGACGATCAGACGCGGCGGCGCTTGCGCGGGCGGCAGCCGTTATGCGGGATCGGGGTCACGTCGCGGATCGACGTCACCGTGAAGCCCGCCGCCTGGAGCGCGCGCAGGGCCGACTCGCGGCCCGAACCGGGGCCCGAGACCTCGACCTCGAGGGTGCGCATGCCGTGCTCGGCGGCCTTGCGGCCGGCATCCTCGGCCGCCACCTGGGCGGCGTAGGGGGTCGACTTGCGCGAGCCCTTGAAGCCCATGGCGCCGGCCGACGACCACGAGATCGTGTTGCCCTGGGCGTCCGTGATGGTGATCATCGTGTTGTTGAACGAGGCGTTCACGTGGGCGACGCCCGACACGATGTTCTTGCGTTCGCGACGACGGACGCGGGTTGCTTCCTTGGCCATACTGTCTTTCGATCCTTCAGGCGCGCCCGTGGTGCCAGGCGCTCGGGACGTGTCTTACGGTGTGCGTGGCGGCGCTGGCGCGCCGCCGGATTCGGGCGGGACCGAGCCGAAGCCCAAGGCCCGCCGATCTCATGCGGCCGCGCGGCTTACTTCTTCTTGCCGGCGATCGGCTTCGCCTTGCCCTTGCGGGTGCGGGCGTTGGTGTGGGTGCGCTGGCCGCGGACCGGCAGGTTGCGGCGGTGGCGCAGGCCACGGTAGCAGCCGAGGTCCATCAGGCGCTTGATGTTCATCGAGACTTCGCGGCGCAGGTCGCCCTCGACGATGTAGTCGCGGTCGATCGTCTCGCGGATCTGCAGCACCTCGGCGTCGGTGAGCTGGTTCACGCGGCGCTCGGCCGGGATGCCGACCTTCTCGGTGATCTCCTCGGCCTTCTTGGCGCCGATGCCGTGGATGTACTGGAGCGCGATGACGACGCGCTTGTTGGTCGGGATGTTGACGCCGGCGATACGGGCCATGGTGTTCCTGCTCTCCATCGCGCCCGCGGCGTCACCGCCGGGGCGTGTCTTCACGGTTGTCACGCGCGTCCGGTGGAGCCCGGCCCCTGCGCGTCGTCCCGACGGCAAATCGGCCCGGAGCGGCCTCCAGAGAGGCACGCCGGGCCGTCCGGGTCTGAACGAAGGAGCGCCCACTAGCGCGGGCGCCTCCGCTTGTCAACAGACCTGCCGGCTCAGGCCGAAACGGTCTGGTAGGGCGCGAGCACGCCTTCGAGCTGCTTCGTCACCTCGTCGATCGGCGCCATGCCGTCGACCTGGCGCAGGAGCCCGGTGCCGGCGTAGTGGGCCGAGAGCGGCGCGGTCTGGGTGCGATAGGCCTCGAGACGGGTCTTGAACACCTCCGGCGTGTCGTCCTTGCGCACCGGCTCGCCGCGGGCCTCGGTCTCGGCCGCGCGCTTGGCGATGCGGCCGACGAGCGCGTCCTCGTCGACCTTGAACTCGACCACCGCGTCGAGCGCCAAGCCCTTCTCGGCGAGCATCGTCTCGAGGGCGACGGCCTGCGCCACGGTGCGCGGGAAGCCGTCGAGGATGAAGCCGGCGCGGGCATCCGCCTCCTCGATCCGGTCGGCGACGATGCCGATCACGATGTCGTCGGAGACGAGGCCCCCGCTCTCCATCAGGGCCTTCGCCTTGAGGCCGACCGGGGTGCCGGCGGCCACGGCCGCGCGCAGCATGTCGCCGGTCGAGAGCTGCGGGATTCCGAACCGCTCGACGATCCGCGCCGATTGGGTACCCTTCCCTGCGCCGGGCGGGCCGAGCAGAATGATCCGCATAACCTGTCACTCCCCTCCACCGCTCCCGCACGGGATCCGTCCTCCCGGGGTGCGGCCTGTCTGCTTCTTGTAACCCGTGGCCCTGTCCGGGCGGAATCCGACCATGCGCCAAGGCCGCGCCCGGGCGCAAGGCTTCCACGTCCCGACGCGGGGGATGCACGTCCCGACGCGGGGGATGGCGGCCGGACCGGTTGCATCCCGGTCCGACCGAGCCGATCAGCGCCGGCGGGCGCCGCGCAGCTTCGCCTTCTTCACCAGGCCCTCGTACTGGTGCGCCAGCAGGTGGCCGTGGACCTGCGCCACCGTGTCCATGGTCACCGAGACCACGATCAGGAGCGAGGTGCCGCCGAAGTAGAACGGCAGCGAGGCGTAGGAGACCAGGATCTCCGGGATGAGGCAGATCACCGTGAGGTACGCCGCACCGATCACCGTGATGCGCGACAGCACCTTGTCGATGAACTCGGCGGTGCGCTCGCCGGGCCGGATGCCCGGGATGAACCCGCCATGCTTCTTCAGGTTGTCCGCCGTCTCCTGCGGGTTGAACACCACCGCCGTGTAGAAGAAGGCGAAGAAGATGATCAGCGCCGCGTAGAGCAGCATGTAGAGCGGCCGGCCGTGGCCGAGATAGGTCGCCATGGTGGCGATGATGCCGGTGCCGTTCGGATCGGTCTGGAAGCTCGCCGCGGTGGCCGGCAGCAGCAGCAGCGAGGAGGCGAAGATCGGCGGGATCACGCCCGAGGTGTTGAGCTTGAGCGGCAGGAACGAGGTCTGGCCCTCGTACATCCGGTTGCCGACCTGGCGCTTGGGGTAGTTGATCAGGAGGCGGCGCTGGGCGCGCTCCATGAACACGATGAAGTAGACGACCGCCGCGGCCATCACCACGACGCCGAGGATCACCACGGTCGAGAGCGCGCCCTGGCGGCCGAGCTCGAGGGTTCCGGCGATCGCCGAGGGCAGGTGCGCGACGATGCCCGCGAAGATGATGAGCGAGGAGCCGTTGCCGATGCCGCGCGAGGTGATCTGCTCGCCGATCCACATCAGGAACAGCGTGCCGCCGGTCAGCGTGATGACGGTCGAGACCAGGAAGAAGGGACCCGGATCCTGGACGATGCCGCCGGAGCTCTGCAAGCCGACCGCGATGCCCCAGGCCTGGAAGATCGCCAGCACCACCGTGAGGTAGCGGGTGTACTGGTTGAGGACCTTGCGGCCCGACTCGCCCTCCTTCTTCAGCGCCTCGAGCGACGGCACCACCGAGGTGAGCAGCTGCACGATGATCGACGCCGAGATGTACGGCATGATGTTGAGGGCGAAGATCGCCATGCGCTCGACGGCACCGCCGGAGAACATGTTGAACAGGCCGAGCACGCCGCCCTGGGCGTTGGCGAAGCTCTGGCGGAGAGCGTCGGGATCGATGCCCGGGAGCGGGATGTAGGTCCCGAGCCGGTAGACGATCAGGGCGCCCAGGGTGAACCAGATCCGCTTCTTGAGCTCTTCGGCCTTGGCGATGGCGCCGAAGTTGAGGTTGGCGGCGAGCTGCTCGGCTGCAGAGGCCATGGGTTAAGTGTCCTCGGGTCGGGATCCGCGGCGTCGCGGTCAGGGACGCGCGGGCGTCCCCCAAAACACGAGCGGCGGCCTCGCGCTGGTCGCACGGGCCGCCGCCGATGATCGGTGACTTAAAGTGTGCCTCAGGCCGACGCAACAGCCTCGTCGGCGGTCGCGAGCGACTGGGTCACCGAGCCGCCGGCCTTCTCGATCGCCTCGACCGCCGACTTCGACGCGCGGGAGACCTGGAAGGTCAGCTTGGCGGTGAGCTCGCCGACGCCGAGGATCTTGACGCCGTCGCGAGCCTTGGAGACCACGCCGGCGGCGATCAGCGCCTCCAGGGTCACCGGAGCCGACGCGTCGAGCTTGCCGGCATCGACCGCCTGCTGGATGCGGCCGATATTGACCTCGTTGAGGTCGGTGGCGCCCGGGTTGTTGAACCCGCGCTTCGGCAGACGGCGGTGGAGCGGCATCTGGCCGCCCTCGAAGCCCTTGATGGCGACGCCGGAGCGCGCCTTCTGGCCCTTCACGCCGCGGCCGGCGGTCTTGCCCTTGCCGGAGCCGATGCCACGGCCGACGCGCATCCGCTTCTTGGTTGCGCCTTCGTTGTCACGGATTTCGTTGAGCTTCATCGTGCCCTCCTCACGCCGCGTCGTCGAGAACGCGCACGAGGTGATGCACCTTCGCGATCATGCCGCGGACAGACGGGGTGTCCTCGAGCGTGGCGATGCGGTGCATCTTGTTCAGCTTCAGGCCGATCAGCGTCTGACGCTGGCTGGCCTCGCGGCGGATCGGCGAGCCGATCTGCTGCACGCGGACGGTCTTCTTCTCAGCCATCGGAGCGCCTCCTTACGCCGCGTCGGCGGAATCGGCCGAGGCGGCCGAGTCGGCGTCACGACGGCGGGCCTGGAGGGCCGACACCTTGAGACCGCGGCGCGCCGCGACCGACCGGGGCGAATCCTCGTTCTTCAGCGCGTCGAAGGTGGCGCGCACGAGGTTGTAGGGGTTCGAGGAGCCGAGCGACTTCGCCACGACGTCCTGCATGCCCAGCGTCTCGAAGACGGCGCGCATCGGGCCGCCGGCGATGATGCCGGTACCGGCCGGAGCCGCGCGCAGGATGACCTTGCCGGCGCCGTGACGGCCCTGCACGTCGTGGTGCAGGGTGCGGCCCTCGCGGAGCGCCACGCGGACGAGACCGCGCTTGGCGGCCTCGGTGGCCTTGCGGATGGCCTCGGGAACCTCACGGGCCTTGCCGTGACCGAAACCGACGCGACCCTTCTGGTCGCCGACGACGACGAGGGCCGCGAAGCCGAAGCGACGGCCGCCCTTCACCACCTTGGCGACGCGGTTGATGTGGACGAGCTTGTCCACGAACTCGCTGTCGCGCTCCTCGCGGTCGTCGCGGCGACGACCCTCACGCTCACGTGCCATGTTGTGTGTCCGTTCGACTGACGCGGGCGGCGGTCCCGCTCGCTGTGTTTGATCCGCCGGAACGAGAGAGGGAGCCTCTCGGGCCCCCTCGCCTCATGGGACATCGTGCCGATCCGGGCGGGGCGGCGCGGGACGCGCCCTCCCCTCTCCGAGGATCAGAAGTCCAGGCCGCCCTCGCGGGCCGCGTCGGCCAGGGCCTTGACCCGGCCGTGGTAGAGGTAGCCCGAGCGGTCGAAGATGACCTGGCTCACGCCGGCCGCCTTGGCACGCTCCGCCACCAGCTTGCCGACCTCGGTCGCGGCGGCCTTGTCGGCGCCGGTCTTGAGGCGGGCACGCAGGTCCTTGTCGAGGCTCGACGCCGCGGCCAGGGTGTGACCCGTGGCGTCGTCGATGACCTGGACGTAGATCTGCTTGGAGGAGCGGAACACCGAGAGCCGCGGACGGCCGTTCGCCGCCTTGCGGATCGCCCGCCGGACGCGCGCGCGGCGCCGATCGAGCAGTTCGATTTTGCGAGACATCGTCGGCGGTCCTTACTTCTTCTTGCCTTCCTTGCGGAAGATGAACTCGCCGGCGTACTTGACGCCCTTGCCCTTGTAGGGCTCGGGGCCGCGATACTCGCGGATCTCCGCCGCGACCTGGCCGACGCGCTGCTTGTCGATGCCGGTGACGATGATCTCGACCGGCCGCGGCGTGGCGATCGTGATCCCGTCCGGAATCGCGTACTCGATGTCGTGGCTGTAGCCGAGCGACAGCTTGAGGACCTTGCCGGCGACCGCGGCACGATAGCCGACGCCGTTGATCTCGAGCTTCTTCTCGTAGCCCTTGGTCACGCCCTCGACCAGGTTCGACACCTGGGCGCGGGAGAGGCCCCACATCGCGCGGGCCTCCTTGGTCTGGGAACGCGGCTGGACCGAGATCGCGCCGTTCTCGTGAGCCACCGACACCTGGTCGGGGACGCGGAACTGCAGCTCGCCCTTCTGGCCCTTGATCTTCACGTTCTGGCCGTCGACGGTGGCGGTCACGCCGGCCGGGACGGTCACGGGCTTCTTGCCTACGCGGGACATGCTCGTCTCTCCTTTTCGGCTGTCAGGGTCCGAAGGTCAGAAGACCTTGCAGAGCACCTCGCCGCCGACGTTGCGCTCGCGCGCCTCGTGGTCGGCCATGACGCCCTGAGGGGTGGAGACGATGGTGATGCCCAGGCCGTCGGCGACGCGCGGCAGGGTATCGACCGACGAGTAGACCCGGCGGCCCGGCTTGGAGACGCGCTCGATCGAGCGGATCACCGGCTGGCCGTCGAAGTACTTGAGCTCGATCGCGAACTCGGTGCGCCCGTTGCCGTAATCGGTCGTGGCGTAGTCGCGGATGTAGCCCTCGGACTTCAGGACGTCGAGGACGCGGGCCCGCAGCTTGGAGCCGGGGGTCTGCACGACGTTGCGACGACGCTGCTGGCCGTTGCGGATGCGGGTGAGCATATCGCCCACGGGATCGTTGATCATCTGTGGCGCCCTCCCCTTACCAGCTGGACTTGACCAGGCCCGGGATCAGACCCCGGGATCCCAGGTCGCGGAGCGCGACGCGGGAGATGCCGAGCTTGCGGTAGTAAGCCCGGGGACGGCCGGTCATCTCGCAGCGGTTGCGGATGCGGGTCGCGCTGGAGTTGCGGGGCAGCTCCGCCAGCTTGAGGCGCGCCTCGAAACGCTCCTCCATCGACAGCGACTCGTCGTTGGCCGTCGCCAGAAGCGCCTCGCGCTTCGGGGCGAAGCGCTTCACGAGCTCCCGCCGCTGCTTGTTCTTCTCGATCTTGCTCGTCTTAGCCATTGCTTAAGCTCTCCGGTGTCCGCGTATGGGGGCGGTCAGCCCTCACTGCCGGAACGGGAAGTTGAAGTGCTTCAGGAGCGCCCGGGCCTCGGCATCGGTCTTGGCGGTGGTCGCCACGACGATGTCCATGCCCCAGGTGTTCTGGGCCTTGTCGTAGTTGATCTCGGGGAACACCAGGTGCTCCTTGATCCCGAGGGCGTAGTTGCCGCGGCCGTCGAACGACTTCGGGTTCAGGCCGCGGAAGTCACGCACGCGCGGCAGCGCGATGGTGATCAGGCGATCCATGAACTCGTACATCCGCTGCTTGCGCAGCGTGACCTTGCAGCCGATCGGCATGTTCTCGCGGACCTTGAAGGTCGCGATCGCCTTGCGGGCCCGGGTGATCACCGGCTTCTGGCCGACGATCAGGCCGAGATCCTCGGCCGCCACGGTGGCCTTCTTGGAATCCTGGGTCGACTCGCCGACGCCCATGTTGACGACGATCTTCTCGATCGCCGGCACCTGCATCGGGTTGGTGTACCCGAACTCCTCGATCAGCTTGGGACGCACCACTTCCTCGTAGTGCTTCTTCAGCCGCGGCGTGTAGCCGTCCTTCAGCGCCTCAGCCATCGATCAGATCTCCCGAGCGCTTCGCGAAGCGAACCTTGCGCCCGTCTTCCAGAATGCGAAAACCGACCCGGGTGGGCTTGCCGTCCTTGGGGTCGGCGACCGCCAGGTTCGACAGGTGGATCGCCGCCTCCTTGGTGATGATCCCGCCCTCGGAGGTCTGGGTCTGGCGCGTGTGGCGCTTCACCAGGTTAATCCCCCGGACCAGGGCCCGGTCTTCCTTCGGCATCACCTGGATGACCTCGCCGGTGCGACCCTTGTCGCGTCCGGTCAGAACGACGACCTTGTCGCCCTTCTTCACCTTCGCAGCCATTACAGCACCTCCGGCGCCAGCGAGATGATCTTCATGTGGTTGCGAGCGCGCAGCTCGCGCGGCACGGGCCCGAAGATACGGGTGCCGACCGGCTCCTTCTGGTTGTTGATCAGCACCGCCGCGTTGCGGTCGAAGCGGATCACCGAACCGTCGGCGCGGCGGACGTCCTTGGCGGTACGCACGACGACCGCCTTCATGACGTCGCCCTTCTTCACGCGGCCCCGCGGAATCGCCTCCTTCACCGACACCACGATGATGTCGCCGACGCCGGCGTACTTGCGCTTGGAACCGCCGAGCACCTTGATGCACATCACGCGACGTGCGCCGGAATTGTCGGCGACGTCCAGATTCGTCTGCATCTGGATCACGGCCTAACGCCCTTTCCTTGTTTCAGGCAGGTCTCCGCAGGGCAGGATTGCCCGGCGGACGGCAGCCTGATGGGGATCTCGCGTCCCCGTCCATTAAAAGACCGCGCAGCAGGGCGATCACTCGCTCTGGCGCGGTCAACGAACGCGATGAGGAGCGCGTCGCGCGCCCTTCATGTTTCGGTGGAGGCCGGCCCTATATCCCGGTTCGGCCTCGCTGACAAGACGGGGGAACGCCTTTCGGCGTCCCCTCACGCCTCGGCGGTCGCGACGGCCTCGCCCTCGACCAGCTTCCAGGTCTTGAGCTTGGAGTAGGGCCGCGACTCCTCGATGAACACCGTCTGGCCGACCTTGGCGACGTTGTTCTCGTCGTGGGCGTGGTAGTTCTTCGACCGGCGGATGGTCTTCTTCATCACCGGATGGGTGAAGCGACGCTCCACCTTCACGACGACGGTCTTGTCCTGCTTGTCGCTGACGACGACGCCCTGCAGCACGCGCTTCGGCATGGTCCTTGAACTCCCTTAGCCCTGCGCCGCCTGCAGCGTCTTCTGGCGCTGCAGGGTGCGGACGCGGGCGATGTCGCGGCGCACTTCGCGCACCCGGGCGACGTTCTCGAGCTGACCCGTGGCCCGCTGGAAGCGCAGGTTGAACTGCTCCTTCTTCAGGTTCAGGAGCTCTTCGCCGAGCTGATCCGGCGACAGCGCGCTCAGGTCAGACAGCCTCTGGCTCGACTTCATCTCGAATATTCTCCTCAGTCGGCGATGCGCTGGATGAAGCGCGTGCGGACCGGCAGCTTGGCGGCACCCAGGCGCAGCGCCTCGCGGGCGATGTCCTCGGCCACGCCGTCGATCTCGAACATGATACGGCCCGGATGCACGCGGGCCGCCCAGTACTCGGGGGCGCCCTTGCCGGAGCCCATGCGGACTTCGGTCGGCTTCGCGGTCACGGGGACGTCGGGGAAGATCCGGATCCAGACCCGGCCCTGACGCTTCATCTCGCGGGTGATCGCGCGGCGGGCCGCCTCGATCTGACGCGCGGTGATCCGCTCCGGCTCCATGGCCTTGAGGCCGTAGGCGCCGAAGTTCAGATCGGTTCCGCCCTTCGCGGCGCCGTGGATGCGGCCCTTGAACTGCTTGCGGAACTTCGTCTTCTTGGGTTGCAGCATGGCAGCCTCTCAAAACTGAAGGGCGGGAGACGGGCGGCCCTTAGGCCGCCGCGTCCCGTCCGCCGCGCTCGCCGCGCTCACGGTCGCGACGTCCGCCCGAACGGCCGCCCTCCTCGTGCGCGCGCTTGTCCTGGGCCATCGGGTCGTGCTCGAGGATCTCGCCCTTGAACACCCACACCTTGATGCCGCAGGTGCCGTAGGTCGTGAACGCCGTGGCCGTGCCGTAATCGACGTCGGCGCGCAGGGTGTGCAGGGGCACGCGGCCCTCGCGGTACCACTCGAGCCGGGCGATCTCGGCGCCGCCGAGGCGGCCGGCGCAGTTGATGCGGATGCCCTCGGCGCCGAGACGCATCGCCGACTGCACGGCGCGCTTCATGGCGCGACGGAAGGCGACGCGGCGCTCGAGCTGCTGGGCGATCGAGTCGGCCACCAGGGTGGCGTCGATCTCGGGCTTGCGCACCTCGACGATGTTGATCGTCACGTCGGCCTTGGTCATCGAGTTGACGAGCTTGCGCAGCTTCTCGATGTCCGCACCCTTCTTGCCGATCACCACGCCCGGGCGGCCCGAGTGGATGGTGACGCGGCACTTCTTGTGCGGGCGCTCGATGACGATCTTGGAGACCGCGGCCTGCTTGAGCTGCTTGAGCAGCGCTTTGCGGATCGCGACGTCCTCGTGCATCAGGCGAGCGTACTCGCCCTTGTTGGCGTACCAGCGCGAGTCCCAGGTCCGGTTGATGCCGAGACGCAGACCGATCGGATTGACTTTCTGACCCATCGATCCCTCCTCAGGCCGCCTCGGCCGGGACTTCGCGCACCACGATGGTGAGGTTCGCGAACGGCTTCAGGATGCGGGCGCCACGGCCGCGGGCGCGGGCGTGGAAGCGCTTCAGGACGAGCGCCTTGCCGACATAGGCCTCCTTCACGACGAGATCGTCCACGTCCAGGTCGTGGTTGTTCTCGGCGTTGGCGATCGCGCTCTCGAGGCACTTCTTGACGTCGACCGCGATCCGCTTGCGCGAGAACTGCAGGTCGGCCAGAGCGGTCGAGACCTTCTTGCCGCGGATCAGCTGCGCCACCAGGTTCAGCTTCTGAGGGCTGACGCGCAGCATGCGCGCGACGGCCTTCGCCTCGTTCTGGGGGAGCGCGCGGGGTGCTGCTGCCTTGCCCATCTCAGCGCCTCTTCGCCTTCTTGTCGGCCGCGTGCCCGTGGAAGGTGCGGGTCGGCGAGAACTCGCCGAACTTGTGCCCCACCATCTCCTCGGAGACGTAGACCGGGATGTGCTTCTGCCCGTTGTAGACCCCGAAGGTCAGACCAACGAAATGCGGAAGAATCGTGGAGCGACGGCTCCAGATCTTGATCACCTCGTTACGGCTCGCGCCGCGCGCGGCGTCCGCCTTCTTGAGGAGGTAGCCGTCGATGAACGGCCCCTTCCAGATTGAACGTGCCATGGGACGAAGCCCTTACTTCTTGCGGTTGTGGCGGCTCGACACGATGAACGTGTCGGTGCGCTTGTTCGAGCGGGTCTTCTTGCCCTTCGTGGGGATACCCCACGGCGTGACCGGATGACGACCGCCCGAGGTGCGACCCTCGCCGCCGCCGTGCGGGTGGTCGATCGGGTTCATCGCGACGCCGCGGTTGTGCGGGCGCTTGCCGAGCCAGCGGTTGCGGCCCGCCTTGCCGAGCGAGATGTTCATGTGGTCGGGGTTCGAGACCGCGCCCACCGTGGCGTAGCACTGGCCGTGCACCAGGCGCTGCTCGCCCGAGTTAAGGCGCAGCGTGACGTAGCCCTGGTCGCGGCCGACGATCTGGGCGTAGTTGCCCGCGGACCGGGCGATCGCGCCGCCCTTGCCGATCTTCAGCTCGACGTTGTGCACGATCGTGCCGACCGGCATGTTGCCGAGCGGCATGGCGTTGCCGGGCTTGATGTCGACCTGCTCGCCCGACACGACCTTGTCGCCGGCCTTCACCCGCTGCGGCGCCAGGATGTAGCTCTGGGCTCCACCCTCGTACGACACCAGCGCGATGAACGCGGTGCGGTTCGGATCGTACTCGATCCGCTCGACCGTGCCGACCTTGCCGGCATGTTCGCGACGCTTGAAGTCGATGTTGCGCAGCGTGCGCTTGTGACCGCCGCCGCGGAAGCGGACGGTGATGCGGCCGAGGTTGTTGCGGCCGCCGGTGGAGGACTTGCCCACCGTCAGCGCCTTGACCGGCTTGCCCTTGTAGAGCTCCGAACGGTCGACGATCACGAGCTGGCGAAGGCTCGGCGTGACCGGCTTGAATGTCTTCAAAGCCATTGGCTTGTTCCCTTACGCCGTTCCCCTCAGAGCCCGGTCGTGACGTCGATGCTCTGACCCTCTTCGAGGGTCACGATCGCCTTCTTCACGTCCGAACGCTGGCCGCGCTGACCGCGGAAAATCTTGCTCTTGCCCTTGGTGACGAGCGTGTTGACGCTCTTCACCTTGACCTCGAACAGCTTCTCGACCGCTTCCTTGATCTGCGGCTTCGTCGCCTTCGGGGCCACCCGGAACACAACCTTGTTGAGCTCCGAGAGGTTCGTCGCCTTCTCGGTGATAACCGGGGAGACGATCACGTCGTAGTGGCGCGGATCAGCGCTCATTTGAATCGCGCCTCCAGCGCATCGACGGCGGCGCGGGTCAGCACGAGCTTCTCGCGGCGCAGGATGTCGTAGACGTTGATGCCCTGCACCGGCAGGACGTCGATCTGCGGCAGGTTGCGGGCCGCACGGGCGAAGTTCTGGTCGAGCTCGGCGCCGCCGATGATCAGGGCGTTCGAGAGCGACAGCTTGCCGAACCGCTCCTTGAGCGCCTTGGTCTTGCCCTCCTCGAGGCGGGCATCGTCCATGACGATCAGCTCGGCGCTCTTGACCTTGGCCGAGAGGGCGTGGCGGAGCGCGAGCGCCCGGACCTTCTTGGGCAGGTCGTGGGCGTGCGAGCGGGTGACCGGGCCGTGGGCGCGAGCACCGCCGCGGAACTGCGGGGCGGACGCCGCGCCGTGACGGGCGTTACCGGTGCCCTTCTGCTTGTACAGCTTCTTCGTCGTCCGGGCGATCTCGCCGCGCTGCTTGGTCTGGTGGGTACCAGCCTGGCGCTTGGCGAGCTGCCAGCGGACGCAGCGCTGCAGCAGGTCGGCGCGGGGCTCGAGGCCGAAGATGGCCTCGTCGAGCTCGAGCGAGCCGGCTTCGGCGCCGTCGAGCGTGGTGATCTCGAACTTCATCACGCGTTCTCCTCGGTGGCCGGAGCCGCGGGAGCCTCGACCTGGGCCTCGCCGTTGGTCTCCTGCGGAGCAGCAGCCTGCTCGCGGAACTTGCCCGGCATCGGCACGTCGGCCGGCAGCTTGCGCTTCACGGCGTCGCGGACGTAGATCCAGCCGCCGTCGACGCCCGGGACCGAGCCCTCAACCAGGATCAGGCCGCGCTCGGGATCGGTGCGCACGACGCGCAGGTTCTGGGTCGTGACCCGCTCGACGCCGAGGTGACCCGGCATCTTCTTGTTCTTGAAGGTCTTGCCCGGATCCTGACGGCCGCCGGTCGAACCGATCGAGCGGTGTGAGATCGACACGCCGTGCGTGGCGCGCAGGCCGCCGAAGTTCCAGCGCTTCATGCCGCCGGCGAAGCCCTTACCGGTGGTCGTGCCCGTCACGTCGACGAACTGACCGGCCAGGAAGTGGTCCGCGGTGATCTCGGCGCCGACCGGGATGATCGCATCCTCGGTCACGCGGAACTCGGCCAGCTTGCGCTTCGGCTCGACCTTCGCGACGGCGAAGTGACCGCGCTGGGCCTTGGTGACGTTCTTGACCTTGGCCTTGCCGACGCCGACCTGCAGCGCGACGTAGCCGTTCTTCTCGACCGTGCGGTGGGCAACCACCTGGCACTGATCGACCTTGAGCACCGTGACCGGAACATGCTCGCCGGCGTCCGTGAAGACGCGGGTCATGCCGACCTTCTGTGCAATGACTCCTGAGCGCATGGTTCTCCCCCGCGCAGCCTAGTGAAGCTCCAAGCGATCCCTCGGGATCGCCTAGAGCTTGATCTCCACGTCGACGCCGGCGGCGAGGTCGAGCTTCATCAGCGCGTCCACGGTCTGGGGCGTCGGATCGACGATGTCGAGCACGCGCTTGTGGGTGCGCATCTCGAACTGCTCGCGCGACTTCTTGTCGATGTGGGGCGAGCGGTTGACGGTGAAGCGCTCGATCCGGGTGGGCAGCGGGATCGGCCCGCGCACCTGGGCCCCGGTCCGCTTCGCCGTCGAGACGATCTCGCGGGTCGACGAGTCCAGGATGCGATGATCGAACGCCTTGAGGCGAATGCGGATGTTCTGGCCGTTCATGTGATGTCTACCTCGCGACGGGATGGGGCGGGCACGAGGCCCGCCCCGTCACCTGTCCGCTCGTGGAAGCGCCTGGACGCTTACTCGGTGATGGAGGCGACGACGCCGGCGCCGACGGTGCGGCCGCCCTCGCGGATGGCGAAGCGCAGCTTCTCCTCCATCGCGATCGGAACGATCAGCGTCACGTCCATCGTCACGTTGTCGCCCGGCATCACCATCTCGGTGCCCTCGGGCAGCTGGCACACGCCCGTCACGTCCGTCGTCCGGAAGTAGAACTGCGGACGGTAGTTCGTGAAGAACGGCGTGTGGCGGCCGCCCTCCTCCTTCGTCAGGATGTAGGCTTCCGCCTTGAACTTCGTGTGCGGCTTCACCGAACCCGGCTTGCACACCACCTGCCCGCGCTCCACGTCCTCGCGCTTCGTGCCCCGCAGCAGAACGCCGACGTTGTCGCCCGCCTGCCCCTGGTCCAGAAGCTTGCGGAACATCTCGACGCCGGTCACCGTCGTCGTCGTCGTCGGACGGATGCCGACGATCTCCACCGACTCGCCCACCTTCACGATCCCGCGCTCGACGCGGCCCGTCACCACCGTGCCGCGCCCCGAAATCGAGAACACGTCCTCGATCGGCATCAGGAACGGCAGGTCGATCGGACGCTCCGGCTGCGGGATGTACGCGTCCACCGTCTTCATCAGCTCGAGGATCGCCTCGTGGCCGATCTTCGGCTCCCGGTTCTCCAGCGCGCACAGCGCCGAGCCCTTGGTGATCGGGATGTCGTCGCCCGGGAAGTCGTACTTCGAGAGAAGCTCGCGCACCTCGAGCTCGACCAGCTCGAGAAGCTCCGGATCGTCGACCATGTCGACCTTGTTCATGAACACCACCAGCGCCGGAACGCCGACCTGGCGCGCCAGCAGGATGTGCTCGCGGGTCTGCGGCATCGGGCCGTCCGCCGCCGACACCACCAGGATCGCGCCGTCCATCTGCGCCGCGCCCGTGATCATGTTCTTCACGTAGTCGGCGTGCCCGGGGCAGTCGACGTGCGCGTAGTGGCGGTTCTGGGTCTCGTACTCGACGTGCGCCGTCGAGATCGTGATCCCGCGCGCCTTCTCCTCCGGCGCCTTGTCGATCTGGTCGTACGCCGTGAACGTCGCGCCGCCCGACTCGGCCAGAACCTTCGTGATCGCCGCGGTCAGCGAGGTCTTGCCATGGTCAACGTGACCGATGGTGCCGATGTTGCAGTGCGGCTTCGTCCGCGAAAACTTTTCCTTGGCCATCGCCAAAACTCCGTCGATCGAATGCGTGCGATTTAGTCTGGATTGGTGCCCGCCATGGCGGGCACCGAAGCTGCGAGTCGGCCTGAGATCAGGCCCAACTCATCAGGCGTAGTTTTGCCTTAGGCGTACTTGGCAACCACCTTGTCGGCCTCGCCGCGCGGGACCTCTTCGTAGTGGTCGAACTGCATCGTGAAGTTCGCGCGGCCCTGGGTGAAGGACCGCAGCTGGTTCACGTAGCCGAACATGTTGGCGAGCGGCACCATCGCGTTGATGACATTGGCGTTGCCGCGCATGTCCTGGCCCTGGATCTGACCGCGCCGGGAGTTCAGGTCGCCGATGACCGAGCCGGTATAGTCTTCCGGGGTCACGACCTCGACCTTCATCACCGGCTCGAGCAGGACCGAGCCGCCCTTCTGCAGGGCCTCGCGGAGCGCCGCCCGCGAGGCGATCTCGAAGGCCAGCGCCGAGGAGTCGACCTCGTGGTAGGCGCCGTCGATCAGCTCCACCTTGATGTCGACCACCGGGAAGCCCGCCAGGATGCCGGCGGTCCGCACGCTGTTGAGGCCCTTCTCGACGCCCGGGATGTACTCCTTGGGCACCGAGCCACCGACGATCTTCGACTCGAACGCGTAGCCGGCACCCGGCTCGTTCGGCTCGACCACGAACTTCACCCGCGCGAACTGGCCGGTACCACCGGTCTGCTTCTTGTGGGTGTAGTCGATCTCGGTCCGCTTGGTCAGCTTCTCCCGGTACGCCACCTGCGGCTGGCCGATATTGGCCTCGACCTTGTAGGTGCGCTTCAGGATGTCGACCTTGATGTCGAGGTGGAGCTCGCCCATCCCCTTCAGGATGGTCTGGCCCGATTCCTGGTCCGTGGAGACCCGGAAGGACGGATCCTCGGCGGCGAGCTTCGAGAGCGCGATGCCGAGCTTCTCCTGGTCCGCCTTGGACTTGGGCTCGACGGCGATCTCGATGACCGGCTCCGGGAACTCCATCTTCTCGAGGATCACGGCCTTGGTCGGGTCGCACAGCGTGTCGCCGGTGCGGGTGTCCTTGAGACCCGCGAGCGCCACGATGTCACCGGCGAACGCCTCCTTGATGTCCTCGCGGTTGTTCGCGTGCATCAGGAGCATGCGGCCGACCCGCTCCTTCTTGTCGCGGGTCGAGTTGATGACGTTCGCGCCCGAATCGATCTTGCCCGAGTACACGCGGCAGAAGGTGATCGTGCCGACGTGGGGATCGTCCATGATCTTGAAGGCGAGCATGGAGAAGGGATCGGAGTCGAGCGGACGCCGAACGACCTCCTCCTCGGTCTTGAAGTCGATACCCTTGATCTCGCCGCGATCGGCGGGAGACGGCAGGTAATCGACGACGCCGTCGAGCAGGGGCTGCACGCCCTTGTTCTTGAACGCCGAGCCGCACATCACCGGGTGGAACGCGCGGCGCTGCACCGCCGTGCGCACCAGCTTGCGCATGGTGTCCTCGTCCGGCTCGGTGCCGTCGAGATAGGCCGCCATCGCGTCGTCGTCCATCTCGACGCAGGCTTCGACCAGCTTGGTGCGGTACTCCGCGGCCTGGTCGACGAGGTCGGCCGGGATCGCCTCCTCGGAGAAGTTGGCGCCGAGCGCCTCACCCGACCACACGATCGCCTTCATCTTGATCAGGTCGACGACGCCCTTGAACGAGCTCTCGGCGCCGATCGGCAGCTGCAGGCAGACCGGCTTGCCGGCCACGCGGTCGATGATGTCGGCGACGCACTTGAAGAAGTCTGCGCCGATCTTGTCCATCTTGTTGACGAACACGACGCGCGGCACGTCGTACTTGTCGGCCTGGCGCCACACCGTCTCGGTCTGGGGCTCGACGCCCTGGTTGCCGTCGAGCACGCACACGGCGCCGTCGAGCACGCGGAGCGAGCGCTCCACCTCGATGGTGAAGTCGACGTGACCGGGGGTGTCGATGATGTTCAGGCGCTTGTCGCGCCAGAAGCAGGTGGTCGCAGCCGAGGTGATCGTGATGCCACGCTCCTGCTCCTGCTCCATCCAGTCCATGGTGGCGGCGCCCTCATGGACCTCGCCGATCTTGTGGGACTTGCCGGTGTAGTAGAGGATCCGCTCGGTCGTCGTGGTCTTGCCGGCATCGATGTGGGCCATGATGCCGAAGTTGCGGTAGTCCTCGATCGCGTGCGTGCGGGGCATCGGGGGGCTCCTGAAGAGGGGGGCCGCCGCGCCAGGAGGGCGGCGGCGAAGCGGCAGTTACCAGCGATAGTGCGAGAACGCGCGGTTGGCCTCGGCCATCCGGTGGGTGTCCTCGCGCTTCTTCACGGCGTTGCCGCGGTTGTTGGCGGCGTCGAGCAGCTCTGCGGAGAGGCGTTCGACCATGGTGCGGTCGTTGCGCGAACGGGCGGCCTGGATCAGCCAGCGGATCGCCAGCGCCTGGCGGCGCTCGGTGCGGACCTCGACCGGGACCTGGTAGGTCGCGCCGCCGACGCGGCGGGAGCGGACTTCGATCGCCGGGGCGACGTTGTCGAGCGCGGCGCGGAACACCTCGATCGGGTTCGCCTTGGCCCGGGCCTCGATGATGTCGAACGCGCCGTACACGATGGTCTCGGCGACCGACTTCTTGCCCTCGTACATCACCGAGTTCATGAACTTGGTGAGGACGATGTCGCCGTACTTGGCGTCGGGGATGATCTCACGCTTCTCGGCACTGTGGCGGCGGGACATCGCTCGCTCCGTTCTTAAGTTCTAAAAATCAACTGTTGTGCCCCGCGCAGGCCGCCTCGAACCATCCGGTCGGCGACATCCTTGCGGGACAGGCGATAGAGTACCGGTCCGCTTCGTCGCGTCTTACTTCGGACGCTTGGCGCCGTACTTCGAGCGGCGCTGCTTGCGGTTCTTGACGCCCTGGGTGTCGAGAACGCCGCGCAGGATGTGGTAGCGCACGCCCGGCAGATCCTTCACGCGGCCGCCGCGGATCATCACCACGGAGTGCTCCTGAAGGTTGTGGCCCTCGCCCGGGATGTAGCCGATGACCTCGAAGCCGTTGGTCAGGCGGACCTTGGCGACCTTGCGGAGCGCCGAGTTCGGCTTCTTCGGGGTGGTGGTGTAGACGCGGGTGCAGACGCCGCGCTTCTGCGGGCAGGCATCGAGAGCCGGCACCTTGTTGCGGGCCTTCTGCGCCTTCCGCGGATTGGCGATCAGCTGGTTGATCGTCGGCATGCCATTCCTCTCGCAACGCATCGCCGTCCTGGCGACCGTCGTTTCCCAAATCTCGTCTGAACGACCGTCGCTTCTGGAGAGAAGCGCAACGCAAATCGCGCCCCAGGCTGAAACCAGCCTTTGGCGCGCCATGCGAGCAGAGGACCACCGGGAGCAAAGCCCCAGCGATCATGCCGGTCTGACACGTGTCAGTCGGTTGAAGTTCGGTCGCGTTTAGGAGACTTGGATCGAGGCACGAGGGGCACGTCGATCAGCTGTCGCCTACGGCCAGCCGTTCAGTAGGAGGGGCTATTACGGGCTCCCCCGCCGGACGTCAAGCGGAAACTTTCCCTTAAAGCTTGGCTGCTTACGCGAAAAAGCCGGCGCCCCCGCGGGGAGCGCCGGCCTGAATTTCCGGGCCGGCGGACGACCGCGTCCGCCGGATCGAGCCCCCTGCCCTACTCGGCGGCCGGGAGCTGCTCGGCGACCGCCGCGCCGCTCTCGGCCGACTTCTGGGCCATGATCAGGCCGTCGCGCCGGCGCGCGATCGACTTGATGTCGGAGATCATCGCGCCCGTGCCCGCCGGGATGAGCGAGCCGACGATGACGTTCTCCTTGAGGCCTTCGAGGTTGTCGACCTTGCCGTTGACCGCCGCCTCGGTGAGGACGCGGGTGGTCTCCTGGAACGAGGCCGCCGAGATGAACGAGCGGGTCTGCAGCGAGGCCTTGGTGATGCCGAGCAGGACGGGGACGCCCTGGACCGGCTTCTTGCCCTCCGCGAGCAGTTGCTCGTTGATCTCCGCCAGTTCCATCCGGTCGATCTGGTCGCCCGTCAGGATCTCGGAATCGCCGCCGTCGGTGATCTCCACCTTCTGCAGCATCTGCCGGACGATGACCTCGATGTGCTTGTCGTTGATCGACACGCCCTGCAGCCGGTAGACCTCCTGGATCTCGTTGACGAGGTAGGCGGCGAGCTCCTCCACGCCCTTGATCGCCAGGATGTCGTGCGGCGCCGGGTTACCGTCGACGATGAAGTCGCCGAGCTCGACCACGTCGCCGTCCTGCAGGTGGATGTGCTTGCCCTTCGGGATCAGGTACTCCACCGGCTCGGAGCCGTCGTGCGGGGTCAGGCTCAGGCGGCGCTTGTTCTTGTAGTCGCGCCCGAACGAGATCGTGCCGGACTTCTCGGCGATGATCGCCGCGTCCTTCGGCCGGCGCGCCTCGAACAGCTCCGCCACCCGCGGCAGACCGCCGGTGATGTCGCGGGTCTTGGCGCTCTCGGTCGAGACGCGGGCGAGGATGTCGCCGGCCTTGACCCGGGTGCCCGGGTCGACGCCGATGATCGCCTCGACCGGCAGGAGCGAGCGCGCGTCCGAGCCGCGCGGCAGCTTCTGCACCCGGCCGTTCTGGTCGTGGACCGCGATCGCCGGACGCAGGTCCGCCGTCCGCGCCGAGCCGCGCCAGTCGATGACGACGCGCTTGGCGATGCCGGTCGACTCGTCGGTCGTCTCGGTGATCGACTGGCCGTCGATCAGGTCCTCGTAGGCCACGATGCCGTCGATCTCGGTCAGGATCGGCCGGGTGTAGGGATCCCACTCGGCGATGCGCTGGCCGCGCTTGATCGCGTCGCCCTCGTCGACCCGGACGCGGGCGCCGTATTGCAGGCGGTGGACCGCCCGCTCGGTGCCGTCCGGCCCGACGATCACCACCGCCACGTTGCGGCCGGTGGCGATCAGGTCGCCGTCCGAGTTGCGGGCGAGTCCGCGGTTGCGGATCCGCACCGTGCCCTCGAAGCTCGACTCTATGAACGACGAGTCGGCGATCTGGGCCGCACCGCCGATGTGGAAGGTGCGCATCGTGAGCTGGGTGCCCGGCTCGCCGATCGACTGCGCCGCGATGACGCCGACGGCCTCGCCCATGTTGACGGGCGTGCCGCGGGCGAGGTCGCGCCCGTAGCAGGTGGCGCAGACGCCGTTCCGGGTCGCGCAGACCAGGACCGAGCGGATCTTCACCTCCTGGATGCCGGCCTTGGTGATCGGCTCGAGGTGCTTCTCCTCGATCGTCTCACCCTTGGCGACGATGATCGCGCCGTCGTTGGCGACCAGGTCCTCGGCCGTGGCGCGGCCGAGGATGCGGGTCGCCAGCGAGGCGACGACCTGCCCGGCATCGATGATCGCGCGCATCCGGATGCCGTTCTCGGTGCCGCAATCGGTCTCGCGGATCACCGCGTCCTGCGCCACGTCGACGAGGCGGCGGGTCAGGTAGCCCGAGTTGGCGGTCTTGAGAGCGGTGTCGGCGAGGCCCTTGCGGGCGCCGTGCGTCGAGTTGAAGTACTCGAGCACGTCGAGGCCTTCCTTGAAGTTCGAGATGATCGGGGTCTCGATGATCTCGCCCGAGGGCTTGGCCATCAAACCGCGCATCGCCGCGAGCTGCTTCATCTGGGCCGGCGAGCCACGGGCGCCCGAGTGGCTCATCATGTAGATCGAGTTGACCTGCTTGTCGGCGCCGTGCTCGTCCTTCTGCACGGACGAGATGCGGTTCATCATCTCGCCGGCGAGACGGTCGGAGCACTTGGCCCAGGCGTCCACGACCTTGTTGTACTTCTCGCCCTGGGTGATCAGGCCGTCCTGGTACTGCTGCTCGTAGTCCTTCACGAGCGTGCGCGTCTCGTCGACGATCGACCACTTGTTGTCCGGCACCACCATGTCGTCCTTGCCGAACGAGATGCCGGCGCGGAAGGCGTGGATGAAGCCGAGACCCATGATGCGGTCACAGAAGATCACCGACTCCTTCTGACCGCAATGGCGGTAGACGGTGTCGATCATCGCCGAGATCTCCTTCTTCGTCATCAGCTTGTTGACGACGTCGAAGGGGACGCGCTTGTGGCGCGGCAGCACGCTCGACAGGATCACGCGGCCGGGCGTGGTGTCGTAGATCCGGGTGACCTCGTTGCCCTCGGAATCGAGGCCCTTCCAGCGCCACTTGATCTTGGTGTGCAGCGTGACGGTGCGCGCCGCGAGCGCGTGCTCGAGCTCACCGAAATTGCCGAACACGCCCTTCATCGGGTTCTTCGGGTCGTTCGGCTTGTGCTCGCCCGGCGAGCCGTCGGCGACGATCGACAGGTAGTACAGGCCGAGCACGATGTCCTGCGACGGCACGATGATCGGCGCGCCGTTCGCGGGGTGCAGGATGTTGTTCGTCGACATCATCAGGACGCGCGCTTCCAGCTGCGCCTCGAGCGACAGCGGGACGTGCACGGCCATCTGGTCGCCGTCGAAGTCGGCGTTGAACGCGGCGCAGACCAGCGGGTGCAGCTGGATCGCCTTGCCCTCGATCAGCTTCGGCTCGAACGCCTGGATGCCGAGGCGGTGCAGCGTCGGCGCCCGGTTCAGCATCACCGGGTGCTCGCGGATCACCTCGTCCAGGATGTCCCAGACTTCCGGCTTCTCCTTCTCGACGAGCTTCTTCGCTTGCTTCACCGTGGCCGAGAAGCCCTTGGCGTCAAGGCGCGCGTAGATGAACGGCTTGAACAGCTCGAGCGCCATCTTCTTCGGCAGCCCGCACTGGTGCAGCTTCAGCTCCGGGCCGACCACGATGACCGAGCGGCCGGAATAGTCCACGCGCTTGCCGAGCAGGTTCTGGCGGAACCGGCCCTGCTTGCCCTTCAGCATGTCGGCGAGCGACTTCAGCGGGCGCTTGTTGGCGCCCGTGATGACGCGGCCGCGGCGGCCGTTGTCGAACAGCGCGTCGACCGCCTCCTGCAGCATCCGCTTCTCGTTGCGGATGATGATGTCGGGCGCGCGCAGCTCGATCAGCCGCTTGAGGCGGTTGTTGCGGTTGATGACGCGGCGGTAGAGGTCGTTGAGGTCCGAGGTCGCGAAGCGGCCGCCGTCGAGCGGCACGAGCGGGCGCAGGTCCGGCGGGATCACCGGCACGACCGTCAGGATCATCCACTCGGGCCGGTTGCCCGAGAGCTGGAACGCCTCGATGATCTTGAGGCGCTTGAGCAGCTTCTTGGGCTTCAGCTCGGAGGTGGTGGTGGCGATCTCCTCGCGCAGGTCGGCCGCGATCTTGTCGAGGTCGAGTTCCTGCAGGATGCGCCGGATCGCCTCCGCGCCGATCATGGCGGTGAAGCTGTCCTCGCCGTACTCCTCCTGCGCGCGCAGGTACTCCTCCTCCGAGAGGAGCTGACGCTCCTTCAGCGGGGTGAGGCCCGGCTCGATGGTGACGTAGGACTCGAAGTACAGGATGCGCTCGAGGTCCTTGAGCGCCATGTCGAGAAGCAGGCCGATGCGGCTCGGCAGCGACTTCAGGAACCAGATGTGGGCGACGGGGGCGGCGAGCTCGATATGGCCCATGCGGTCGCGCCGCACACGCGCGAGGGTGACCTCGACGCCGCACTTCTCGCAGATCACGCCCTTGTACTTCATGCGCTTGTACTTGCCGCACAAGCACTCGTAATCCTTGATCGGCCCGAAGATCCGGGCGCAGAACAAGCCGTCACGTTCGGGCTTGAACGTGCGATAGTTGATGGTCTCGGGCTTCTTGATCTCGCCGTAGGACCAGGACAGGATCTTCTCAGGCGACGAGATCGAGATCTTGATCTGGTCGAAGCTCTGAGGTTGAGCCTGCTGGTTGAAAAGATTCATGACCTCTTGGTTCATGATCTGCTCCTTGGCTGACGGGGCGCCGCGAAGGGCCGGGCGAAGGGCCAGGTCATCGGGCCGCCGTCTGATGAAACGGGTTCGGCGGCCGGGGCCCTCAGGGAGAGGGCCCCGCCGCTGTCGTGAGGGACGTCCGGGAAGGGGCCTATTCGGCCGCTTCCGGGGGCGCCTCGAGCTGGTCGTTGGCGGCCCGCTTGGAGGACAGCAGCTCGACGTTGAGGCCGAGCGACCGCATCTCCTTCACCAGCACGTTGAAGCTCTCCGGGATGCCCGCCTCGAAGGTGTCGTCGCCGCGCACGATGGCCTCGTAGACCTTGGTGCGGCCGGCGACGTCGTCGGACTTCACCGTCAGCATCTCCTGCAGCGTGTAGGCGGCGCCGTAGGCCTCGAGCGCCCACACCTCCATCTCGCCGAAGCGCTGGCCGCCGAACTGCGCCTTGCCGCCCAGCGGCTGCTGGGTGACGAGGGAGTACGGGCCGATCGAGCGCGCGTGGATCTTGTCGTCCACCAGGTGGTGCAGCTTCAGCATGTAGATGTAGCCGACCGTGACCTTGCGGTCGAAGGGCTCGCCGGTGCGCCCGTCGTAGAGCGTCGACTGGCCCGAGCGGTCGAGACCCGCCATCTCCAGCATCGTCTCGATGTCGGCTTCCTTGGCGCCGTTGAACACCGGGGTGGCCATCGGGACGCCGCGGCGCAGGTTGTTGCCGACCTCGGCGAGCTCCTGGTCGGACAGGCCGGCCAGCTCGGACTCGCTGTAGATCGCCTTCATGCGCTCACGCAGGGGCTCGACGTCGTGGGTACGCAGGTACGCGTCCACCGCCTGCGAGACCTGCCGGCCCAAGCCCGCGGCGGCCCAGCCCAGATGCGTCTCGAGGATCTGGCCGACGTTCATCCGGCTCGGCACGCCGAGCGGGTTGAGCACGATGTCGGCGTGGGTGCCGTCCTCCAGGAACGGCATGTCCTCGATCGGCACGATGCGCGAGACCACGCCCTTGTTGCCGTGGCGGCCCGCCATCTTGTCGCCGGGCTGGATCTTGCGCTTCACCGCCACGAAGACCTTGACCATCTTCATGACGCCCGGGGGCAATTCGTCGCCGCGCTGCAGCTTCTCGACCTTGTCGAGGAAGCGCTGCTCGAGGCGCTTCTTCGACTCGTCGTACTGCTTCTGCATCGCCTCCATCTCGGTCATGAGACGGTCTTCGACGACGGCGAACTGCCACCACTGCGAGCGGGGGTAGTCCGCCAGCAGCTCACGGGTGAGCGTGGTCTCCTTCCGGAAGCCCTTCGGGCCCGCCACCGGCGATTGGCCGACCAGCAGGTCGCCGAGCCGCGCGTAGGTGTTGCGGTCGAGGATCGCCTGCTCGTCGTCGCGGTCCTTGGCGAGACGCTCGATCTCCTCGCGCTCGATGGCCTGCGCGCGCTCGTCCTTGTCGACGCCGTGGCGGTTGAACACCCGGACCTCGACGATCGTCCCGGTGACGCCCGGCGGCACCCGGAGCGAGGTGTCGCGCACGTCCGAGGCCTTCTCGCCGAAGATGGCGCGGAGGAGCTTCTCCTCCGGCGTCATCGGGCTCTCGCCCTTCGGGGTGATCTTGCCGACCAGGATGTCGCCCGCGTGGACCTCCGCACCGATATAGACGATGCCGGCCTCGTCGAGGTTCTTGAGCGCCTCCTCCGAGACGTTCGGGATGTCGCGGGTGATCTCCTCCGGCCCGAGCTTGGTGTCGCGGGCCATCACCTCGAATTCCTCGATGTGGATCGAGGTGAACACGTCATCCTTCACGATCCGCTCGGAGAGCAGGATCGAGTCCTCGAAGTTGTAGCCGTTCCACGGCATGAACGCGACGAGCACGTTGCGGCCGAGCGCCAGCTCGCCGAACTCGGTCGAGGGACCGTCGGCGATGATGTCGCCCTTCTTCACCACGTCGCCGACGCGCACGAGCGGCTTCTGGGTGATGCAGGTTGACTGGTTCGAGCGCTGGAACTTCTGCAGCCGGTAGATGTCGACGCCGGGCTTCGAGGCGTCGGCCTCGTCGGTGGCGCGGATGACGATACGGGTCGCGTCGACCTGGTCGATGATGCCCGCGCGCCGGGCACCGATGGCGGCGCCCGAATCGCGCGCGACCACCGCTTCCATGCCGGTGCCGACGAAGGGCGCGTCGGCGCGAACCAGCGGCACCGCCTGGCGCTGCATGTTCGAGCCCATCAGCGCGCGGTTGGCGTCGTCGTTCTCGAGGAACGGGATCAGCGCCGCGGCCACCGACACGAGCTGCTTGGGGCTCACGTCCATCAGGTCGACCCGCTCGGGGCCGACGACGATCACCTCGCCCGCCCGACGGCAGACCACGAGGTCCTCCGTGAGCTTGCGGTTCTCGTCCATCACCGCGTTGGCCTGCGCGACGTAGTACTTCGCCTCCTCCATCGCCGAGAGGTAGGCGACCTCGTCGGTGACCACGCCGTCGCGCACGCGGCGGAACGGGGTCTCGATGAAGCCGTACTTGTTCACCCGGGCGAAGGTCGCGAGCGAGTTGATCAGGCCGATATTCGGGCCTTCCGGCGTCTCGATCGGGCAGATCCGGCCGTAATGGGTCGGGTGCACGTCGCGCACCTCGAAGCCGGCGCGCTCGCGGGTCAGGCCGCCCGGGCCGAGGGCCGACAGGCGGCGCTTGTGCGTCACCTCGGAGAGCGGGTTGGTCTGGTCCATGAACTGCGACAGCTGCGACGAGCCGAAGAACTCGCGCACCGCGGCCGCCGCGGGCTTCGCGTTGATCAGGTCCTGCGGCATCACGGTGTCGATGTCGACCGAGGACATCCGCTCCTTGATGGCGCGCTCCATGCGAAGCAAGCCTAAGCGGTACTGGTTCTCCATCAGCTCGCCGACTGAGCGCACCCGGCGGTTGCCGAGATGGTCGATGTCGTCGATCTCGCCCTTGCCGTCGCGCAGGTCGACCAGCGCCTTGACGACCGCCAGCATGTCCTCGCGCCGCAGCGTCCGCACGGTGTCGGCCGCGTCGAGGTCGAGACGCATGTTCATCTTCACCCGGCCGACGGCCGAGAGGTCGTAGCGCTCCGCGTCGAAGAACAGCGAGTGGAACATCGCCTCGGCGGTGTCGAGGGTCGGCGGCTCGCCCGGGCGCATCACCCGGTAGATGTCGAACAGCGCGCCCTCGCGGGCCGAGTTCTTGTCCACCGCCAGCGTGTTGCGGATGTAGGGACCGATGTTGACGTGGTCGATGTCGAGGACCGGGATCTCCTCGATGCCGACGTCGGCGAGGCCCTTGAGGACCTTCTCGCTGATCTCGTCGCCGGCCTCGGCGTAGATCTCGCCGGTCTTGTAGTTGACCATGTCCTCGGCGATGTACTGGCCGATCAGGTCGTCGTCGGTCGCGCGCAGGGCCTTCACGCCCTTCTCGGCGATCTGGCGGGCGGCGCGGGCGGTCAGCTTCTTGCCGGCCTCGAGCACTACCTCGCCCGAATCGGCGTCGATCAGATCGGTCGAGGCCTTGAAGCCCTTCAGGCGCTCGGCGTCGTAGGGCACGCGCCAGTCGTGCCCGTCGCGCACGTAGGTGACGCGGTTGTAGAAGGTCGAGAGGATCTCCTCGCCGTCGAGGCCGAGCGCGAAGAGCAGCGACGTGACGGGGATCTTGCGCTTGCGGTCGATGCGCGCGTGCACGATGTCCTTGGCGTCGAACTCGACGTCGAGCCAGGAGCCGCGATACGGGATGATGCGCGCCGCGAACAGGAGCTTGCCCGAGGAGTGGGTCTTGCCCTTGTCGTGGTCGAAGAACACGCCCGGCGAGCGGTGCATCTGCGAGACGATGACGCGCTCGGTGCCGTTGACGATGAAGGTGCCGTTCTCCGTCATCAGGGGCATGTCGCCCATGTAGACGTCCTGCTCCTTGATGTCCTTGACCGACTTGGCGCCGGTATCCGGATCGACGTCGAACACGATCAGCCGCAGGGTCACCTTCAGCGGGGCCGCGAAGGTGATGCCGCGCTGACGGCACTCGTCGACGTCGTATTTCGGCTGCTCGAAGGTGTACTTGACGAACTCGAGGAGCGCGGTCGAGGAGAAGTCGGAAATCGGGAAGACGGACTTGAAGACCGATTGCAGGCCCTCGTCGGCGCGCCCGCCCTCGGGCTCGTCCACCATCAGGAACTGGTCGTATGACGCCTTCTGGACCTCGATGAGGTTCGGCATCTCGGCGACTTCCCGAATCTTGCCGAAGAACTTGCGAATGCGCTTGCGACCGACCAGCGTGTTGGCCATGGGTTGACCTCGCTCCTCATCCACCGCTTATACGGCCCCGGTGGGACGCTGGCCGAATCGAGCCCGCATCAGACCTGCCGTGACCGCGCGGACAGCCCGTGCACAGGCCGCCCGCATCCCTTGAAACCTATATGGTGATCCGTACCCCGGATCCCGAGGGGGTGCGCTTAAAGCGACCATAGCCCGCGGGCGCGAGGCCCGCGGGCTGGTGGCCCCGGACCGGCCGGAAGGCCGGGTCCGGGACGCGAGGCGGGCCGGACGGCCCGCCATCGCCTTACTTGAGCTCGACCTTGGCGCCGGCCTTCTCGAGCTGGGCCTTGAGCTTGGCGGCGTCGTCCTTGGACACGCCCTCCTTGACCGGCTTCGGAGCGCCCTCGACCAGGTCCTTGGCCTCCTTGAGGCCGAGACCGGTGATCGCGCGGACCTCCTTGATGACCTCGATCTTCTTGTCGCCGGCGGCAGCCAGGACAACGGTGAACTCGGTCTGCTCCTCGACGGGGGCGGCAGCGGCGCCACCGGCCGGGCCGGCGGCGACGGCGACGGCGGCAGCCGCCGAGACGCCCCACTTCTCCTCGAGCATCTTCGCGAGCTCGGCAGCCTCGAGCACGGTCAGCGAGGACAGGTCGTCGACGAGCTTGGCAAGATCAGCCATTTTTCACTTCCTGATGTTGTCGGTTTGAACGGTTCGGTCTCGAACAGCCCGTTAGGCCGCTTCGTCGGTCTGGGCGTCGCCGGTCTTGGCATAGGCCCCGAACACGCGCGCGAGCTTGGCGGCCGGCGCGTTGACGACCTGGGCGATCTTGGTCGCGGGAGCCTGGACCAGGCCCACGATCTTGGCGCGCAGTTCGTCGAGGGACGGCAGCGAGGCCAGGGCCTTCACGCCGTCCGGGTTCAGGGCGGTCGTCCCCATGGCTCCGCCGAGGATGACCAGCTTCTCGTTGGCCTTGGCGAAGTCCACCGCCACCTTGGCGGCCGCGACCGGATCGCTCGAATAGGCGAGCAGGGTCGGGCCCTTCAGGAGGGGCTGAATGGAGGCGACGTCCGTGCCTTCGAGAGCGATGTTGGCGAGGCGGTTCTTCGCGACCTTCACGGTGGCGCCGGCCTGCTTCATCTGCGCGCGCAGCTTCTGCATGTCGGCGACCGTGAGGCCCTTGTAGTGGGCCACGACGACGACGGAGGTGCTTGAGAACACCCCGTTGAGCGTCGAGACGAGATCAGCTTTTGCTGCTCTGTCCACCTTGGCTCTCTCCGGTTGGCGGAACCCGGATGGGCCCCGCCGGTTGCATCTGCCGCCCAGGATGAGCCGGGGCCTTCACGGGAAGACCGCGACGTCCTGAACGACGCTTCACGGCCCTGCCCCCGATGCCAAGGACGGTGACGTCCCTCGCCTCGGGCGAGATGGTTCAAACCGACGCCCCGCTTGGCCCGGTCAAGGCCATGGGGGCGGTGAAACTCGGTCTTCCCCGTCTGTGCAGGCTGGGGATTTAAGCCGGCGGCTGCCGGCGCCTGCAGTCTCGGACAGGACATGGCCGGACCGGGCGCGAGGGGTTTCCCCCTGAGCCCTTCCGGCCACTTTGGTCGCCCGGTCGCCCGGGGACCTCTCTCCAGGACTCAGCCGTCGGCCGAATCCTTTCGATCTCGGAAACGTGGAGCCGGGTCTATAGCGGCGTGCAAACCGCCTGCCAAGTGCCCGGAGACAGAAAATTCGGTCGCAGGGGCAGATTTCCCGTCAGCGCCTCGACCTCATGCCGCCTGCCGGGCCCCTCCCCTCGCGGCGGCCTCCGCCTTCGCCTTGTCCTGCGCGGCGTAGAACGAGGCGTTGTGCTCGCCGCGCAGGGCCTCGCGGGTGAAGCGGATCAGGTGATGGGCGACGAAGCCCATGTTGAACACCGCCTCGATCTGCCCCCGCTTGAGGGCGTAGGCCGCGGCGCGCCAGAATGGACGGCGGTAATCGGACATCAGGCCGACCCGGGTGACGATGTTGAAGCCGAGGATCAGGCCGCGGCGCAGGTTGGTGAGCGTCAGCTTGCCGGCGGTCGGCGTGGTGATCCGGTTCGGGTAGGTCACGTCGCACTGGCGCTTGAAGCGCTCGAACAGCTGCTCGGGCGAGTAGGCGTGGCCGATGGCCCGGCGCCAGGACTTCACCACGTCGTCGTGCGGGCGCTTGAACAGGACGTTCGATTCGAGGCTGGCATCGTGGACGAGCCGTCCCTCGCGCTCGAGCCGGTCCCAGAGCGGCGTCTTGGGGAGGGCCTGGAGCAGGTTGATGGTGAGGACGGGAATCGCCGACTTGTCGATGAAGTCGATCAGGTTCTGCTCGGAGCGGTCGGTGTCGGTGTCCAGCCCCAGGATGATGCCGGACGTCACCTCGAGCCCGTAGGAGTTCAGGGTTTCGATCGCCTCGTACATCGGCACGGCGGCGTTGTGGGTCTTGTCGATGCCCTTGAGCGCGTCGGGCTCCGGCGTCTCGATGCCGACGAACACGGTCATGAAGTTGGCCTGGCGCATCAGCTCGAGGATCTCGGGCTGCTTGGCCATGTTCAGCGTCGCCTCGCAGGCGAACTGGAGGGGGTAGTCGTTCCGCTTCTGCCACTCCACCAGGTGGGGCAGCATCTCGCGGGTCGCCTTGCGGTTGCCGATGAAGTTGTCGTCGACGAAGTAGACCACCGCCGGGTGGGCGGCCTGGGCCACGATGGCGTCGAGTTCGGCGCAGAGCTGCTCGGGGGTCTTCAGCCGCGGCTGGCGGCCGTAGAGCTGCGGGATGTCGCAGAACTCGCAGCGGTACGGGCAGCCGGAGGAGAATTGCAGCGAGCCGATCAGGTAGCGCTTGAGCGGGACCCGCTCGTAGGCCGGGGCCGGGAAGTCGGCGAGGGCGAGGCGGTCGGCGGTCTCGAAGCGCTCAGGCTCGCGGGGCACCGCCACGGTCTCGTCGAGGCGCCGGATCAGCGCGTCGGTGGCGTCGCCGATCTCGCCGATGTGGAGGTAGTCGAAGTCCGGGTACTTCTCCGGCGCGCCGGAGACCGAGGGGCCGCCCAGCACCGCGACCTTGCCGGCGGCGTGGGCCCGCCGGCCGATCTCGTGGATCTGGCCCTCCTGGATGTGCATCCCCGACACGAACACCGCGTCGGCCCAGGCGAAATCCTCAGGGCTGGCCCGAGCGATGTTCTCGTCGACGAATCGCACCTCCCATGCCTCCGGCATGTAGGCGGCGATCACGAGCAGGCCCTGCGGCGGCATGAAGGCCTTCACGCCGCCCATCAGCGGATAGGCGTGCGAGAAGGTGCCGAACGAGGGCGTGTAGGCGGGGAAGACGCAGAGGATGCGTCGCGAGGAGGAGACCGGGACGGTGCTGCGCATGGCAGCCTATCTAGCACAGCGGCGCCGGATGGCTGCCCCGTCGCATCGGGTTTTCGCCGCGCTGCGGGACCTCGCGGAATGCCGCGTTGCCGCTGCATCAGATCATCGTTCCGGCCGGCCCGTCCCCGAAACGCGAAGCGCCCGGTCCGTTGCGGGACCGGGCGCCTCAGATCGGTGTCGCGACAGTCTCGTCGGCGTCAGGCGCCGGCGGCGACCAGCACGCTCGAGGGATCGACCTTCACGCCCGGGCCCATCGTCGAGGAGACGGCGATGCGCTGGATGTAGGTGCCCTTGGCGCCGGCGGGCTTGGCCTTCGCCACCGCGTCCGCGAAGGCGCGGATGTTCTCGACGATCTTCTGCTCGTCGAACGAGACCTTGCCGATGCCGGCGTGGACGATGCCCGCCTTCTCGACGCGGAACTCGACCGAGCCGCCCTTGGCGCCGGCGACGGCGCCCTTCACGTCCATGGTGACGGTGCCGACCTTCGGGTTCGGCATCAGGCCGCGCGGGCCCAGCACCTTACCGAGGCGGCCGACCAGCGGCATCATGTCCGGGGTGGCGATGCAGCGATCGAAGTCGATCGTGCCGCCCTGGATCGTCTCGAGCAGGTCCTCGGCGCCGACGATGTCGGCACCGGCGGCCCGCGCCTCGTCGGCCTTTGGGCCGCGGGCGAACACCGCCACCCGCACGGTCCGGCCGGAGCCGTTCGGCAGGTTGCAGACGCCGCGGACCATCTGGTCGGCGTGCCGGGGATCGACGCCGAGGTTCATCGAGACCTCGAAGGTCTCGTCGAACTTGGCGGTGGACCGCTCCTTGATCAGCTTCACCGCGTCGGCGAGCGGATAGAGCTTGGTGACCTCGATGCCCTCGCGGGCGGAGCGGATGCGCTTGCCTGTCTTTGCCATGTCGCCCTCCCCTTACGCGGTGATCTCGAGACCCATGGCGCGGGCGGACCCGCGGATCATGGCGACGGCGGAATCGACCGAATCGCAGTTCAGGTCGGGCATCTTCTTCTCGGCGATCTCGCGGATCTGCGCCTCGGAGACCTTGCCGGCGGGCGCGCCCTTGCCGGGGGTCTTCGAGCCGGAGGCCGGCTTCTTGCCGATCTTCATGCCGGCGGCCTTCTTGAGGAAGAAGGAGACCGGGGGCTGCTTCATCTCGAAGGTGAAGGAGCGGTCCTGATACGCGGTGATGATCACCGGGATCGGGGTGCCCTTCTCGATCTGCGCGGTCTTCGCGTTGAAGGCCTTGCAGAATTCCATGATGTTGAGGCCGCGCTGACCGAGCGCGGGGCCGATCGGCGGCGACGGGTTGGCGGCGCCGGCCGGGACTTGAAGCTTCACGTAGCCCGTGATCTTCTTCGCCATGGGACTGCTCCCAGAGTAGCCCTATCGAATGAGGGCGGTTGCAGGTCGCGGTGCGGCCCGGGCTCCCGGAGGCGTTGCCGGGCGGGCCTTCCGCGGGTGAGAGGCGGTTCTCCGGGGGACGCGATAGCGAGGCGTGCTGCCACACCCCGGGCGACTCCCGAGAGACTCCGCCGGTGACGATCAGAGCTTCTCGACCTGACCGTATTCGAGCTCGACCGGGGTCGCCCGGCCGAAGATGGAGACCGCCACCTTCAGGCGGGACCGGCTCTCGTCGACTTCCTCGACGATGCCGTTGAACGAGGCGAAGGGGCCGTCCGCGACGCGGACCTGCTCGCCGACCTCGTAGGAGATCGAGGCCTTCGGGCGGTCGGTGCCTTCCTGGACCTGGCCCTTGATGCGCTCCGCCTCGGCGTCCGGGATCGGCACCGGCTTCGACTTGTCGGCACCGAGGAAGCCCGTGACCTTCGGGGTGTTCTTGATGAGGTGGTAGACCTCGTCGGTGAGGTCGCACTTCACCAGCACGTAGCCGGGGAAGAACTTGCGCTCCGCGTCGACCTTGCGGCCGCGGCGCACCTCCACGACCTTCTCGGTCGGGACCATGACCTCGTCGAACTTCTCGGTCAGGCCGCGCTGCGCCGCCTGGTCCTTGATCGACTGCGCGACCTTGTTCTCGAAGTTCGAGTAGGCGTGGACGATGTACCAGCGCTTCGACACGGCGTTCACTCCAGTCCGGCGGCGGCCCCGTCGCGGGCCGGCATCTGCCGGGTCTTCAAGCTCGATCAGGCCCCGATGCCCAGCACCAGCGTCACGGCGTAGCGCAGGACCTGGTCGACGACGGTGAAGAACACGCTCGCCACCACCACCATGACGAACACCATCAGGGTGGTGACCAGGGTCTCCTTGCGAGTCGGCCAGGTAACCTTCCGGCCCTCGTCGCGCACCTGCTGCAGGAACTCGAACGGGCCGACGCGCTTCTGCGCCGGACGCGGGGGCGGCGTCGGCGTCGAGCCGCCGCCGCGGGTCGGCGGGGTGCTGCGGGAGGCGTTGCGCCCGAGGTCCATCTTCTTCGTCGCTTCGTTCGATGCCATGGCTCGGACAACCGATGCGCTCGAAACCAACGGCGGCAGGCAGGCGGAAGGATCACCCCCGGCCCGCATCGCCGCCCGTTCGATCTGGGATGGGCGCAGCGTCTAGCGCAGTTGCCTGCGCTTGTCGACTGGCCCGGACGGATTGTTGTTCGGAGATCTGCCGATGAGGGCGGAGGCTCCGGTCGGCTCGCGGTCCCTGGCAGGAGTGGAGGGACTCGAACCCCCAACCCCCGGTTTTGGAGACCGGTGCTCTGACCAGTTGAGCTACACTCCTGCAGCGCCGCGGCGCGACCGCTCTCTAGCCGGATCCCCGGCCCGGATGCAAGCGGAATGTCGCGAGGGAGGCGGAGATGGGGACCGATCGGTCAGAGCACGACCGCCGGGATGCGGAACATGCGGACGCGATGGGCTGAGGTGCCGCTGCCAACGCGGCGCACGTGGCGATCAGGCGGGGAAGGTCGCGGGCCATACCCCGCGCGCCAGGACCCTTTCATCCCCTCCGCGACCTCATCCCGAGGTGCGACTGACGGGAGCCTCGAAGGAGGGCTCCAGAAGTCTCGGGGCTGGCTGGAGCCCTCCTTCGAGGCTGCTGCACGCAGCAGCACCGCAGGATGAGGTCGTGGGCGGGACGACGTTCGCCCGCCGAACGGGCTCCCGACCAACGAAAAAAGGGGCGGGTGCCCATTCCGGCACCCGCCCCATATCTTCGGAATCCGGGGCCGCCGCGGCCCCGAACCGATCCGTCCGACCTACTCGGTGATGGAGGCGACGACGCCGGCGCCGACGGTGCGGCCGCCCTCGCGGATGGCGAAGCGCAGCTTCTCCTCCATCGCGATCGGAACGATCAGCGTCACGTCCATCGTCACGTTGTCGCCCGGCATCACCATCTCGGTGCCCTCGGGCAGCTGGCACACGCCCGTCACGTCCGTCGTCCGGAAGTAGAACTGCGGACGGTAGTTCGTGAAGAACGGCGTGTGGCGGCCGCCCTCCTCCTTCGTCAGGATGTAGGCTTCCGCCTTGAACTTCGTGTGCGGCTTCACCGAACCCGGCTTGCACACCACCTGCCCGCGCTCCACGTCCTCGCGCTTCGTGCCCCGCAGCAGAACGCCGACGTTGTCGCCCGCCTGCCCCTGGTCCAGAAGCTTGCGGAACATCTCGACGCCGGTCACCGTCGTCGTCGTCGTCGGACGGATGCCGACGATCTCCACCGACTCGCCCACCTTCACGATCCCGCGCTCGACGCGGCCCGTCACCACCGTGCCGCGCCCCGAAATCGAGAACACGTCCTCGATCGGCATCAGGAACGGCAGGTCGATCGGACGCTCCGGCTGCGGGATGTACGCGTCCACCGTCTTCATCAGCTCGAGGATCGCCTCGTGGCCGATCTTCGGCTCCCGGTTCTCCAGCGCGCACAGCGCCGAGCCCTTGGTGATCGGGATGTCGTCGCCCGGGAAGTCGTACTTCGAGAGAAGCTCGCGCACCTCGAGCTCGACCAGCTCGAGAAGCTCCGGATCGTCGACCATGTCGACCTTGTTCATGAACACCACCAGCGCCGGAACGCCGACCTGGCGCGCCAGCAGGATGTGCTCGCGGGTCTGCGGCATCGGGCCGTCCGCCGCCGACACCACCAGGATCGCGCCGTCCATCTGCGCCGCGCCCGTGATCATGTTCTTCACGTAGTCGGCGTGCCCGGGGCAGTCGACGTGCGCGTAGTGGCGGTTCTGGGTCTCGTACTCGACGTGCGCCGTCGAGATCGTGATCCCGCGCGCCTTCTCCTCCGGCGCCTTGTCGATCTGGTCGTACGCCGTGAACGTCGCGCCGCCCGACTCGGCCAGAACCTTCGTGATCGCCGCGGTCAGCGAGGTCTTGCCATGGTCAACGTGACCGATGGTGCCGATGTTGCAGTGCGGCTTCGTCCGCGAAAACTTTTCCTTGGCCATATCCATCACCTGCGGCAAGCCCGCCCACGACGTCCAGCCGGGCGGAAGGCGCGGCCCGCTTAGAGGGTTAGCGCCGGTTGATCAAGTCCGGCGTCGCGCGGGGCACCCCCTCAGGGAGCGCCCGCGACGCGCCGGCGGTCGAGGCTGCGGGCATAGGCCTCCGCCGTCTCGCGCTCGTGGTCGGAGAGCAGTTGCTCGACGGCGCCGACGAGGTCGGGCGCCTCGGTGAAGCCGGCGGCGACGAGGGCCACTGCTTTCGCCCGCGCGGCCTCGCGCTTGGCCGGCAGGCAGATGTGCTGGGCCCGGACGGCGAAGTGCTCCGGGGTCTCGTGACGCACCCGCGCCGCGGCGGATTCCCGCGCCAGGCATCCCTTCAGCCGCGCGATCGCCGCCGCCTCGCGCGCCGGCCGCGCCACCTCGATGGCGTGGGTCTCGGTGATCTGGACCGAGCTCGCGAGGACGAGGAGCAGGAGCGGCATCACGGCGCGCATGGCGAGGTCCCGGGGCGTTTGTTCCTGCTCTGTTCCATACCACCTCTGATTCCCTGCTGCCAAGGTAAACGGGTGGAGGGGTGGGGACAACGTGGGGACGGCCCCCGCCGGGCGGCGGGGGCCGAGAGCCGTGGTCAGGCCGCTTCCGGAGCCCTGCGGCTCTCCAGGAACGCCGCGTGCTCCTCGGCGAGCGCCCCCGACAGGGCGCGGGCGATCAGCGCCCGGGTCTCCCCGACGCCGTAGAGGGCGACGAAGGAGCCGAAGCGCGGGCCCCGCGCCTCGCCGAGCAGGATGCCGTAGAGCGTGGTGAACCAGGTCTGGGACACGCCGGGCCGCCCGTCCGGGCTCTTCGACTTGCCCGACAGGTCGGGGAAGTGGCGCCGCCCGACCTCGTAGACCGCCGCCTGCAGCGCCTCCGGATCGGTCGAGCCGGCTTGCCCGGCGAGCGTCTCCGACAGGTCGGTGAGGGCGACCGCCTCCTCCGCGCTCGGGGCCCGGTAGGTCTTGGCCGGGCGCACGAAATCGCGGAAGTAGCGCACGGCGTGGTGGACCAGACGGTCGAGGCGCGGATGCGTCTCGGGCGAGGCCTCGGGCGCGTAGCGGCGGATGAAGCCCCACAGCACCGCCGGATCCTCGGCATTGGCCACCGCCACGAGGTTGAGCAGCATCGCGAACGGGATCGCCCCGCTATTCCCCACCCGCTCCGGCTCCGGCGGGGTGCCGGCGTGCAGGTGCCAGGTCGGGTTGCCGAGCTTCAGCTTCGGTTCCTGGCCCGGAAACTTCTCCAGGAAGGACAGGTAGTCGTCGACGTGCCGCGGGATGACGTCGAAGTGCAGACGCTTGGCCTCCCGCGGCTTGTTGTACATGAACAGAGCCAGGCTCTCGGGCGTGCCGTAGGCCAGCCACTCGTCGATGGTGAGCCCGTTGCCCTTCGACTTCGAGATCTTCTGGCCCTTCTCGTCGAGGAACAGCTCGTAGTTGAAGCCTTCCGGCGGCTCGGCGCCGAGCGCCCGGGCGATCTGCCCGGAGAGCTTGACCGAATCGATCAGGTCCTTGCCGGCCATCTCGTAATCGACGCCGAGCGCGACCCAGCGCATCGCCCAGTCGGGCTTCCACTGCAGCTTGGCGTGGCCGCCGGTGACCGGGGTCTCGTAGGCCTCGCCCGTCTGGGGATCGCGCCACACGATGGTGCCCGAGGACACCTTCACCTCGTCGATCGGCACCTGCATCACGTGCCCGGTGACCGGGTGGAGCGGCAGGAACGGCGAGTAGGAGGCCGAGCGCTCGGCGCGCAAGGACGGCAGCATCACCGCCATCACGGCGTCGTAGCGCTCCAGCACCCGCAGGAGCGTCGCGTCGAAGCGGCCCGAGCGGTAGCACTCGGTCGCCGACAGGAACTCGTACTCGAAGCCGAACGAATCGAGGAAGCGGCGCAGCTCGGCGTTGTTGTGGGCGCCGAAGCTGTCATGGGTGCCGAACGGGTCCGGCACCGCGGTCAGTGGCTTGTTGAGGTTCTCCGCCAGCAGCGCCTTGTTCGGCACGTTCTCCGGCACCTTGCGCAGGCCGTCCATGTCGTCCGAGAAGGCGACGAGGCGGGTCGGGATGCTGTCGTTGGTCAGCGTGCGGAAGGCGTGGCGCACCATGGAGGTGCGGGCGACCTCGCCGAAGGTGCCGATATGCGGCAGGCCCGAGGGACCGTAGCCGGTCTCGAACAGCACCTCGCCTTTGCCCGTCCGTTCCAGCCGGGCGACGAGCTTGCGCGCCTCCTCGAAGGGCCAGGCGGACGCGGAGGCGGCGGCCTCCGCCAGGGCGGGATCGATGCTGAATGCGGGCATGAGGTTCGAGGCCGCGACGAGGCGGCCTTCCGGTGAGCGTGAAGGGAGCCCGGCACCCTATGGGCCGCGCTCCCGAGGGTCAACGCGAGGCGATTCGTTATGCGTGCGCGGGTTCGCGTGCCGGCGCCCCGGCCGCCCGCGGACCGGCCATGATGTCCGCCAGGATCTCGTAGGAGCGTAAGCGCGCCCGGTGGTCGTAGATCGCGGCGGCCACCATCAGCTCGTCGGCCCCCGTGCGGGCCGCGATCGCGTCGAGGCCGCGGCGCACCGTCTCGGCCGAGCCGACCACCGAGCAGGCGAGCATGCCGGAGGCCTGCACCTTCTCGTGGCCCGACCAGTAGGCCTCGATGTCGTCGATCGGCGGCGGCAGCTGGCCGCGGGTGCCCCGGAAGATGTTGGTGAAGGCCTGCTGCGCCGAGGTGAAGAGGCGGCGCGCCTCGCCGTCGGTCTCCGCCGCGATCACGTTGACGCCGACCATGGCGTGGGGCTTCGCCAGCTGGCCCGAGGGCTCGAAGCGGGCGCGGTAGACCTCGAGCGCCTGCATCAGCGCGTCGGGCGCGAAATGCGAGGCGAAGGCGTAAGGCAGGCCGAGCATCGCCGCGAGCTGCGCCCCGAACAGGCTCGAGCCGAGGATCCACAACGGCACGTTGGTGCCCGTCCCCGGCACCGCCTGGATCACCCGCCCGGCATCGAGCGGCCCGAGCAGGGTCTGGAGCTCCAGCACGTCCTGCGGGAAGTGGTCGGAGGCCGCCGGATCGCGGCGCAGCGCCCGCAGCGTGCGCTGGTCGGTCCCGGGCGCGCGGCCGAGGCCGAGATCGATGCGGCCCGGATAGAGCTCGGCGAGGGTGCCGAACTGCTCGGCGATCACCATCGGCGAGTGGTTCGGCAGCATGATGCCGCCCGCCCCGACCCGGATGCGGTGCGTGCCCCCGGCGATGTAGCCCACCACCACCGAGGTCGCCGCGCTGGCGATGCCCGTCATGTTGTGGTGCTCGGCCACCCAGTAGCGGGTGAAGCCCCAGCGATCGGCGTGCTGCGCCAGATCGAGGGTGTTGCGCAACGCGTCGCCGGGCGTGGACCCCTGCGGGATCGGCGCGAGGTCGAGGATCGAGAGTGGCGGCATCGGCGGATCCCGGAGGTTGTGAGTGCGTGTCCCCTGCTGGCGTTCAAGATTTGGCCGGGCAAGGCCGAGCGCAAGGCGGGGTTGTGCGGGTGACCCATGCGTGTGCCACGAGCGAAGCGTTGGCGGTTGACGGACGGAATGGTCACGCCGGCAGAAGATCGTCAGACATCGAACGAGATGAACCGGCCTTCCGGCGCAAGTTGCTGGATCAGGTCGTAGTCGCCGCGGTCCGCGGTCCGCGGTCAGTACGGGAATGCCGGCGCGCGCGGCCGTCAAGAAGATCAACGCGTCGTTCAGGCATTCCTTCCGTTGCGCGCGTTGGAAATCCTGCACGCGAGCAAGCGTGCCAGAGATGAGGCCGGCATCGATCCAGACCTCCGCATCGGGCACCAGCAGGCGGCTTGCCGGAATGGCCGCGAACACGGCTGCATAATGGTCGCGGATAGCGCCCCAGCCGCGCGCCGAAGCGGCGTTGGCGATCCCGGTTGCGATTTCGGAGAGGCAAATCGCGCAGTGGAACAGCCGTGACCGCTCGATGAATGTCGCAACCGACCCGGGAAGCCTGCCGCTGGCATCCAGGATATAGACGTTGGTATCGAGGAGGAGAGGCAACTGGGACCGGGGACCGAGATCTGCGATCGATTCCAGCATCTCGCGAGGACGTTGAGCAAGCCGAGTTTGTCGCTTCTCCGGCTTCCGGCGCCGGAGAAGCGCGCGGAGATCAGAAGTCAAGCGAGTGGTATTCGCCGAGGTTTCCCCGCAGCCTCTTGAGGATGTCGGCCACGGGGTCCGGGCATGCCAAAGCCGACAAGGCTACGAGGCCGAGTTCCTGGACGGAGGAGATCCCCGTCGCGCGCATGGCAGCCTCTACGAGGGCTGCAGGCGCCTCGAAGCTCAATTGCTCGGTGGGATCCCCGAGCAGGCCGGCGCCGCGCGCATCGTCGAGGAGCGCCGTGTGGCCCGTTTTCACGGTCGATCGCATCGCCTTGCACCTTCGGCTCCAGCTTGATGATAGGGAGAGCCAGGAGACCGGGCAAGGGCGACGCGGCACGAGCCGGCTTGCCCCGCCGGCTTCTTTCGGGAAGGCTCAGCGTCAGCGCCGCCCCATCCGCGACCATCGCGTCCGCGGATCCCAAGGAAGGTCGGCGCATGGGAGGACCCATGACCGACAGACCTTCGGCGGGCTTGTTCGATCTCACCGGCCGGGTGGCGGTGGTCACCGGCGGCAATGGCGGCATCGGGCTCGGGATGGCCGAGGCTCTCGCCGCGGCCGGCTGCGCGGTCTCGATCTGGGGCCGCGACGGGGAGAAGAACCGCCGCGCGCTGGAGCGCCTCGCCACCGCGGGCAGCCCGGTCGCGGCGGAGACCTGCGACGTCGCCGACGCGGATGCGGTGCAGCGCGCCTTCGACGCGACGCTCGCGCGTTTCGGCCGGGTGGACGGGATGTTCGCCAATGCCGGCGTAGCGGGAGGCGGGCGGCGCTCGTTCCTGGAGCGGGGCGCGGACGAGTGGCGGCGCACCTTCGCGGTCAACCTCGACGGGGTGGTGGCGAGCTTCCAGGTCGCCGCCCGGCACATGGCCGAGCGAGCCGGCAGCGGCGACGGCTTCGGGCGGCTCGTCGCCACGTCGAGCGTCGCCTCGCTCCTCGGGGCGGCCCGCAACGAGCATTACGGGGCCACCAAGGGGGCGCTCAACGCGATGGTCCGCGCGCTCGCGGTCGAGCTCGCCCGTTACGACGTGACCGCCAACGCGATCCTGCCGGGCTGGATCGAGAGCGACATGACGGCGGGCCTGATGGCGAACGAGAAGTTCGTGACCTTCAACCTGCCGCGCATCCCCGCCCGCCGCTTCGGCCGGCCGGAGGATTTCGGCGGCATCGCCGTCTACCTGATGAGCGGGGCGTCGGCCTACCATACCGGCCAGGTGCTGGTGATCGATGGCGGCTACACGGTCGCGTGAGGGCACGATGGCACGGTTCACCGACAAGGCGGTCCTCGTCACCGGCGCCGGCAGCGGCATCGGCCGCGCCTCCGCCCTGCTGTTTGCCCGCGAGGGCGCGGCGGTCGCATTGGTCGACCGCGACGCGGCCGGGGTCGAGGAGAGTGCGGCGCTGATCGCGGCGCAGGGCGGCCGGGCGCTCGCGCTCGCAGGCGATGCCGGCCGCGAGGCCGACGTGACCGGCTTCCTCGGCGCCGCCGAGCGGGCCTTCGGCCGGCTCGACGCCATCCACGCCAATGCGGGGATCGGCGGCGGCACCGTGCCGTTCACCGAGCAGAGCGTCGCGCTCTGGGAGGAGGTCCTGCGGGTCAACCTGATCGGCGCCTTCCTGGCGATCAAGCACGGGGGTCCCCTGCTCCTGCGCCACGGCGGCGGGGCGATCGTCTGCACCGCCTCCGTCGCGGGCCTGCGCGCCAACGCGGCGGGCGCCGCCTACAGCGCCAGCAAGGCCGGGGTGATCAGCCTGGTCCAGACCGCGGCCGACGCCTTCGCGGGCTCGGGCTTGCGGATCAACGCCGTCTGCCCGGGCCTGATCGAGACCGGCATGACGGCTGGCCTGTTCGCCGCCGCGCGGGCGAAGGGCAAACAGGATCGCATCGGCCAGCTCAACCCCTCGCGCCGGGCGGGCCTGCCGGAGGAGGTCGCTGCCGCGGCGGTGTTCCTGGCGAGCGACGAGGCCTCGTACGTCAACGGCCAGGCGCTCAGCGTCGATGGCGGGCTGTCGAGCACGCATCCGTTCGTGCCGCGGATGCCGAGGGTCTGATCGCAGTTCCGGACGATTCCTTCCGGGAATGGTATCGCAAGCCCGCGCGGTGGAGCCGAAGGCTCCACACGCATGAGCGCGGCCGAAATCCGCATTGCGAAGCCATCCGTCGGATTTCGGATGACGCGTCGGCTCAGAACGGGCTCACCGGGAAGAACCGCAGGTACAGTTCGGCGTACTTGCCCTCGTCCCACAGGCGCTGGAGCGCGTCGTCGAGGGCGCGGGCCAGGACCTCGTCCTCCTTGCGGGTGACGAAGCCGATGCCCTCGCCGAAGTAGCGGTTCTCCAGGTAGTCGCCGCCGACGAACGCGCAGCACCCGGCCGCGTCGGTGCCGCCGATCCAGAGCGCCAGCGCCAGCCCGTCGCCGAACAGGTACTCGATCTCGCCCCGGCGCAGGGCCGCCTCGGCGGTGGCGAGGTCCGGGTAGGTCTTCGGCTCGACGTGGAAGAAGCGGCGCAGATAGGCCTCGTGCGCGGTGCCCGAGACCACCCCGGTCGGGTGCTCGGCGACCGCCTTCACGTCGGGGGCGGGCAGCCCCTTGTCGCCGCGCACCGCGAAGCGGGCGGGCCAGCGGAAATACGGCCGGGTCGCGCGGTGCCCGACGCGCAGGGAGGGGTTGAGCGGAACGGCGGCCGCCACCACGTCGCCCTGGTTGGCCTGGAGCGCGTCGAGGAGGGTGTCGAACCGGCGCACCTGCACGGTGCAGGTCAGGCCGAGCTTCTCGCACGCCGCCCGGGCGAGCTCGACGGAAAAACCCGTCGGGTTGCCGTCCGGCCCGGCGAAGTGCAGCGGCGGGTACTCGTCGTCGGTGAGGAAGCGGACCGGCCGGGTGGTCTGCGGCGGCTCCGGCCGCTCCAGCCGGGCGCGGGGGTTCCAGAAGTTCGGGATCGTCACCGCCTCGGCGGCGGCCGGCGACGTCGCCGGGACCGCACCGGCGGCCAGGATCAGCAGGGCTGCCATCGTGCCGCGCAGCTGACGCTGCAGCATCCGCGCCACGGTTGCACGGAATCCGCCAGCAAGGAGGCGCGACGCTGTCGCGGGGACGGGGAGAGCCATAGGCTCTCGTATCACGAACCCCCGCCGGGGGGAGCCGGCAACTTCGGAAGGCCCGCGATGTTCGTCGAGGTCCGGTCCCCGCACGGCGCCGCCGTCACGCTGCCGGGCGAGCTCGCCTTCCTGCTCGGCCAGGGCGTCGATCTCGGGCTCGTGCGCCACGCCGCCGCCCTGGCCCGGCGGGAGGGCACGGAACCGGTGGCGGCCCTGCTGCGGGCCGGACTGATGAGCGAGGCCGACTATTACGCCGCCCTCGCCCGGGCGCTCGGCCGGCCGTTCCGCGGCGACGGCCTCGCCCTGCATCCCGGGGCCCGCTTTCCCGACGACATCCGTCTCGGCGCCGCGATCGGCGCGCGCGGCGAGGTCTTCCTCGCTCCGCCGCCCGCGGCTGTCGGCGCGCTCCTCGTCGCGGGTGCGCCGCCGGGAGCAGTGCTCACCACGCCGGCGGCGCTCGCGGCGGCGGTGCTCGGCACCGCCGGTCCCCGCGCCGCGGCCCGGGCCGCCGAGGCGCTGGAGGTGCGCGCACCCGACTGGGCCTATCGTCCGGGCCTGCATCCGGGGCAGATCCTCGCCCTGATGCTCGGGCTTTCCGCCGCCCTGCTTCTCCTCGACGCCGCGTCCTGGCTGCAGCTCATCGCCCTCGCGCTCCTCAACGCGGCCGTCCTGGCGGTGATCGTCTTCCGCCTCGCCGCGCCGCTGCTGCGGCCCGATCCCCTGCCGGCGCTCGCCCCCGTGCCGGACGCCGAGCTGCCGGTCTACACCGTGCTGGTGGCGCTCTACCGCGAGACCGGGGTGGTGCCGCGGCTGGTGAGCGCGCTCGCCCGCCTCGACTACCCGGCCTCGAAGCTCGACCTGAAATTCGTGATCGAGGCCGACGACGCGGCGACGGCCGCGGCGCTTCGCGCCCTGCCGCTGCCGGCCCGGTTCGAGATCGTGACGGCGCCGGCCGGGCTGCCGCGCACCAAGCCGCGGGCCCTGAACGTCGCCCTGCCGCTCGCCCGCGGCGCGCATCTCGTGGTCTACGACGCCGAGGACGTGCCGGATCCGGGCCAGCTCAGGGCCGCCGCCGCCCTGTTCCGCGCCGGCCCGGGGAGGCTCGCCTGCCTGCAGGGCCGGCTGGTGATCGACAACACCGAGGATTCCTGGATCACCCGTTGCTTCACCCTCGAATACGCGGCCCTGTTCGACGTGGTCCTGCCGCTGCTGACGGCGGCGCACCTGCCGGTGCCGCTCGGCGGCACCACCACCCATTTCCGCACGCAGATCTTGCGCGAGCTGTACGGCTGGGACGCCTGGAACGTCACCGAGGACGCCGATCTCGGCCTGCGCCTCGCGCTCGCCGGGTACCGGGTCGGCGATTTGCCGCTCGCGACCCTGGAGGAGGCCCCCGCCGCCTTCCGCCCGTGGCTGCGCCAGCGCGTCCGCTGGATGAAGGGCTTCGTCCAGACCACGATCACCCACAGCCGACACCCGGTCCGGGCGCTCCGGCGCCTCGGCCCCCTCGGCCTGCTCTGCGCCGTCGCGATGGTGCCCGGCACGGTGGTCTGCGCCCTCGCCTACCCGTTCGGGATCGCGCTCGCGGCCTGGCACGTCGCCGCCGGGCCGCTGCCGGCGGTGCCGGACGTCCTCGCCAACCTGGTGACGGGGACCGGCGCCGCCGTCTTCCTGGCGGGGCTCGTGGCGATGGGGTGGCCGCCCCTCGTCGGCTGCCGGCGGCGGGGCTGGCCCGGGCTCGCCCCCTGGGTGCTGATGCTGCCGGTCTATTACGGCCTCGTCAGCCTGGCGGCCTGGCTCGGCCTCGTCGAGCTGCTGCTCGCGCCCTACCGCTGGAACAAGACCGAGCACGGCCTCGCTGCCACCTCCCGCACCGGGGCGATGAAGCGGCGGGCGTGAGGCTCGGGGTTCCCGGGCTCAGAGCTGGCGCGCCACCTCGTCGGCGGCGTCCTGCGCCGGGCGCATCAGATTGAGCGAGCCGACGAAGTGGCCGCGCCCGTCCATGATGTAGACGAGCGCCGTGTGCTCCATCGTGTAGTCGCCCTCCTTCAGCGGCACCTTGCGGCTGTAGGCCCGGTAGGCCTTCACGGTGGCGGCCACCGCCTCGGGCGAGCCGGTCAGCCCGACGATGCGCGGATCGAAGCTCGACAGGTACTCCTTCAGCGCCTTCGGGTCGTCGCGCTCGGGATCGACGGTGACGAACAGGGCCTTCACGTCGCGGCCCTTCGGCCCCAGCGCCGCCAGCACGTCCGAGATCTGCTGCAGGGTCGTCGGGCAGATGTCCGGGCAGTGGGTGAAGCCGAAGAACACCAGGTGCGGCTTGCCGGCGAAGTCCCGGTCGCTGACGGTGCGGCCGTCCTGGTTCACCAGGGTGAACGGTCCGCCGACGGCGCTGGTGCCGGTGGTGACGGGCCGGCCGAGCATCAGGCTGGCGGCGAGGCCCAATACCGCGAGGCCGAGGACGAAGACGAGGAGCGGGATCGCGGCGCGGCGCATCCGGGGCGTGAGGGGCATCGGCGGTGTCTTCCTGGCTTCCCGTGAGAGGGCGGGGCCGTCCGGGACAAAACCCTTTGAAGATCGAGCGCGGGTCTCCCCTCTCCCACTCGGGAGAGGGGAGACCCGCGCTCTTTCTTTCCCCCGGACGGTCCTGAATGAAGGGCAGAGGTCGGTGGACCACCGCCCGCCTCGTCCTGCAAGGGGGCACGGGGTCGCCCTGCCGGTCGAATGGGAATGCCCGCGCGGCAGGCGCAGCACTGCCCTGCGCGTGAGCAGGCGCACGGACTCGACCCCCATGTTGCGTTGCGTCGCGCGCTCTCCTATCGGTCGCGGCGACCGGTCCGCACCTCCCGCGGTATCCGGCCCCCGTTTCCAAGAAGACCGCCATGGCCGACAAGCTCTCACTGCCCAAGGACAAGATTCGCGTCCTGCTGCTCGAAGGCATCAACGACAGCGCGGTGTCGCTGCTCGAGGCGTCCGGCTACGTCACCGTCACGCGGCTGGCCAAGGCCCTCGACCCGGCCGACCTGCACCAGGCCCTCAAGGGCGTCCACATCCTCGGCATCCGCTCGCGCACCCAGCTCGACGAGGCCGCCTTCGAGGCCGCCGACCGCCTGATGGCGGTGGGCTGCTTCTCGGTCGGCACCAACCAGGTCGACCTCGACGCGGCGCGCCGGCGCGGCATCCCGGTCTTCAACGCGCCGTTCTCCAACACCCGCTCGGTGGCCGAGCTCGTCATCGGCGAGATCGTGATGCTGCTCCGCCGCATCGTGCCGCGCTCGGTCTCGGCCCATGTCGGCGGCTGGGACAAGTCGGCGAACGGCTCGTTCGAGGTGCGCGGCAAGACGCTCGGCATCGTCGGCTACGGCAATATCGGCTCGCAGCTCTCGAACCTCGCCGAGGGTATGGGCATGCGGGTGATCTTCCACGATCTCACCGACCGCCTGCGCCACGGCAACACCGAGCCGGTCGAGAGCCTGAACGCGCTGCTCGCCCAGAGCGACGTGGTCTCGCTGCACGTGCCCGAGACCGCCTCGACGAACAACATGATCGGCGAGGCCGAGATCCGGGCGATGAAGCCGGGCTCGTACCTCATCAACAATTCCCGCGGCACGGTGGTCGACCTCGACGCCCTGGCCTCGGCCTTGAAGGACGGGCACCTGCGGGGAGCGGCCGTCGACGTGTTCCCGGTCGAGCCGAAATCGAACAGCGAGCGCTTCAACTCGCCGCTCCAGGGGCTGGAGAACGTCATCCTCACCCCGCATGTCGGCGGCTCGACCGAGGAGGCGCAGGAGCGCATCGGCGCCGAGGTGGCCCGCAAGCTCGTCGACTACTCGGATATCGGCTCGACGGTCGGCGCGGTGAACTTCCCGCAGGTGCAGCTGCCGGCCCGGCCGACCGGCCTGCGCTTCATCCACGTGCAGCGCAACCTGCCGGGCATGCTCGGGCGCCTCAACGAGACCTTCGCCCGCAAGCAGATCAACATCGCGGCGCAGTTCTACCAGACCGACGGCGAGGTCGGCTACGTCGTGGTCGAGACCGACGCGACCGACGTCGATCCGGAGGCCCTGCTCGAGGAGCTGCGCGCCATCGACGGGACGATCCGGGCGCGGCTGCTCTACGAGCGGCGGTAAAATCCGAGGCGCCCCGGGGTCGCCGGGGCGCCCGATCCTCTACTGCGCCGCCGAGGCCAGCGCCTCGGCGACCACCGCCTCGCGCTCGGCCCGCCCGAGCGCATTGCCCACCATCACGATCGCGGGTCCCTCCAGCCCCGCCGCCGCGACCCGGTCGGCGAGGTCGCGGGCCTGACCCTGCACCACCGCCTGGTCGGGGCGGGTGGCGTTGAACACCACGAGGGCGGGCGTCGCCGGCGGCAGGCCCTCGGCCACGGCCTGTCCCAGCAGGGCGCGCATGGTGCGCTTGGGCATGTAGATCACCGTCGTGACGGTGGGGTCGGCGAGCGCGGCCCAGTTGAGGTCGTCCGGCAGGGTGCCGCGGCGGTCGTGGCCGGTGACGTATTGCAGGCGCCGCGCCGCGTCGCGGTGGGTGAGCGAGACGCCGAGCGAGGCCGCCGCCCCTTGCGCCGCCGTGACGCCGGGCACCACGGTGACCGGGATGCCCGCCTCCCGGCAGGCGTCGATCTCCTCGCCGGCCCGGCCGAAGACCAGGGGGTCGCCGGACTTGAGCCGCACCACCCTTTTTCCGCTCCTCGCCAGCGACACCATCAGGGCGTTGATGTCGTCCTGGCGGCAGGACGGGCCGTGGCCGGTCTTGCCGACCAGCATCGTGCGGGCCTCGCGCCGGGCGTAATCCAGGATCTCGGGTGCGACGAGGTCGTCGTAGAGGATCACGTCGGCGCTGCGCAGGGCGCGGAGGGCCTTGAGGGTCAGGAGCTCGGCATCGCCCGGACCGGCTCCGACCAGGACGACGCTGCCGCCGGTCGGCGCGACGTCGCTCTCGGCGATCAGCGCGTCGAGGTCGGACCGGACCGGCGCCCGCTCCGGGTTGGCGAAGGCGCGGTCGGTGAAGCGCTCCCAGAAGGCCCGGCGCTCGCCGAAGACGGGGTAGCGGGCGCCGACCTCGGCGCGCCAGTCGCGGGCGGCCGCCACCCAGGCCTTGAAGCCCGAAGGCAGCATCGCCTCGATGCGGGCCCGCACGGTCTGGCCGAAGACCGGGACCGCGCCCTCCGTCGAGATGCCGACGACGAGGGGCGAGCGGTTGACGATGGCGCCGAACGAGACGTCGCAGAGATGCGGCCGGTCGATGGCGTTGACGATGGCGCCGGCGGCGCGAGCGGCGCCGACGAAGCACGCGCACTCGCCCTCGTCCTCGAAGGCCGCGATGGCGAAGGCGGCCCCCTCCAGGTCGGCCGGCGACCAGTCGCGCTCGTGCAGCACCACCTTGCCGGCGACGGCCTCGGCGGGAGCGCCGCGCATCTCCTCGGTCGGTTCGGGGGCGAACACGTCGACATGGGCGCCGGCGGCGGCGAGCAGCTTCACCTTCCAGGCCGCCCCCCCGTTGGCCCCGGCGAGCACCGCGCGCTTGCCCGTGAGCGTCACGAAGACCGGGAGCACGGCCAGGGGCTCGAGCCCCGGGGAACGGGTCTCGCGGGGAGCACGGGGGGTACGCATGGGACGGTGGGTTTCTGACACGAGTCTCGGGAAGTCCTGCGTCATCAGATGCCCCTATGCGGAAGCGGGCGCAAGTTCGGCGGCCAGCAGCTTGCGGATCTCAGGGATGCACGAGCCGCAATTGGTGCCGGCCTTGCACGCCGACCCCACCGCCTCGACCCCGTGCGCCCCGCCCCGGATCACCCCCCGGATCGTGTCGATCCCGACCGTATGGCAGGCGCAGACGAGCGGACCGGTGCCGGCGCTCGCGGCCCGTCCCGAGATCAGGGCGCGGCGGGCCGCGGGCTCCAGCAGTTCCTGGGTGCGGAAGAACGCCTTGGCGGCGTCCCAGGTCGGGCGCTCGGCCGCCGGCGCCAGGGCCAGCACGCCGAGCAGCCGCCCGTCCCGGAAGGCGGCGGCGCGGTAGCGGCCGCGGGCCGGGTCGGCGTACTCGCTGAAGGTCGCGCCCGGGAAGGTCTCGCGCATCAGGGCGGCGGCCTCGGGCACGCCGTCCTGGGCGGCGAAGATCAGGCCGGTCGCGCCCTCCAGGCTCGCCCGCGCCCACCACCAGCCGTACGGCGCCGCCACGGTCTCGCGGGTGATGAGGTAGCCGCGGGAGCGGTAGGGCTCGGCGGCGATCGAGGCCGGGGTCGCCTTGAGCTCGGGCTGGCCCGAGACCGGGTCGACGGCTCCTTGCGCCAGCGCGCCGACGCGGCCGTCCGAGGTGTTGGCCTCGCTCCAGTGCATCGGCGCGAACAGCACGCCGGGTTGCGCGCCGGGCGTCACCATCACTTCGAGCACCGCCGCGCCGTGGGCGGTGCGCACCCGGGCGAGGTCGCCGTCGGTCAGGCCCGCGGTCGCGGCGTCGTCGGGGTGGACCTCGACGAAGGGCACGGCGCGATGGGCCGAGAGGCGCGGGCTCTTCCCCGTGCGGGTGAGCGTGTGCCAGTGGTCGCGCACCCGGCCGGTATTGAGGCGCAACGGCAGCGCGTCGCTGACGGCTTGCGCGAGGGCCGGCTTCTGCACCGCGACGAAGCGGGCCTTGCGGTCGCGGGTGTAGAAGCCGCCATTGGCGAAGAAGCGCGTCTGCGGCGCCCTGGCCTTGCGGGTCAGCGGCCACTGCACCGGGGCGGCGGCGTCGTAGGCGGCATCCGTGATGTCGGCGAGCCCGCCGAGGTCGAAGTCGCGGCTGCCGCGGTTCTCGAACTCCGACAGGGCGGCGTGCTCGCGGAACACCGCCGCCGCGCTCGGCCAGGCGAAGGCCTTGGCGTGGCCGAGGCGCTTGGCCACCTGGGCCATGATCCACCAATCGGCCCGCGCCTCGCCCGGGCCTTTCAGGAAGGCGCGCTGGCGCGAGATGCGGCGCTCGGAATTGGTCACCGTGCCGTCCTTCTCGCCCCAGGCGAGGGCCGGCAGCAGGATCGCGTTGCGCGCCCGCGCCGTGTCGGTGTTCGCCACTACCTCGGAGACCACGTAGGTGTCGAGCTTCTGGAGCGCCGCCCGCACCCGGTCGGCCCGGGGCATCGAGACGGCGGGGTTGGTGCCCATCACCCAGAGCGCCTTGATCTTGCCGCGCTCGATCGCCTCGAAGAGCTGCACCGCCTTCAGGCCCTCGCCGGTGATGATGTTCGGCGCGGCCCAGAACCGGCGCACCAGGTCCACCTCTTCCGGCGTGAAGTGCATGTGGGCGGCCAGCATGTTGGCGAGCCCGCCGACCTCGCGCCCGCCCATGGCGTTGGGCTGGCCGGTGAGCGAGAACGGCCCCATGCCGGGCCGGCCGATGCGGCCGGTGGCGAGGTGGCAGTTGATGATCGCGTTGGCCTTGTCGGTGCCTTGCGCCGACTGGTTCACCCCCTGCGAGGTCGCGGTGACGACCCGCGGCGTGGTGCGGAACAGCGTGAAGAAGGTCTCGACCTCGGCCTCGCTCAGGCCGGTGGCGGCAGCCGTCGCGGGAACCGTCGGGGCGATCTGGCGGGCGCGCTCCAGGGCCGGCTCGAAGCCGGCGGTGTGCTCGGCGATGTAGCGCGGATCGAGGGCGCCATTGTCCGCGAGGTGGACCAGGAGGCCGGAGAACAGCGCGGTGTCGGTGCCGGGCCGGATGCCGAGGAAGAGATCGGCCTCCTCGCCGGTCTGGGTCATGCGGGGATCGATGGCGACGATTCTGGTGCCGCGCTTCTCCCGCGCGTCGAGCATGCGCCGGAACAGGATCGGGTGGCACCAGGCGGTGTTGGAGCCGACCAGCACCAGGAGGTCGGCCTCGTCGAGGTCCTCGTAGCAGCCCGGCACCGTGTCGGAGCCGAAGGCGCGGCGGTGGGCCGCCACCGAGGACGACATGCACAGGCGCGAGTTGGTGTCGACGTGGGGCGTGCCGATGAAGCCCTTCGCGAGCTTGTTGGCGACGTAGTAATCCTCGGTGAGCAACTGGCCCGAGAGATAGAACGCCACCGATTCCGGCCCGTGCGCCGCGATCGTGCGCCGGAAGCCCTCGGCCACGGCGTCGAGCGCCTCGTCCCAGCTCGCCCGCCGCCCGGCGATCTCCGGGTGCAGCAGCCGGTCGTCGAGGGAGAGGGTTTCGCCGAGCGCCGAGCCCTTCGAGCACAGCCGGCCGAAATTCGCCGGATGCTGCGGATCGGCCGCGACGCTCGCGCCTCCCTGGCCGTCCGGCCGGGCGAGCACGCCGCAGCCGACGCCGCAATACGGGCAGGTGGTCCGGACGGGGGGGGCCTCGGGAGTGAGGGCCGGCACGTGCAGGTTCATCGCGGGAGCCTTTCGCCGGGCGTGGGGTGGGTGGGGCCGGTGAGGGTCGGTATGCAATGTTCGAGCCGCGACGTGCCTCCGGCGGCTCGCAATTCACCCGAGCAGATCGTCCAGGGTGACGTCGAGAACGGCAGCGATCTCCCGATCGGTGTCGATGGTGCCGTCCCGCTTCAGTGCTTCCCACCCACGACCTCATCCTGAAGTGTTGGTCGATCCTTGATCGACCGACCTCGAAGGAGGGCTCCAGGAGTCTCGGAGAGTTCTGGAGCCCTCCTTCGAGGCCTCCACTGCGCTCCGGCATTCAGGATGAGGTTGCGAGTAGGAAGGAGGGCAGCCTTGGCTGACCGCCCTCAGTACACGTCCGCCTGGTACCGGTTCGCCTTCTTCAGCGCCGCGAGGTACGCCACCGCCTCGTCCGGGCTCTTGCCGCCGTGGCTCGCCGCCACGTCGATGATCGCCCGCTCGACGTCCTTGGCCATGCGCTTGGCATCGCCGCAGACGTAGAAATGGGCGCCCTCCTCCAGCCAGCGCCACAGCTCGCGGCCGTTCTCGCGCATCCGGTCCTGGACGTAGGTCTTCTCGCCCCCGTCGCGCGACCAGGCCAGCGACAGGCGGGTCAGCACGCCCTGGTCCTTCAGGCCGTTGAGCTCGTCGCGGTAGAAGAAGTCCGAGGCCTGGCGCTGGTGGCCGAAGAACAGCCAGTTCCGGCCCGGCGCCGCGGTGGCGGCGCGCTCGCGCAGGAAGGCGCGGAACGGCGCGACACCGGTGCCGGGGCCGACCATGATCACCGGGGTCTCGGGCGTGGAAGGCAGGCCAAAGCCGTGGGCCTTCTGCAGGTAGACCTTCACCGTGGCGGTCTCGGCCAGGCGCTCGCCGAGATGAGTCGAGGCGACGCCGAGGCGCAAGCGCGAACGGTGGCTGTAGCGCACCGCGTCGACGGTGAGCGAGACCCGGCCCGGATCGGCCTTGGGCGAGGACGAGATCGAGTAGAGCCGCGGCTGCAATTCGTCGAGGGCTTCGAGGAAGACCTCGGCGTCGGGCCGGGCGCCAGGGAACTTGTGAAGGGCGCCGAGCACGTCGAGATAGGCCGCATCGCCGTCCGGGTCCTCGCCGGCGCTCAGCGCCTGGGCCTTCTTGCGCTGCGCGCCGGAGGTGAGGAGCGAGAGGAGCTGGAACAGCCCGTCGGGGGCGCCGCCGAGCGAGTAGTTGGTGAGCAGGTGATCGCGCAGGGTCTTCTCGCCGAGCTTCGTCGCGATGACCCGCTCCGGCCGGGCGCCGAGCTCGGCGATGACAGCATCTGCCAGCGCCGGGGCGTTGGCGGGAAACAGGCCCAGCGAATCGCCGACCACGTAGTCGATGCCGGTGCCGGTCAGATCGATCTCGACGTGCCAGGTCTCCTTCTCGCCGCCGGGCGCGTTGAGGCGGCGGCGGGAGAGGAACACCGCCTCGGCCGGGTTCTCGCGGCAGAGGCCGTAGGGGCCGACCGGGGCCTCGGCTTTCGGGGCGTCATCGGACGCGGAAGCGGCTGCGCCGGCGGGAGCGGCGGTGCCGAACTCCGCCTCCAGCTTCTTCAGCATCCGGAGCGTCTCCTTGCCGCCCGGCTGGCAGAGGTTCAGGCGCTCCTCCTTCTTGAGGAAGAGGGCGTTGGCATACTCGGCGCAGTTGTAGCCGCACTGGCCGCAATCCTGCTGGGCCATGGCGGCCATCAGCTTCTGCGGCTCGGAGCGGTCCTTGGCGAGCGTCATGCGGTCGTCGAGGCCCATCGACGGGTCGTGCCAGGGCGCGTCGCCGTTGTCGGCGAGTGCGGGACCGCCGGGCACCTCGCCGGCCGGAAGCGCCGTCGCGCCCTCGACCGCCGGCCCGAGCAGGGCCGCGAAGTAGCCCGACAGCCAGGCGCGCTGGTCGGTGTTGAAGGGAGCGGATTCGGGGATCAGGACGAGCGGGGGAGCGACGTGCTGGGTCATCGGGGGTTACCGGAGAAGAGTGGCGTTCCGCCGGTGATGCACCGGCCTTCTCCTCTCCCCACAGATCCCGGTCTCGCCCGGGATCTGCAGGTGAGGAGCGAAGTCGGGCGAGCTCGACTTCGTTGCGGGGAGAGGGCCGTGTCTCCGTGCAGGAAACGCGGCGAGGCGTCAGCCGAGGGCGAGGGGGTGTTTCCGGAGGAGCCTCATCCGGAGGCACCCCCTCACCCTCGCCCTGCGGGCTCGCTGCATCGCCTGGACGGCGACGCAGCCCTCTCCCCGCCCGCGGGGAGAGGAGAATGGCGGGCTACTCGGCCGCCTCCAGCAGTCGTTCGCTCGCCAGCCCCTTCAGGGCCTCCGGCCCGCGGCGGGCGGTGTAGGCCTGGAAGGTCTCGTCGGGGCCGGTGCGGTGGTGGAGATAATCGGTGAGCAGGGTCTCGACCCGGCCGGGACAGTCCTCGGCCTTCACGGCCTTCCAGATCTCGGTGCCGATCTTGGCCGCCTCGCCGAAGCCGCCGCCGACCACGATGTCGTAGCCCTCGACGGTGTCGCCCTCCTCGCTCACCGTCACCTTGGCGCCGATGAGCCCGATATCGCCGATGTAGTGCTGGGCGCAGGAATGGTGGCAGCCGGTGAGGTGGACGTTGACCGGCACGTCGAGCCCCGGCACGGCCGCCTCGACGTGATCGGCGATGAGGAGCGCGTGGCCCTTGGTGTCGGCGGCGGCGAACTTGCAGCCGCGGTTGCCCGTGCAGGCGACGAGGCCGGCGCGGATGCTCGACGCCTTGGTGGAGAGGCCTAAGCCCGCGACGCGGGATTCGACCTCCGCCACACGATCGTCGGGCACGCCCGAGAACAGGAAGTTCTGCCACACGGTCAGGCGGATCTGGCCGTCGCCGCAATCCTGCGCGATCTTGGCGAGCGCCCGCATCTGGTCGGTGGTCATCTTGCCGACCGGGAGCACCACGCCGATCCAGTTGAGGCCCGGCTGAACCTGCTTGTGCACACCGACATGGGCGTAGCGGTCGAAGCCGCCGCGCGGCGTCACGTGAGAAGGATCGACCCGCTCCAGCTTGCGGCCGAGCTTGTCTTCCACGGCGGCGAGGTACTTGTCGTAGCCCCAGGCATCGAGGACGTACTTCATCCGCGACTTGTTGCGGTTGGTGCGATCGCCGTTCTCGATGAAGACCCGCAGGATCGCGTCGGCGACGGCGTTGCACTCCCGCGGCCGCAGCACCACGCCGGTGTCGCGGGCGATGTCGCGATGGCCGGTGATGCCGCCGAGCACCAAGCGCATCCAGATCCCGGGCTCGATGGCGGCGCCTTCCGTCACCTCGACCGCCTGGAACCCGATGTCGTTGGTCTCCTCCAGCACCGGCAGCACGCCGCCGCCGTCGAAGGCGACGTTGAACTTGCGCGGCAGGCCGAAGAGCGAGCGGTCGTTGAGGATGTGGTTGTGCCAGGACTTGGCGAGCGGGCGCGTGTCGAGGAGTTCCTGGGCGTCGATGCCGGCGGTCGGCGAGCCGGTGACGTTGCGGATGTTGTCGGCGCCGGCGCCGCGGGCGGTGAGCCCGAGATCGACGAGGCCGTCGAGGAAGGGCTGGCCGTGCTCAGGGCTGATCTCGCGGACCTGGAGGTTCGCCCGCGTCGTGACGTGGCTGTAGCCGCCGCCATGGGCGTCGGCGAGATCGGCGATGCCGGCGAACTGCCAGTGGTGCAGGATGCCGTTCGGGATCCGCAGGCGGCACATGTAGGAGTTCTGGGCCGGCGCGACCCAGAACAGGCCGTGGTAGCGCCAGCGGAAATTGTCCTCGGGCTTGGGCGCCTTGCCGGTCTCGGCCTCGGCGATCAGGCGGTTGTGGCCGTCGAAGGGGTTCTCGGCCCGCTTCCACTTCTCCTGGTCGGCGAGCTTGCCGCCGGCCTTCACGGTGCGGTCCTGCGCCTTGATGTGGATCGCGTCCGGCCCGGTCGGCTCGGTGGCGGGAGCCGCAGCAGGGCCGCCCCCGGCGAGGCCGCCGGTCATGCGGATTGCGGCGATGCCGTGGGAGAAGCCTTCGAGGTAGCGCTTCTGCTCGGCGTCGAAGTCGTCGGCCATCGCGGGCTCCTTCACGCTGCGAGGGATTGGGGAGAGGGGCGACCGAACATCAGGTCGTCCCGGTCGTCGGAGGTGATCGGGTCGCCGGTGCGGATCAGGGACTTGCACCAGCCCTGCTCGGCGACGTCGCCGACGAAGACCGCGCCGATCAGGCGGTCGCCGTCGATCACGAGCTTGCGGTAGAGGCCGGCGGCCGGATCGCTCCAGGTCACGGCTTGCGCGCCCTCGGGCACGTCGACGGCCCCGGCGGAGAAGACCGGCAGGCCGGAGACCTTGAGGCTCGTCGCGAGCGAGGTGCCGGCGTAAGCGGCCTCGATCCCGCAGAGGTGGCGGGCCAGCACCTCGGCCTGCTCGTAGGCCGGTTCGACGAGGCCGTAGGTCTGGCCCCGGTGCTCGGCGCATTCGCCGAGCGCGTAGATCCCCGGCACCGAGGTCGCCATCGCGTCGTCGACCCGGATGCCGCGGCCGACCGCGAGGCCGGCACTCGCCGCGAGCGCCGTCGAGGGGCGCACGCCGACCGACATCACCACGAGGTCGGCCGGCAGCACCGTGCCGTCGGACAGGACCAGGCGTTCCACCTTGCCGTCGCCCTCGACCGCGGCGGTGTCGGCGTTCAGGATCACCCGCACGCCGCGGGCCTCCATCGCCTCGCGCACGAGGCCGGCGGCGGCGTGGTCGAGCTGGCGCTCCATCAGCCGGTCCATGACGTGCAGGAGCGTGGTGTCGACCCCGAGCCGGGCGAGGCCCACCGCCGCCTCGAGCCCGAGGAGGCCGCCGCCGATCACGATCGCCCGCGCGCCCGCCACCGCCGCCCGGCGGATCGCCGCGACGTCGGCGAGATCCCGGAAGGTGATGATCCCGGGCAGATCCATGCCGGGCTTCGGCAGCCGGATCGGCACCGAGCCGACCGCCAGCACCAGCTGGTCGTAAGGGAGCACCAGCCCCTCGCCGACCTGCACGACCCGCTCCGCGGTGTCGATGGCGGTGGCGGGCGCGCCGGTGACCAGCGTGATGCCGTGCCCGGCGTACCAGTCGAGCCCGCGGAAGGTGCAGGCCGCCTCGTCGACCTCGCCGCCGAGCAGCGACGACAGCAGCACCCGGTTGTAGGCCGCCACCGGCTCGGCGCCGATGCAGGTGACGGCGTAGCGGCCGGGGGCGGCCTCGGTCAGCCGCTCCAGGAAGCGGAGCGAGGCCATGCCGTTGCCGATGACGACGAGGCGGTCCGTCATGGGCGTCAGGCCGCGATCGCGGGTTTGGCGTGGCGGGCGTAGAGGAATTCCAGCACCTCGGCCCGGGCATGGGTGTAGGTCGGGTCCTCGACGAGCTCGAGGCGCTTGCGCGGCCGCTCGAGCGGCACCGTCAGCACCTCGCCGATCGTGGCCGAGGGCCCGTTCGTCATCATGACGATCCGGTCGGAGAGCAGCACCGCCTCGTCGACGTCGTGGGTGATCATGATGACGGTGTTCTTCAGCCGCAGGTGGATCTCCATCAGCTGGTCCTGCAGATGGGCGCGAGTCAGGGCGTCGAGGGCACCGAAGGGCTCGTCCATCAGCAGGACCTTCGGCTCCATGGCGAGCGCCCGGGCGATGCCGACGCGCTGCTTCATGCCGCCGGAGATCTCGTGCGGGCGCTTCTCGGCGGCGTGGGTCATGTTGACGAGCGCGAGGTTGTGCTCGATCCAGTCGCGCCGCTCCGCCCGGCTCTTCTTCGCCCTCAAGACCTTGTCGACCGCGAGCGCCACGTTCTCGCGCACGGTGAGCCAGGGCAGGAGCGAATGGTTCTGGAACACCACCGCCCGCTCGGGGCCGGGGCTGTTCACCTCCTTGCCGTCGAGGAGGACGCCGCCGGTCGAGGCCTTGAGCAGGCCCGCCACGATATTGAGCACCGTCGACTTGCCGCAGCCGGAATGGCCGATCAGCGAGACGAACTCGCCCTTGGCGATCTTCAGGTCGACGTCGCGCAAGACCTCCGTGGTGCGCCCGGCCCGCGTGAAGCTGATGCCGATCTGCTCGAGGCTGAGATGGGTCATGGGTGGCTCCCTCAGGCCGTGGCGGTGCCGCGGGTGACGAGGTGGCCGAGGCCGGCGACGAGGCGGTCGAGCACGAAGCCGATCACCCCGACATAGACCAGGGCCACGATGATCTCGCTGATGTGCGAGGAGTTCCAGGCATCCCAGATGAAGAAGCCGATGCCGACGCCGCCGATCAGCATCTCGGCGGCCACGATGGCGAGCCAGGACAGGCCGACGCCGATGCGAAGTCCCGTGAAGATGTAGGGAGCGGCCGACGGCAGCATCACCTTGGCGAAGAACTCGAAGGCGTTGAGGCGTAAGACCGCCGCGACGTTGCGGTAATCCTGCGGGATGTTGCGGATGCCGACCGCGGTGTTGATGATGATCGGCCAGATCGAGGTGATGAAGATCACGAAGATCGCCGAGGGCTGGCCGTCCCGGAAGGCAGCGAGCGACAAGGGCAGCCAGGCGAGCGGCGGGATGGTCCGCAGCACCTGGAAGATCGGGTCGAGCCCGCGCATCGCCCATTCGGACTGGCCGACGAGGGTCCCGAGCATCACGCCGGCGATGACCGCCAGGGTGAAGCCCAAAGCCACGCGCTGGAGGCTGGCGGTGATATGCCAGAACAGACCCTTGTCGGTGCCGCCGTTGTCGTAGAACGGGTGGGCGATGATCTCCCACGCCTCCGTGACCACGCGGGAGGGCGGCGGCAGGCCGGCGCCGGGGCGCCCGCAGAGCACTTCCCAGAGTAGCAGGAACACCGCCAGCACGACGAGCGGCGGCACGATCCGCAAGCCCAGTCCTTTCAGGGCGGCGCGGGTGACGAGGGGGCGGCGCGCGCCCTCCACCTTGGCGGCGCCGACGCGCCCGAGGCTTAGTCCGAGAGCCATCTCACGCCACCTTCTTGATGCCGAGGCTGCCGAGGTAGGCGGCGGGATCCGCCGGATCGAAGACCTTGCCGTCGAAGAAGGTCTCCTTGCCGCGGGAGGTCGAGGCCGGGGCCGTGACGCCCATGCCCTTCGCCACCTCGCGCCAGATGTCCTCGCGGTTGACCCGTCCGATGAGGGCCTTGGTGTCGGTCTGGGGGTCGAACTTGCCCCAGCGGATGTCCTCGGTGAGGAACCAGAGGTCGTGCGACTGGTACGGGTACGAGGCGTTGTCGGCCCAGTACTTCATGATGTGCGGGCTGTTTGCGACCTTGCGGCCGTCGCCGTAGTCGAACTCACCCTTCATCCGCTTGACGACGTCGCTCGCCGGGACGTTGATCCACTGGCGCTTGGCGACGATGCCGGCGAGCTCGTCGCGGTTCTCCGGCTTGTCGCACCAGGCTTGCGCCTCCATCACGGCGGCGAGCAGGGCCTTGGCGGCGTTCGGATACTTGTCGACCCAGGACGCGCGCATGCCGAGCGCCTTCTCGGGATGGTCCTTCCACAACTCGCCGGTGGTCAGCGCCGTGTAGCCGATCCCTTGCGTGATCAGCTGCTCGTTCCACGGCTCGCAGACGCAGAAGCAGTCCATCGTGCCGACCTTCATGTTCGCCACCATCTGGGGCGGCGGCACGACGATGGTCTCGATGTCCTTGTCGGGGTCGATGCCGCCGGCGGCGAGCCAGTAGCGGATCCAGAGGTCGTGGGTGCCGCCCGGGAAGGTCATGGCGGCCTTCACCGACTTCCCCGACGCCTTCTTGCGCTCGAGCGCCGCCTTGAAGGGCTTGGCGTCGAGGGCGACCTTGTCGCCCATGTGCTCCTTGGCGACCGAGATGCACTGGCCGGCGAGATTGAGCCGGGCCAGGATGTACATCGGCACCGGCACGTTGTTCTGCGTCACCCGGCCGGCGCTGATGAGGTAGGGCATCGGGGTCAGGATGTGGGCCCCGTCGATGCCGTTGCCCTCGGAGCCGAGCACCAGGTTGTCGCGGGTGGTGCCCCAGGAGGCCTGCTTCAGGACCTCGACGTCGGGCATGCCGTGCTTCGCGAAGATGCCCTTCTCCTTGGCGACGAAGAGGGGGGCGGCGTCGGTGAGCGCGATGAAGCCGAGCTTGGCGCCCTTCACCTCCGGTCCGGTCCCTTGCGCAAAGGCGCCGCCGGGCAGGGCCGCACGGGCGGCCGCCGCCAGCGACAGGGCGCCAGCCGCCCCCTTGAGGATGCCGCGACGCGTGGTGTGCTCAACGCTGCTCATCGATGACTCGCCCTCAAAGCCTCGCGCCGCCATGGCGCCTGATCCGATGCCGAACGCGAAAAGCCGCCGCCCAAGGTCTTCCGCCGGCCGCGCTGAAGCGGGCCCACAGGGGATCTCGGGTCAGCGGCTCTGCTGACGGTCAGTGCCCGTCGACGCTGACGGGCCTGAAGGGAAGAGCAGGTTTCGTGCCAACTGCCCTGGGGACCGATCAAGTGCCTGGAATTGAAACGATTCGCACCTCGGCCGGAAAGCGTGCGGCACCGGATCGGCCGCGTGGTGCGATGCACAAATGATAGGCTGGACGGGTGGGGAAATGGGCAGGAGGCGTGGTGCTCAAGGGCTGGGCCAGAGGACCGCAAGGGTGGGCAGAGGCGTTAGCCGCCCGCTGAGGATCAGAGAAAGTCCATCTCCCCGCATGGCAGGACTGTCCGGGAAAAAGATGGCGCGGGTTTCCCCTCCCCCCTTTGCGGGGGACGGTGGCGAGCGGAGCGAGCCGGGAGAGGGGACGCCGCGTCCGGAGAAGTCGCGCGCGTCATGACGGCTCCCTTGGAGCAGCGTCGTGCCACCCCTCTCGGCGGGACTGCGTCCCGCTGCCCCGGCTCCGCCGGGCACCCTCCCCCGCAGAGGGGGAGGGAGAAACCCGCGCCATTTCCTCCCTCGAACGGCCATGCCATAAGAGAAAGGAAAGCACTTTTTCCATGACGGCTTAGACTTGAGGCCAACTGCCGTTACGCCGCCGCCAGCAGGTCCGGCCGATACAGTCCATTCGCGTCGGCGAACACCGTCTCGACCTGCCCCGCCGCCGCCATCTCCTCGACCATCCAACCGAGGGCGTCCGGGTCGGGGGTGAGTTCGGGCTCGCCGAGGACGAGGTAATCCGCGGCCTCGATCACCTCCCCGCCCGGCGCGAGCCGCAACGTCCCCGAGAGCCCCCGCAGGACCAACGCCGGATCGAGGCCGAGATGGCGCGGGCTGGCGAGCAGGGCGGCCAGCGCCTCGCGATTATCCGGCTCCCCGCACCAGCGAGCACTCCGCTTCAGGGCGCGCAGGAGCGGCGCCGCGCGGTCCTCCATCTCGGCGGGCAGCGCCAGCACCTTCTCCGGGCAGCCCGGCGCGATCGCGGCACCGAGGGCGGCGATGCGGCCGACGCCTGCCTCGACCGCGACGCTGCTCCAGGGCGCGCCGACGCAGAACCCGTCGATCCGGCCGCTCTCCAGGGCCGCGACGGTGGCGGGCGGCGGCACCACCACGAGGCGGACCGACGCGAGCGAGCTGCCGCCGAGCGCCAGCAGGCGCCGCCATTGGTAGGTGTGGGAGGAATAGGGGTGGACGGTGGCGAGCGTCAGCGGTCGCCCCTCCCCGGCGCGGGCCTCGGCGACGCGGGCGAGCGCGCGGGCGACGTCGGACAAGGCGTCGGATGCGGCATCGAGTGCCTGCCAGAGCGGCAGCGACAGGGTCACGGCGTTGCCGTTGCGCGCGAGCGCCGCCGGGGCGATCAGGCGCGCCTGAGGTCCGCTGAGGCCCAGGTGACAGGCCAGCGCCAGCGGCGCCAGCATGTGGGCGCCGTCGAGGACACCGAGCGCGAGGCGGTCGCGCAGGGTCGCCCAGGAGGGCTCGGGCACCAGGTCGACCTCGAGCCCTTCCCCCGCCGTGAAGCCGCGCTCGACCGCGGCGATCAGCACCGCGGCGTCGGTGAGCGGGACGTAGCCGAGCTGGAGCCTCATCCGAGCAGGTCCGCGGCGGTGACGATGGCGCGGGCGATGTCGACGATCTTGCGCTTCTCGTTCATCGCCTTGCGCCGGAGCTGCTTGTAGGCCTCGTCCTCGGTCAGCCCCTTGGCGCTCATCAGGATACCCTTGGCGCGCTCGATCAGCTTGCGGTCGGCGAGCTCGCTCTTCGCCTCGGTGAGCTCGCGCTGCAGCCGCGCGAAGGCGTTGAAGCGCAGGATCGCGATCTCGATGATCGGCTTGATCCGCTCGGCGCGAAGCCCATCGACGATGTAGGCCGAGATGCCGGCATCGACGGCGGCCTGCATCATCGGCGCGTCGGAGCGGTCGACGAACATCGCCACCGGCCGCTCGACCAGGCGCGAGACCCCGAACATCTGCTCCAGGAGGTCGCGGCTCGGGCTCTCGAGGTGGATCACCACCACGTCGGGCGACAGGGCGGAGAGACGGTCGAGGAGGTCGGCGGTGTCGGGGATCACCACCACCCGGGCGCCCTCGACGGCGCGCAGGCCCTCTTCCAGGATCGCGGCCCGGGCACGGCTCGGATCGACGACGGCGATGGTGAGGCTCTCGCCCGGGGACGGGGCGGGAGTCACCGGGGCGGGAGAGGCCGGGGGGGGCGCTGCGCGGTCGGGCATGGCGGCGTCGGATCACGCAAATGTTGGGCCTGAGGACGGCAAGGCCGCCCCATACCGCAAGGGGAGCCCGGGCGGGAGGGCCCCGATGGGGGGAACGCGGGCGCCATCCCTCCGCGATCCGCGCTCGGACACGAAAGCGCAAAGAAACGGCCCCGCTTCGGCCCGAAAGCGAGGCTTCACTGCCACCATCGAGCGGCAGGGAGGTTCGGATGCGGCAGAACGGGCGGATGCGCGGGCCGGCGGAGGCGAGCGCCATCGGAAGCCTGCCCGGCTCGTCGCGGGGCTACCTGCCGCTGCTGCCCACCGCCTGCGTGGCGGTCTGCCTGGCGGCGGGTTCGCTCTACTGGCGCGAGGCGCCGCCGCGGGCGCCGGAGGGCCACGTCGCCGCGATGCAGCCGCTGCCCGCGGGCGCGGACCTGTTCCGGATCGTCCCGGACGGCGAGGGGCGGATGCGCGCGCCCTACCCTCTCGAGTTCGAGCAGCAATTCCCGCTGATCGCCAGCCTGCCGGGCGAGGCCGCAGCGCCGGTCCTGCCGGTCGTCGAGGGCAAGGAGGCCGAGGTCAGGGAGAGCGAGAAGGCTCCCCGTCGCACCGCGCCGCACCGCGCCCGGACGGTCCCGTCGCTGGCGGGCGTGCGGCCGCCGGCCCGGCCCGACGAGCTGAAGGTCGCCAAGGTGACTCCGGAGAAGGGCCCGGTCGGCGAAGCGGCGTCCCGCACCGCGAGCGCCGGCGGCACCGCCGAGCGCCCGGCCCCCTGGCTGCCCTTCGCGCCGACCGGCCGGCTGGTGACCCAGAGCATGGTGGCTTTGGGCGAGGGCGTGACCAATGCGGGCGCCGCGATGATCGACCTGATCGACCGGCGGCGCTGAAGCCCGGGTCGGCGAGGGTCGGCTCGGCGAGGTCCGGGTTGGACCGAGGGGAAGGCCGCTCTAGCTAACGGCGTCACGGCTTTCGTTCGGGACGCACCATGGCGTTGCTCATCGAGGATTACGCGCTCGTCGGGGACGGGCGCAGCGCGGCACTGATCGGGCGCGACGGCAGCGTCGACTGGCTGTGCTGGCCGCGCTTCGACGCCTCGGCGTGCTTCGCGGCCCTGCTCGGCACCCGCGAGGACCACGGCCACTGGCGCATCGCACCCGCGGGCGAGGCGACGAGCACCCGCTGCTACCGGCAGGACACGCTGGTGCTCGAGACCACCCACGAGACCGCCGACGGCGCGGTCCGGGTGATCGACTACATGCCGGTCGAGGACGGCACCCATCTGGTGCGCCTCGTCGAGGGCGTGCGCGGCCGGGTGGCGATGCGCATGGACCTGGTGGTGCGCTTCGATTACGGCTCCGCCGTCCCCTGGGTCTCGCGCAGCGAGAACGACGACCTCAGGGCGATCGCCGGGCCGAACAAGCTGGTGCTGCGCACCCGCGCGGCCCTGAAGGGCATCGGCCAGACGACGGTCTCGGAATTCACCGTCGAGGCGGGCAAGAGCGTCGCCTTCGTGCTGAGCTACGGCCTCTCGCACGAGGACGATCCGCCGCCGATCGAGCCGCGCAAGGTGCTCGCCGCCACCACCCAGTACTGGCGCTCCTGGACCCGGCGCTGCCAGGGCGGCACGCCCTGGGACGCGGTGCTGACCCGCTCGCTCCTGACGCTCAAGGCGCTGATCTACCGGCCGACCGGCGGCATCGTGGCGGCGCCCACCACCTCGCTGCCCGAGCAGATCGGCGGCGTGCGCAACTGGGACTACCGGTTCTGCTGGCTGCGCGATTCCACCTTCACGCTCTTGGCGCTGATGGATGCCGGCTACATCGAGGAGGCCCGGGCCTGGCGCGACTGGCTCACCCGGGCGGTGGCCGGCAGCCCCGAGCAGGCCCACATCCTCTACGGCATCGCCGGCGAGCGCCTGCTGCCGGAGATCGAGCTCGACTGGCTGCCCGGCTACGAGGGGTCGCGCCCGGTGCGGGTCGGCAACGCCGCCGCCCAGCAATTCCAGCTCGACGTCTACGGCGAATTGTTCGACGCCCTGTTCCAGGCCCACCAGCGCGGGATGCGGGCCGACGAATCCGGCGTGCGGGTCGGCCGCGCCCTCCTCGACCACCTCGACCGGGTCTGGCGCGAGCCGGACGAGGGCATCTGGGAGGTGCGCGGCGGGCGCAAGCACTTCGTCCACTCGAAGGTGATGGCCTGGGTCGCCTTCGACCGGGCGATCCGGTTCTACGAGGCCCACGTCGCGGACGACGAGCCGACCGCCGGCGACGACGAGGCGGTGATCCGCTGGCGCGCCACCCGCGACGAGATCCATCGCGAGGTCTGCGAGAAGGGCTTCGACGAGGAGCTCAACAGCTTCGTGCAGTATTACGGCTCGAAGGATCTCGATGCGAGCCTGCTGCTCATCGCCCATATGGGCTTCCTGCCCCAGGACGATCCGCGGGTCGTCGGCACCGTCGAGGCGATCGGCCGCGACCTGATGCACGAGGGCTTCGTGCTGCGCTACGACACGAGCGGCCAGACGACCGACGGCCTGCCCGCCGGCGAGGGCGCCTTCCTGCCCTGCAGCTTCTGGTACGCCGACAACCTGATCGGGCTCGGCCGGCGCGAGGAGGCCAGGGCGCTCATCGAGCGGCTGCTCGCCCTGTGCAACGACGTCGGTCTGCTGGCCGAGGAGTACGACCCGGTGCGCAAGCGCCAGGTCGGCAATTTTCCGCAGGCGTTCAGCCATGTCGCGCTCGTCAACACGCTTCTGAACTTCAGTCGGACGATCGGACCCGCTAAGGAGCGCGGCGGAGACCCGGACGCCGCGGGCCATCCGGGCGAACGGCCCGTGATGCCCCCGCAGGCGGCCGAAAGCCCCGCGACCTGACAGGTCGCGGCGCGCCGATCCTTTTTCGATGTGACGAGGCCACCCAATGAGCGCAGCCGACACCAAGCCGAAGGCCGGCACCAGCGAGATCGACCAGCGCAGCATCGACACGATCCGCACGCTGACGATCGATGCGGTGCAGAAGGCGAATTCGGGCCATGCCGGCGCCCCTCTCGGGCTCGCCCCGGTCGCCTTCACCCTGTGGAACCGCTACCTCCGCTACGACCCGGCGAACCCACACTGGCCGAACCGCGACCGCTTCGTGCTGTCGGTCGGCCACGCCTCGATGCTGCTCTACAGCCTCATCCACCTCGCCGAGGTGGCGGAGAAGGACGGGGCGAACGCCCCGGCGGTGAGCCTGGAGGACCTCAAGAAGTTCCGCCAGCTCGACAGCCGCACGCCGGGCCACCCGGAATACCACTTCACCACCGGCGTCGAGGTGACAACCGGCCCCCTCGGCCAGGGCGTGGCCAATTCCGTCGGCATGGCGATGGGCGGCCGCTTCCTCGGCGAGCGCCTGGCCCACGGCGACCGGCCGCTCTTCGACTACAACGTCTACGCCCTATGCAGCGACGGCGACCTGATGGAGGGCGTCTCGGCGGAAGCCGCCTCGATCGCCGGGCACCTGCGCCTGTCGAACCTGTGCTGGATCTACGACAACAACACCATCACCATCGAGGGCCACACCGACCTCGCCTTCAGCGAGGAGGTCGCCGCCCGGTTCCTGGCCTATGGCTGGCAGGTCCTGCGCGTCGCCGACGCCAACGACACCGTGGCGGTGTCGCACGCCCTCGAGACCTTCCTGCAATCGGGCGACCGCCCGACCCTGATCATCGTCAACTCGGTGATCGGCTACGGCGCGCCGACGAAGCAGGGCACCCCGAAGGCCCACTCGGACGCGCTGGGCCCCGACGAGGTCAAGGGCGCCAAGCGCGCCTATGGCTGGCCGGAGGACGCCCAGTTCCTGGTGCCGGACGGCGTCTACGACAATTTCCGTCGAGGCATCGGCGCCCGCGGCAAGGCCCTGCGCGAGGAGTGGCTGGCCCTCGTCGAGGAGGTGAAGGCCGACGATCCCGACCTCGCCAAGGACCTCGACGCCTATCTCGCGGGCGAGCTGCCGGAGGGCTGGGACGCCGACATCCCGGTCTTCCCCGCCGACGCCAAGGGTCTCGCTACCCGCGAATCCTCCGGCAAGGTGCTCAACGCGCTGGCCAACCGGGTGCCGTGGCTGCTCGGCGGCTCGGCCGACCTCGCGCCCTCGAACAAGACCAAGCTCGAGGGCGAGGATGCCGGGACGCTGGGGCCCTTCACCCCGGGCGGGCGCAACATCCATTTCGGCGTGCGCGAGCACGCGATGGGCTCGATCGTCAACGGCCTCGGGCTCGTCGGCCTGCGCGCCTACGGGGCGACCTTCCTGGTCTTCTCCGACTACATGCGCCCGCCGATCCGGCTCGCCGCCCTGATGGAGCTGCCGGTCTTCCACGTCTTCACCCACGATTCGATCGGGGTCGGCGAGGACGGGCCGACCCACCAGCCGGTGGAGCACCTGCTGGCGCTCCGCGCCATCCCCGGCCTCGTCACCTTCCGGCCGGCCGACGCCAACGAGGTGGCGGAGGCCTACCGGGTCATCATGCAGCTCAAGCACCAGCCGGCGGTGCTGGCGCTGAGCCGCCAGCCGCTGCCGACCGTCGATCGCGAGAAATATGCCCCGGCGTCGGGCACCGCGAAGGGCGCCTACGTGCTGGCCGGGGCCGACGAGGCGAAGCCCGACGTGATCCTGATCGGCACCGGCTCCGAGGTGCAGCTCTGCCTCGGCGCCTACGAGACGCTGAAGGCCGAGGGCGTGAAGGCCCGGGTGGTGTCGATGCCGTCCTGGGACCTGTTCGAGCAGCAGGACGAGGCCTACCGCAACAGCGTGCTGCCGCCCGAGGTGACGGCCCGCGTCGCGGTCGAGCAGGGCTCGGTGATCGGCTGGGACCGCTACGCCGGCAGCGCCGGCACGATCCTGGGCATGCACACCTTCGGCTCCTCGGCCCCGATCAAGGACCTGCAGACCAAGTTCGGCTTCACGCCCGAGAAGGTGCTGGAGGCCGCCCGCGCGCAAGCGGCGAAGAAGAAGGGCTGAGCCGGCAGGCACGCGAAGCCCGCCGGAACCCTCCGGCGGGCTTCACGACCTCGTGGTCATTCCGGGGCCGCGAAAGCGGAGCCCGGAATCCAGAGACGCGAGTGTTTCAGGACGGGGCGGACCGCGTCCCGCTAGGCTCGGCGCGACCCGCGCGTCCGGATCCCGGGCTCTCGCCTGCGGCGAGCCCCGGGGTCGATCCGGAGGGGACGAGACGGGCCGGCGTGAAGCCGACGAGGACCTTCATCGCACCGTCAAGATGTCCACCGGCGGTCCCTGCCGGTCGTCGAACACCCCGGCGGTGAGCGGGCCGCCGAACACCGCGCCGGTGTCGAGGTTGGTGCGATGGGCCTTCAGCTCGGGCAGGCCGTCCCGCGTCGGGGTGTGGCCGTGGACGACGTGGCGGCCGAAATCGTGCCCGGCGGACAGGAACGGCTCGCGCATCCACAGCCGGGTCGCGCGGTCGCTGTCGTGCGCCCGCATGGCCGGGTCGAGGCCGCCATGGACGTACCAGCGGCGTGCGTCGCCGTGCAGGGTCGGCAGGGCGGCGATCCAGGCGACGACCTCCCGCGGCAGCTCGTCCGGATGCGCGACGCCGAAGGAGGCGAGCGTCGTGCCCCCGCCGTTGAGCGCCCAGAGATCGAGGTTCGATCCGGCCACGGCGTCGAGCAGCATCGCCTCGTGGTTGCCGAGCAGGCAGGTGACGGAGCTGGGCTCCCGGGCCTGGATCTCCCGCAGGATCGCGACGGCGCGCGCGCTGTCGGGCCCCCGGTCGATGGCGTCGCCGAGGAAGACCAGGCGGCGCGCCCGCCCGGCGCGATGCGCCTCGATCCGCGCGAGGAGCCGTTCGAGGAGGTCGGCGCGGCCGTGGACGTCGCCGATCGCGTAGGTGAGCATGGCCGCCTCCCTCAGTGGGCGGCCGCCCCGGTCAGGCGATGGCTCGCACCGGCGGGATGGCGCGCACCGCCTCGCGATCGAGGTAGTGCAGGGTGTCGGAGAAGCCCATCGGCCGGTGGAAATGGTAGCCCTGCATCAGCACGCAGCCGAGGCTCTCGAGCAGGCGGGCCTGCTCGTCGGTCTCGATCCCCTCGACCACGCAGTCGAGCTTCAGGTTGCGGGCGAGCGCGACGATCGACGTGACGATGTCGCGGCTCGCCGGGTCGGCGGTGATCTCGCTGATGAAGCTGCGGTCGATCTTGAGCTTGTCGAGGGGCAGGCGGTGGACGTAGCCGAGCGACGAGTAGCCGGTGCCGAAATCGTCGAGCGCGATGGCGATGCCGTTCGACTTCAGGGTCTCGAGCACCGCCTGCGCCTTGGCGATGTCCTGGATCAGGGCGGTCTCGGTCGCCTCCAGGATCACCCGGCCGGGCTTGAGGCCGCTCGCCCGGATCGCCGCGACGATGCCCTCGGCCGCCTGCGGCGAGGCGATGTCGGCCATCGACAGGTTGAAGGACAGGGCGACCTCGTCCGGCCAGGCCCGCGCCGCGGCGAGCGCCTGGCCGAGCAGCACGGCGGTGATGCGGGTGATGAGGCCCGAGCGCTCGGCGATCGGCACGAACACCGCCGGGGAGACCGGGCCGAGATCCGGGCTGGTCCAGCGCGCCAGCGCCTCGAACGCCACCGTGCGGCCACGCCGCACGTCGACGATCGGCTGGTAGACGAGGCACATCTCGCGGGCGAGGTCGGCGTGGCGCAGGGCCTGCTCGATCACGCTCTGGGTGCGCAGCAGCCGCTCGTGCTCCTCGGTGAACAGCACGGCGTCGCCGCGGCTGTTCGCCTTGGCGTAGTACAGGGCGTAATCCGCCCGCTCGACCAGGACCGCCGCCTTGGCGCCCGCCTCCGGATGCGCGGCAAAGCCGATCGAGGCACCGATCTGGGCGGTGCTGCCGTTCGGCAGCCGGAACGGCGCGCTGAGCGCGGTGCGGATCGCCTCGCCCATCGCGGCGGTCGCGGGCCGGCCGCGCAGGACGAGGCCGAACTCGTCGCCGCCCAGGCGCGCCACCACGCCGGCCTCGCCGACCACTCCCCGCAGGCGCCGGGCGGTCTCCTGCAGCACGGCGTCGCCGGCGCCGTGGCCGTGGGCGTCGTTCACCGGCTTGAACCCGTCGAGGTCGACGAGGCCGACGACGAACGCCTCGCCGGTCCCCTCCGCCGCCTCCAGGGCCTGCTCCAGGGAGGCAAAGAAGCTGCGGCGGTTGGGCAGCTCGGTCAGCGTGTCGAGGTTGGCGAGCCGCTGGTTCTCGCGACTCAGGCGCTCGAGCTCGACCTGCTGCCCGATCAGGCGGGTGAAGTCGCGATAGTAGGTGACGACCACGAACAGGAGGGCGGCGCTCACGCTCACCAGGTTGAGGGCGATCGCCCGCATGACGTGATTGTCGAGGCGGCTGACATGCAGGCAGAAGAGCAGGGTGACGGTCACCATCACCAGCAGGGCCGCCGCGCGCAGGTGCACGAGGCAGAACGCGCAGGCGATCATCGTGGTGCCGACGTAGAACAGCGTGTGGGCCTTGGCGTAGCCGTCGCCGTACTCGAACAGCGCGATGCCCCAGGTCATGAAGCCGATCGCCAGCAGGCCGCCGAGCGCGACCGTGAGCCGCAGCCTGGCGGCGATCCGCGTCTCGTCGACCGGCTGCCGGCGCCGGCGCAACCACAGGCCGAGCCGCAGGGCGCACAGGGTCAGCAGGGCGCCGAGCGGGTAGAGGGTCACCGCATCGGGCGCCACCCCGTGATAGGTCACGGCGACCGCCGTCGAGTTGATCGCCAGGATCACGTAGAGCATCGGCACCTGATTGCGCAGGGCCAGCATCTGCGCCCGCATCAGGTCCGGGTTCGCGGTATCGACCCGGAAGAGATCGATGATCGTCAGCAACCTGCGCACGGCGCGTCCACCCCGTTCGGATCCGCCGCTTCCGGCATCGCCCCAGCAACCAGAAAGCATGCCGGCTTGAATCAAGGGTTACCTCGCGATCCTCGGCCAGCAAATGACCGTTACGATTCCGCTGCGCCGCCTGTGCGACGGGCGGCTCCAGAGCAGATTCGGACTTGCCGGAGATAGCCCGAACTGTCGAAGCGGCCTTTCCCGACAGGGCGTTTGAACGCAATTTATCCTATCGCGCTCGCGCGGCGCCGGGACTTGCGCGATTGCTGGGGCAGGCACCCGGAACACCGATCGGCCGGACGACGGTCCTGCACCGGACCTCCCCGAGGCAGCGTCGCGATGGCCTCTCGGTCGCTCCCCGCCTCGCGGTCCGGCGCAGGCCGCGTCTCGTCACGAGAGGCGCGCAGGAGGCGCCGGCCGCCCTATATCTCCGCGGCAGCCCTGGCCGCGACGGGAGATTCGATCCCTTGACCGAGACCGCCTACGCCCTCTTCCTCGACTTCGACGGCACCCTCGTGGAGATCGCCCCCCGTCCCGACGGCGTGGTGGTCCCGCCCGCGCTGCCGCCCGCGCTGGCGCGGCTGCGCACCCGCCTCGGCGGGGCGCTGGCCCTGGTGACGGGCCGTCCGATCGCCACCATCGACGGTTTCCTGAACCCTGAGCGCTTCGACGTCGCCGGCCTGCACGGGGTCGAGATGCGCCGCGGCGGGCAGGCGATCGGCGGCGATCCGGCGGCGCATCCGGCCCTGCGCGCCGGCGTCGAGACCCTGCAGCGGGCGGTGGCCGACCTCGACGGCGTGCTGATCGAGGACAAGGGCTGCTCGGTCGCGGTGCATTGGCGGCTCGCCAACGAGGCCGACGCCGCGCGGGCGCAGTCGGCGGCGGCGTCCGTCGCCGGCATCCTGGGGGAGGCCTACCGGCTGCAGCAGGGCAAGGCGGTGGCCGAGATCCTGCCGGCGAGCGCCACCAAGGGCCACGCCATCCGGGCCCTCCTGCGCGAGGCGCCCTATGCCGGCCGCCGCGCGATCTTCATCGGCGACGACCTCACCGACGAGAAGGCCTTCGTGCCGGTGAACGAGGATGGCGGGATCACGGTCCGGGTCGGGCCCGGCGAGACGGTCGCCCGCCACCGCCTGGCCGATCCGGCGGCGGTGCGGGCGCTGCTTCTCGGCTGGGCCGAGGGCGGGACGATCGATCCCGAATCGCTCGGCCCGGCCTGACGCCCTGTCCGCCGGCCCGCCGATGCCCTAACTCGGTCCCGACGTCACGCACAGGAACGATCCCGTCGATGCGCCGTTCGCCCTTCTTCCTCGCCGGAGCCCTCACGATCGCCATGACCGCCTCAGCCTCCGCCGCTTCGTTCGCCACCACCCCGTCCGGCCTCCAGGTCAAGGACGACGTGGTCGGCACCGGTCCGCAGCCGAATCCCGGCCAGAGCGTCAGCGTCCACTATACCGGCTGGCTCTACCAGGACGGCAAGAAGGGCGCGAAGTTCGACAGCTCGCTCGACCGCAAGCAGCCGCTGAACTTCGCGGTCGGCACCGGCCAGGTCATCAAGGGCTGGGACGAGGGCCTGTCGACCATGAAGGTCGGCGGCAAGCGCACCCTGATCATCCCGCCCGAGCTCGGCTACGGCGCCCGCGGCGCCGGCGGCGTGATTCCGCCGAACGCGACGCTGATATTCGACGTCGAGCTGCTCGGCGTGCGCTGAACCCGGTTTCAAGCCGACGCGACGCGAGAGCTCGGCGACGTTTCCACCGCACAAGGTCGTCCCGGGGCCGCGAAGCGGAGCCCGGGATCCCGAACCGCCGATGGTTCGGGTTCGGGCGCAATCCCGCCCGCCACCTTCCGGGAGACCTGAGCATCCGGGTCCCGAGCCTCGCTTTCGCGGCCCCGGGACGACGCGGAGGATGGGTCGACCGGGGCGCGGATCCGGTCGACGGTCCCTACACCTCCAGCCACTCCCGCCGCACCGCCTCGTTGGCGGCGAGCGCGTCGGGCGTGCCCTCGAACACGACGTGGCCGTGGCCCATCACGTAGAGCCGCTGCGACAGCTTGAGGGCGATGGTGAGCTTCTGCTCGACGAGGAGCACCGAGACGCCGCGGGCGGCGATCTCGCCGATCATCTCGGCGACGCGGGCGACCATCTGGGGCGACAGGCCCTCGGTCGGCTCGTCGATCATGATCAGGTCGGGATCGCCCATCAGGGTGCGGCAGATCGTGAGCATCTGCTGCTCGCCGCCCGAGAGCACGCCGCCGGGCGTGTCGATCCGCTCCTCCAGCCGCGGGAACAGCCGGAAGATGTCGGCGTAGGACCAGCGGCCGCCGCGCTTGCCCCCCTTCTCGCCGAGCGCCAGGTTCTGCCGCACCGTGAGCTTGGGGAAGATCGCCCGCTCCTCCGGCACGTAGCCGAGGCCGCGGCGCGCGACCGTGTAGGGCTTGAGCCCGGCGATGGGTTGTCCCTTGAAGCGGATCTGCCCCCGGGGCGGCACGTCGCCCATGATCGCCTTCAGGGTGGTGGAGCGCCCGACCCCATTGCGGCCGAGGATCGACACGATCTCGCCGGCCCCGACCCGGAAGCTCACCCCCTGGAGGATGTGGCTCTTGCCGTAATAGGCGTGCAGGTCCTCGACCTCGAGGAGGGCCGGCGCGACGGACGGGGCCGGTCCTTGCGCCGGCATCGCCAGGGTGGCGCTCACGCGGCCTCCTCCCCGGTGGCGACGCCCAGATAGGCTTCCTGCACGGCGCGGTTCTCCCGGATGCGGGCTGGCGTGTCGGTGGCGATGATGCGGCCGTAGACCAGCACCGAGATGCGGTCGGCGAGCCCGAACACCACCGCCATGTCGTGCTCGACCATCAGGAGCGTGCGGCCCGTGGTGACCTCGCGGATGAGCTGGGTCGCGTGCTCGCTCTCGCTGTGGCTCATCCCGGCCATCGGCTCGTCGAGGAGGATCACCCGGGCGTCGCTGGCGATGGCGATGCCGATCTCCAGCGCCCGCTGCTCGGCATAGGCCAGGAGCCCCGCCGCCACGGCGGCGCGGTGGCCGAGGCGGATGCGGGTGAGGATCTCCTCCGTGCGCTCGGCGACGCCGGGCAGCGCATCGACCCCGCGCCAGAAGGACGGGCCGTGGCCCATCGCCCGGAGCACGGCGCAGCGCACGTTCTCCCACACGGTGAGCTTGGGGAAGATGTTGGTGACCTGGAAGCTGCGGGCGAGGCCGGCCCGGTTGATCGCCGCCGGGCGCCAGCCGGTGATGTCCCGGCCCTCGAGGCGGATCGTGCCGCTCGTCGGCGCGAAGCGGCCGCTGATCAGGTGGAACAGCGTCGACTTGCCGGCCCCGTTCGGCCCGATGATGGCGTGGCGCTCGCCCACCGGGACGGCGAGGTCGACGCCGTTGATGATCTTGGCCGGGCCGAAGCTCTTGTGGACGCCCGACAGCTCGATCGCCGGGCCGGTGCTCGCGGAACTCATGCCAGCGGCATTCATGCCAGCGGTATTCATGCCAGCTTCTCCTTGGCGGCGGCGGAGGCCTCGTGCCAGGCGGCGGCGACCCGGGGCAGCATGGCGCGCAGGGCGAGCCCGCCCCCGATCGCCATCGCGCCGGCGACGACCCACGGCAGGATCCGGGCGGCGTCGAGGGGGATGCCGACGAGGCTCATCTCGGTGCCGTCGGACGCCTTCACCAGCACCCGGAACGCCATCTCGATCAGCGCGATGGTGCCGGCCAGCATGAGGAGGACGGGGCCGAGCGCCAGGAGGTAGGCCGGGACCAGCCGGTGGGCGGTGCCGGCGCGCAGCAGCGGGCCGTGCATGAGCGCCAGGCCGGCGATGCCGCCGGGGGCGAACATCACGATGGCGATGAACAGGAGCCCGAAATAGAGCTGCCAGACCTCGGTGAGGTCGCTGAGCGAGACCTGGAGCAGCGTCACCACGACGGCGCCGACGACCGGGCCGATGAAGGTGCCGATGCCGCCGATGAAGGTCGCGAGCAGCACGACGCCCGACTGGTGCACGCCGAGATAGGCCGAGTTGGCGATCTCGAAGTTGATGGCGGCGAGCGCGCCCGCGACGCCGGCGAACATCGCCGAGAGGCAGAAGGCGGTGACCCGGATCGTCTGCGGCTCGTAGCCGAGGAACTCGACCCGCTCCGGGTTCTCGCGCACGGCGTTGCACAGGCGGCCGAGCGGCGTGCGGGTGATCGCGTACATCGCCAGCGCGCAGATCAGGCACCAGGCGGCGATCAGGTAGTAGACCTGGATCTGCGGCCCGAAATTCACGTCGAACAGCCGCAGCATCTTGGTGCGGTTGGCGGTGATGCCCTCCTCGCCGCCGAAGAAGCTGTGCAGGATGTGGGAGCCGGACGAGACCAGCTCGGCGATGCCGAGCGAGATCATGGCGAAGACGGTGCCGGCCCGCCGCGTCGAGATCATCCCGAACAGGATGCCGAAGGCGAGGCCGGCGAGCCCGCCGACGATCGGCATCACCGGCAGCGGCACCGGCAGGCGGTTCACCGCCACGACGTTCATCGCGTGGACGGTGAAGAAGGCCCCGAGCCCGTAATAGACCGCGTGCCCGAACGACAGGAGGCCGGTCTGCCCGAGCAGCATGTTGTAGGACAGGGAGAACACCACCATGATGCCCATCAGGCTCATCATGGTCAGCGCCGTGCCGCTGGTGAAGACGAGCGGCGCGGCGACCAGGATCCCGGCGGCGACCAGCCAGGGCGCGACCTGGGCGACGAGCCCGGCTCCCCGCGGGCGGATCGACGGGCGGGCGCCTGCCTGCGCCAGGGTCCCGGACGGCGCGATGTCGGCGAGGTCGCTCATGCTTCGCGGTTCCCGAGCAGGCCGGTCGGCCGCGCGATCAGCACGAGGACCAGCAGGAGGTAGGGGATGATCGGCCCAATCTGGGCGATCGTCACGTTCCACAGGTCGCCGAGCACGCCGCCCGAGGGCGCGGCGTCGATGCCGACGGACTGGAGCACGCTGGCGACCGAGACGTCGAGCGAAATGGCGAAGGTCTGCACGAGGCCGATCAGCAGCGAGGCCGCGAAGGCGCCGGTGAGGGAGCCCAGTCCCCCCACCACCACGACCACGAACAGGATCGGCCCGAGCAGGCCCGCCATGTTGGCCTGGGTCACCAAGGCCGGCCCGGCGATGACGCCCGCCACCGCGGCGAGACCCGTGCCGACGCCGAAGACCAGCATGAACACCTTCGGCACGTCGTGGCCCAGCATCGCCACCATGTTGGGATGGGTCAGCGCCGCCTGGATGATCAGCCCGACCCGGGTGCGGGTCAGCACGGCCAGGAGCGCGATGAAGATCGCCACCGAGATGACCAGCATGAACAGCTTGTAGGCCGGGTAGTTGGTGCCGAACACCGTGAAGGCCGGGAAGTCGAGCACGGCCGGGACCCGGTAGTCGACCGGCAGCTTGCCCCACACCATCTGCACCACCTCCTCGATCACGTAGGCGAGGCCGAAGGTGAAGAGCAGTTCCGGCACGTGGCCGTGGCGGTGGACGTTGCGCAGGCCGTAGCGCTCGACGAGCGCGCCGATCCCGCCGACCACGATCGGAGCGGCGACGAGGCCGACCCAGAAGCCGGTGAATTTGCTGATCTGGTAGCCGAAGAACGCGCCCAGCATGTAGAAGCTGGCATGGGCGAAGTTGAGCACGCCCATCATGCTGAAGATCAGGGTCAGGCCGCTCGCCATCAGGAAGAGCAGCATCCCGTAGAGCACACCGTTCAGCGTCGAGATGATGACGAGTTCGAGCACGCGGGGGTCTCCTGCCGGTGCGGGTGGCCTGGGTAACCGAGCCTGGCGACAGCGCCCGCCGGCTTCACGTCACGACCCGGTCCTTTCCCGGACGACTGGAGCGAGGCGGGAGGAGATCCGGGGAAGGACCGGGGCGCTTCGAGGTGACGGCGATACGACGCGGCGCCCCGTCAGCCGGAGCGCCGCCCCGTCTCCTGCCTTCAGCTCGGCCGGTCCATCTTGCAGGTGGTCGGCAGCAGGGTGTCCTTCGCGTCGACCACGCCGTCGCCGGTCCAGCCCCAGCCGGTATTCTCGCTGTCGAGGACCTTCGACGTGTCGACCGGGCCGAAGCGCGAGATGTAGATCGGCTGGAAGATCTGGTGGTCGTCCGGCCGGATGAAGCTGTCCTTGCCGTACAGCGTGTCGTTGTGGATCGAGTCCATCGCCTTGGCGATCGCCTTCGGGTCGGTCGACTTGGCGGCCAGCGTCGCCTTCGACAGGATGTTCATCAGGTTGACGACCCGGGGATAGGTCAGCTCCTGGCCGGTCTTGGCGCGGAAGGCGAGCTCGAACTCGTGGGCGGGCTTCGAGTCGACGTTGGGGTAACCCTCGGAGATCTGATAGACGTGATCGGGGAGGTTCGCCTGCTTGATCGCCGTCGGACCGCCGGCGCCGCCGCCGTAATAGGTGTAGAACTTGGCCTGGAGCCCGGCATCGCCGGCAGCCTTCAGCAGCAGCGCCATGTCCTGCGCCCAGTTGCCGGTGATCACCGTGTCGGCGCCTGACGCCTTGATTTTGGCGATGTAGGGCGAGAAGTCGTTGACCTTCTGCAGCGGCGCGACCTCGTCGCCGACGATCTGGATGTCGGGCCGCTTCTCCTTCAGCATCGCCCGGGCCGCGGCGCGCACCGCCTGGCCGTGCGAGTAGTCCTGATTGATCAGGTAGACTTTCTTGATTTCCGGCCTGCCCTTGATGTAATTGGTCAGGGCCGCCATCTTGATGTCGGAATTGGCATCGAACCGGAAATGCCAGTAATTGCACTTGGCATTGGTCAGCGCCGGATCGACTGCGGCGTAGTTGAGATACAGGACCTCCTTGCCGGGATTGCGGTCGTTGTACTTGCCGACGAAGTCGATCAGCGCGGCGCCGACCGAGGAGCCGTTGCCCTGCACCACGATGCGGGCGCCGGAATCGATCGCCTTCTGGAGCTGGACCAGGCTCTCCTGCGGGTTGAGCTTGTTGTCGTAGCCCGTCACTTCGAGCTTCAGGTCGGCGTTCTTGGCGTTGAGCTGGTCGGCCATGAACTGGAAGGTCTTCAGCCCGGCCTCGCCGGTGCTGGCCCCGCCGCCGGAGAGCGGATCGACGAAGGCGATCTTCAGGCTCATCGGCGCGGCGAGCGCGGTCGTGGCCGCCAGGGCGACGAGGCCGGCGGCCGTGATGCGCGCGAGGGTCTTGACCAAGGCGTCCTCCTGGAATGGCGTTCCCGGTTGTTATGGGCGCGCCGCATTCGGCGTCGCCGGCGGAGTCCTGCCCGCCTTCAGCGAACACTGCCTCCCGCTACGGAGCCGGTCAAGATGCGAAATCGCAATTCGCATCGCGAAACAGGTTGCCGAAGCGCCGCCGCGCCGTCACCTTAAGGACGGCCCGGGGCGAGCCTTCGAAGACCGCGGGACGAAAGAGCACGGCCGGATCGGGGGGAGACGGCAGCATGGCACAGGCGATGGCGGCGCGCATCGACGCGACCACCCAGGTTCCGGTCGCTCAGGGCCCGGCGGAGGCCGAGGACGGCGACCGGCAGTTCGTCACCGCGCTCGCCCGCGGCCTCCAGGTGCTGCGCGCCTTCCGGGATGCCGCCGAGATGCTGGGCAACCGCGAGATCGCCGCCCGCACCGGCCTGCCGAAGCCCACGGTCTCGCGCCTGACCCACACGCTCCTGTCGCTGGGCTACCTCGTGCACGACCCGGAGGGCGAGCGCTACGGCCTCGGCCCCGCGGTGCTGGCGCTGAGCTCCGCCTTCCTGCGCCAGAACTCGTTCCCGCAGATGGTCAAGCCGTTCCTGCAGGACCTCGCCACCGCGGTGCAGGCCCACGTGGCGCTCGGCCTCCTCGACGGATTGTCGAGCGTCTACGTCCAGCTCTGGCGCGGCCAGGGCCAGCGCATCGTCCTGTCGAGCGAGGTCGGCTTCCACCTGCCGCTCGCCCGCAGCGCCATCGGCATGGCGACGCTGGCGAGCCTCGACGAGGCGGAGCGCGTCGCCCTCCTCGCGCGCCTGCGCCGCGACGGGGCCGATGCCGCGCGGCTCGACCACAACTACCGCCGCTGCGCCGACGAGATCACCCGGCACGGCTTCTGCGTCGGCATCGGGATCTGGCACCAGGACATCAACGCCGTCGCGGCGCCCCTCCACGCCCCGGGCGGGCGCGGCTCCTTCGCGGTCAACATCAGCGGTCCCGCCTTCCTGCTCACCGAGGAGGTGTTGCGCCGCGACACCGGCCCGAAGCTGATGGAGACGATCGAGCGGATGCGCTCGCTCGGGATCGTCGATTGAGAGCGCGCTCAGGGTCGCTCCTCGCCTGACGCCTCGAGCCCGGCGAACCACGCGGCGTAGGGCGTGTTGCGGGCGAGGTGCCGGTTGTAGTCCGGCGCGCCGTCCGTCCACCACGGCGGACCGCGCTCGCCGAGGCCGTGCTTGGCGGCATCGACCGCGGTGCGGGCCGCGGCCAGGGCCGCGCCGCCGTCCCCCTTGGCGTCGCGCACCGCGCGGCGGGCCCGCATCAGGTCGTGCACCAGCGCCTCGCGGCGCTCGGGCGCGAGGCCCGGGTCGCTGCGCCGCCACAGCCGCCCGCGCACCACGATGTAGCGCCCGTCCGGCGTGACCGGAGCCGCCGCCCGACCCATCACCGTAAGCTCCGCGATTGCGCGCACCGCCTTGAGGCGGCGTTAAAGCTTCGCGCGCAACCTCGTCGCCGGAAGCGGGGGCACGTCCTCCTGCCTGGGGGCGTCATGCACATCGTCGTCGTCGATCCGAGCCGGGTGGTGCTCAAGGTCATCAGCGGGCTCCTGACGCCGCGCGGCCACACCGTGGACACCTTCACGGATTCGCGCGAGGCGCTCGATTTCGTCACCGACAACGCGTCGGTCACGGCACTGATCACCAGCCTCGAGGTCCGCCCCCTCGGCGGCCTCGAACTGTGCTGGTCGGCCCGCCTGCTCGCGGACGCGCACCGTCCGCTCTACATCATCACCATGTCGTCGGCCCGCAACGCCCGCAACCTCGCGGAGGCGCTCGACAGCGGCTCGGACGACTTCATCGACAAGCCGCCGAGCCCGGAGGAGCTCTACGCCCGCCTGCGCGCCGCCGAGCGGATGACCGGGATGCAGCGCGAGCTGATCCGGCTCGCCGAGACCGACGCGCTCACCGGGCTCCTCAACCGCCGCGCCTTCCTGCAACGGGCCGGCGAGGCGGCGGACCGGGCCGGCGCCCACGGCCGCCTGTCGATGATCCTCGTCGACATCGACCACTTCAAGGCCATCAACGACCAGCACGGCCACGACGTCGGCGACATGGCGATCCGGGGCGTCGCGCAGGAACTCGTGGGGGAGGCGGGCGGCATCGCCGGGCGCCTCGGCGGCGAGGAATTCGCCCTGGCGCTGCCCGGGCGCAGCCTGGAGGAGGCCGAGGCGGCCGCCGGGCGCCTGCGGCTGCGCTGCACGCAGCTGCGCTTCAAGGGCCAGCGCGGCCCGGTGCAGCTCACCGCGAGCTTCGGCGTCAGCACTTGGTCGGAGGGCGAGACCATGGGCGGCCTGCTCAAGCGCGCCGACATCGCCCTCTACGAGGCCAAGACCACGGGGCGCAACCGGGTCGTCTCGGCGGCCACCGACCTGATCCTGGCGCGGACGGCCTGACGGCGGCTCAGCCCGGTTCGCCCGGCACGTAGACCGCGAGCTTGAGCGCGGGATCGCCGGTCGCCTGGAAGGTCGCGTAGTCGAAGACGAGGCGGCCGTGCCGGGGGTGATGCAGCACCTTGCGGCCGGTCCCGCCGCCGCGCACCTCGTGCGCCTCCCACCATCCCGCGAAGAGCGGGCAGCCCGCCGTCAGACGCTCGAGGAGATCGAGGAAGGCCGGGTCCGCCGCCGAGAGGTCGTGGACCGCGCGGAACTGCGCCACCATGCGCTGCGCCTCCTCCGCCCAGGCCTCTCCGAACAGGTCCCGGGCCCGCGCGTCGGTGAGCACGAAGAGCAGGATGTTGCGCGCCGCCCCGGGCAGGTCGTCGAAGCCGAAGAGGTCGGCGGCGGCCGCGTTCCAGGTCAGGAGGTCCCAGCGCCGGCCGGTGACGTAGGCCGGCTGGGCCATCGCGTCGACGAGGCGGCGGATCGTCGAGGGCACCGCCTCGTGCCCGAAGGCCGCGGGCCGGCCGCTCCGGGACAGGGCACGCAGGTGCGCGTGCTCGGCCTCGCTCAGGCAGAGCGCGCGCGCCAGGGCGTCGATCGTGGCGGCCGAGGGGCTGACGTCGCGCCCCTGCTCCAGGCGCACGTACCAGTCGATGCCGATGCCGGCGCGCTCGGCGACCTCCTCGCGGCGCAGGCCCGGCGTGCGGCGCCGCCGCCCCGACGGGACCGCGAGGGCGGCCGGATCGAGCTGCGCGCGGCGGGAGCGCAGGAAGTCGCCGAAGGCCTTCTGCCGGGGATCGCTCAACGTCCGCCTCGCGATGGGTGGGTCGCGTGATCCCAGGATGATACCAGTCCTTCCCGCGCTTTAGAAAAGCCTCATCCTCCGCCCGTTTCCACGGGAGAAGAGAGATGAGAGCTGCCGTGCTCAAGGCGTTCGGGTCGCCGCTCGCCGTCGAGGAGGTGCAAGATCCGGTGATCGGGACCGGCGAGGTGATCGTCGACGTCGCGGCCGCCCCGGTCCTGCCCTACGCCGACGAGGTCTTCTCGGGCGCGCGCCGGTACCTGCTGCCGGTGCCCGTCATCCCCGGCTGCGGGGCGATCGGCCGGGTGCGCGCAGTCGGACCCGACGCGACGGTGCTGCGCGTCGGCGACTGGGTGTTCTGCGATCCGACCGTGCGCTCGCGCGACGACGCGGCCATGCCCGACATCGTGCTCCAGGGCTGGAGCGCGCGGGGCGAGGGCGGGCAGCGGCTCCAGGCCTACCACCGGGACGGCGCCTTCGCCGAGCAGGTGCGCGTGCCGACCGAGAACGCGGTCCGCATCGGCCCGATCGCGGCGGCGGAGGCCGGGCGCTGGTGCGCGATCACCACCCTGCTCGTCCCCTATGGCGGCCTCCTGGCCGCGGATCTCCGGGCCGGCGAGACGGTGCTGGTCAGCGGCGCGACCGGCCATTTCGGCAGCGCCGCCGTCGCGGTCGCCCTCGCCATGGGGGCGGGCTGCGTCGTCGCCCCGGGCCGCAACGCGGTGGTCCTCGCCGATCTCGTCCGGCGCTTCGGCGACCGGGTCCGCCCCGTGGCGCTGACCGGCGACGAGGCGGCCGACCGCGCCCGGATGATGGCGGCCGCACCCGGGCCGATCGACTGCGTGCTCGACATCCTGCCGCCCTCGGTCGACGCGCGGGTCGTGCGCGCGGCGGTGATGAGCGTGCGGCCCCACGGGCGGGTGGTGCTGATGGGCGGCGTCGGCATGCTCGGCGGGGGCGACCTGGCGCTGCCCTATCCGTGGATCATGCGCAACGACGTCACGGTGCGGGGCAAGTGGATGTACCCGCCGGACGCGGTGGGACGCATGGTCGGGCTCGTCCGCGGCGGCCTCCTGCGGCTGGAGGAATACGCCGCGACGGCGTTCCCCCTCGACGCGGCGGACGAGGCGGTCGCGCACGCCGCCGCGCATGGCGGTCCGTTCCGCCTGACCGTGCTGCGCCCGGACGCCGCACGCGCGACGCCGGCCGGGTGAGGCGGCACGGCGACCGGCCAAGCCGTCCGGGGAACGGGCGGTTCCGGCGCGCGTCGTCCCGGCCTGCTCCAATGCGGGAAAGTACCGAGGCCCGCGTTCCAAAACGGGGCCGGTCCGGCGGGCGCCGTCCGGGATCCTCGCGCTCGCACAGGCTCCGCTTTCGCGACATCCTGCCGCGGAGTCGGTCTACCTAGGCACTTCTCCCCTCGGCGGCGTCGCCGCGGCTCCACCAATCCACCCCGAGTCGCCGCGCGCCGGGGCCAAGTGGAACGGGGCTTGATCGGACTCCTCCGTGGACACCGCGCCTGTATCGCGCTGGGACGGAGGCAAGCGGCATGAGTGACGCCGTCAGGGTTCTGATCATCAACGAGCCGTCGGATCTCGGCGCCGCCTTCCGGGCGACGCTCGAACACGCCCCGGCATTGCGGACCGTGGGCGAGGAGGAGCTGGAAGAACCCGGCTCGACTTGCGTCATCCTGGCCTTCTCGCCCGAGATCGGCCCGGCGGCCCTGGCGGCCCTGCGCGAGCGGGCGCCGCAGGCCCGGATCCTGGTGGCATTCCAGGCCGCCGACGCGGCCGAGATCGGCCGGCTCGCGGCGGCCGGCGCCGACGCCTTCGTGGCTCGCTGCGCGCCCCCGCGCGACATCTGCGCGGCGATCCTGGCGCTCGCCCGCGGCCTGCCGCTGCACGAGGGCGACGCGGAGGTCCCGGCCCCCGAGGCGGTGGTGGCCGAGAGCCTCGGCCTGACCCCGCGCGAGGCCGAGGTGCTGCGCTTCCTCAGCGCCGGCTTCAGCAACAAGGAGGTGGCGCGCCGCCTCACCGTCAGCGTGCGCACCGTCGAGACGCACCGGCTCAACCTGCGCCGCAAGACCAAGACCGGCCGGCTCAAGGACCTGGTGCAGCTCGCCCGGCAGATCGGCCTCGCGCCGGTACTGGAGGGCGAGGCCCGGCCGCTGCGGCGCCTCGCCCACGAGGCCCACGGCGCCGTCCCTCACTGAGGGGCGGCGCTGGGGCGGGCCTCGTCGAGGACCGCCGCCATCCGGGCCGGGATCAGGCGGCCTTGCGGGCCGCCGGCTTGCCCGATCCCTTGCCCGATCCCTTGCCGGTCCGGGATCCACCCTTGACCGAGCGCCCCTTGGTCTCCTTGCCCGCGTCCTTGCCGCTCGCGTCCTTGGCCCGCGTGGTCCGGGGCGCCGCCTTCGCCTCCTGCTCCGCCCGGGCGAGGCGGCCCTGGAGCAGGCCGAGCACCGCCGTCTCCTCCGGGCGCAGGCTGGCGATCTCGTCGCGCAGGGCCGCCTCGACCTCGTCCTTGACGTGGAGCAGCAGCTCGCCCTCGAGGTAGCAGCCCAGGATCTCCGGGTGGATGTAGCACTTGCGGCAGATCGTCGGCGTGTTGCCGAGCCGCTCGGCCACCCGCTCGATCGCCGCGCGCACGTTGCGCTTGGCCACCGCCTGGCTGTCGAAGGTCTCGAACTCGCGCAGCGCCATGGCGGCGAGCACGGTGCCCGACCAGGTGCGGAAGTCCTTGGCGGTGATGTCGCGCCCGGTGATCTCGCGGAGATACGCGTTCACGTCGGCCGAGGTCACGTCCCGCTGCACGCCGTCCTCGTCGAGGTACTGGAACAGCTCCTGGCCCGGCAGGTCCTGGCAGGCCTTGACGATCCGCGCCACCCGCCGGTCGTGGACCGCCAGCTCCCAGACCTTGTTGCTCTTGCCCTTGAAGCGGAACTTCAGCTCCTTCCCCTCGATCCTGACGTGCGGGTCGCGCAGGGTGGTGAGGCCGTAGCTCTTGTTCTGCTTGGCGTAATCGTCGTTGCCGACCCGGATCAGGGTGGTCTCGAGCAGGTGGACCACGGTCGCCAGCACCTTCTCGCGCGGCAGCCCGCGCCGGCCCATATGCTCTTCCACCGTCGCGCGCAGGCCCGGCAGCACCTCCGCGAAGGTCATCATGTGGGCGAACTTGGTGCTCTCCCGGGCCTGGCGGAACTCGGGATGGTAGCGGTACTGCTTGCGACCGCGGGCATCGCGCCCGGTCGCCTGGATGTGGCCGTTGGCGTGGCGGCAGATCCACACGTCGGTATAGGCCGGCGGGATCGCCAGGGCCTTGATCCGCGCCAGCGCCTTCTCGTCCCGCACCCGGGTGCCGCTCGAATCGACGTAGGCGAAGCCGCGGCCGTTGCGCTTGCGGCGGAAGCCCGGCTCCTCGTCGCTGACGTAACGCAGGCCCGCCTCGCGGGCGGCGTCACGGGTGTCGACGCGATCCTCGGCGGCAGGCTCCGCCATCTCGGGATCCGACAGCATGGGCGTTTCCAACCTCACGGAGTTCCAGTGGGGTTCAACCGGCGCCCGGCCGCGCCGGTTCCTACCGACGCGGAGTATCCGGCGGGATCCGCGGGCAGGTTTCCCCGCGCAGGTATCCCCCGGCCGCGCCGCGGGTTAGGGAGGGCGGGACGAAGCGGGAGAGCATCGGGTGCAGCCACAGGACGCGGCGGGAGACGGGGGCAAGGCACACGTCGCCTTCGTGGTCACCGAGGATTGGTTCTTCGCCTCGCACTTCCTGCCGATGGCCCGCGCCGCCGTGGCGGCCGGCCACCCGGTCTCGGTCGTCACCCGGGTGCGGGCGCATCGCGACGTGATCGCCGCGACCGGCGCCCGGGTGGTGGAGCTGGAGGCCGAGCGGTCGAGCCTCAACCCAATGGCGGCGGGCTACGCCGCCGGCCAGCTCGCGGCGATCCTGAAGGCCCTCAAGGCCGACATCGTCCACTGCATCGCGCTGCGCGGCATCCTGGTCGGGGGTGCTGCGGCAACGCTCGCCGGCATTCCGTCGCGGGTCTACGCGCTGACCGGCCTCGGGCTGATCGGCGCCCGGAAGGACCGGGCCGGGCGGCTCGCCCGCAGCGCCCTGCGCCTCTTGATCCGCGGGCCGCTCGAGACGGCACGCACCCGCTACCTGTTTGAGAACCCGGACGACGCGCGGCTGCTCGGCCTCGATCCGGAGAGCCCGCGCGTCACGGTCGTCGGCGGCGCCGGCATCGACCCGGACGCGTGGGTGCCCGCACCCCTCCCCCCCGCCCCGCACCTCACGATCGCGCTCACCGCCCGGATGCTGTGGTCGAAGGGGGTCGACACCGCGGTCGAGGCCGCGCGCCGCGCGAGGGCCGAGGGCGCGAACCTGGAACTCGCCCTCTACGGCGCGCCCGATCCCTCGAACCGCCGCGCCATCCCCGAGGCCACCCTGCGGGACTGGTCTCGCGACGGGGTCACCTGGCACGGCGCCACCGACGACGTCGCCGGCGCGCTGGCCCGCGCCCACGTCGCCTGCCTGCCCTCGCGCGGCGGCGAAGGCCTGCCGCGGGCCCTGCTGGAGGCCGCGGCGAGCGGACGGGCGATCCTCACCACCGACGTGCCGGGCTGCCGGACCCTGGTGCGCGACGGGGTCGAAGGGTTGGTCGTGCCGCCGGACGACCCCGCGCCGCTCGCCGCCGCGATGGCGCGGCTGTCCGCCGACCCCGCCCTCGTCGCCCGGATGGGCGCGGCCGCCCGGGCCCGGATCGTCGAGGGCGGCTTCACCGAGGCGGCGGTGACGGACGCCGTGCTGCGGCTCTACGCCGAGCTCGCCTGATGGACCCGCTCGCCTTCATCCGCGCCCACACGGCACTCCGCCCGGTGCCGCATGCCCCGGCGATCCGCCTCCACGTCGCCGACGAGGCGACGGAGTTGTGGGGCCGCACCGAGGAGGAGCTCGGCGAGATCGGCCTGCCGCCGCCATTCTGGGCCTTCGCCTGGGCCGGCGGCCAGGCGCTCGCGGCCTACGTGCTGGAGAACCCCGAGACCGTGGCGGGCGCTCGCGTCCTCGACTTCGCCTCGGGGTCGGGCCTCGTCGCCATCGCGGCGGCGATAGCGGGCGCGGCATCGATCGAGGCGAGCGACCTCGATCCCTTCGCGCTCGCGGCGATCGGCCTCAACGCGGCCGTGAACGGCGTGTCGGACCGCATCGCCGCGAAAGGCGCCGACCTGATCGGCCGCGACGAGGGCTGGGATTGCGTGCTCGCCGCCGACATCTTCTACGAGCGCGACCTCGCCGCGCGGGTCGGCGACTGGCTGGCCGCTCTCCACGCCCGCGGCGCCCGGGTGCTCCTCGGCGATCCGGGCCGGGCCTACCTGCCGAAGGAGAGGCTGGAGAATCTCGCGACCTACGAGGTGCCGGTGACCCGGGCGCTGGAGGATGCCGAGATCAAGCGCACGGGGGTGTGGCGGTTCCGGGGGTGAGGACGCGGGTCTTTCGGGTCGGCGCGTGATCTCGGCGTGGCGTCGCGACCCCGGCCCCTCGACCGGGCGCGCCACGGGACGGACGGTTACGAGCTGCGGTGCTCGCGCTTGCTCGCGACCCGATCCGGACCCTCGTACTGTCAAGCGGATCGGGTGGGGCCCCGAAGCCTCAACCCCTCCGCGAGCCGAAATCGGGGCTCGGACCGAAAGCCCCTCAATGCGCCGCCGGCTGCTTGGCCCGCGCGACGATCTGCGTCGGGTTGACGAAGCGCAGGGCGACCACCAGCCAGACCAGCGTCAGCGCCATGTAGACCACCGCCATCGCGTCGATCGACTGCCCGGCCCGGACGCCCGCGGCGAAGACCGCGTAGTAGAGCGCCACCACCAGGGTCTGGCTCGTCGGCCCGGCGACCAGGAAGGTCAGCTCGAACATCGCGATGGTGCGCACCAGCACCAGGAGCAGGGCCGCCAGGATGCCGGGGATCAGCAGCGGCAGCAGCACCCGCAGGAAGAGCTGGCGCGTGCCGGCGCCGAAGACCCGGGCCGCCGCCTCGATGCGCGGGTCGATCTGCTCGATGAACGGGATCATCACCAGCACCACGAAGGGCACGCTCGGCACGAGGTTGGCCAGCACCACGCCCCACAGCGTGCCGGCGAGGCCCGTCTGGTACAGCACCGTGGCGAGCGGGATGCCGTAGGTGATCGGCGGCACGAGCAGCGGCAGCAGGAACACCAGCATCACCAGCCGCTTGCCCGGAAAGTCGCGCCGCGCCAGCGCGTAGGCCGCCGTGACGCCGAGGAGCCCGGAGAGGAGCACCACCAGGAACACCACCTGGAGCGTCACCACCAGCACCTCGCCGAGCTGGAACTCGTCCCAGGCCGAGGCGTACCAGCGGGTGGTGAAGCCGAGCGGCAGCCAGGTGCCGAGCCAGCGCGTGGCGAAGGAGTTGAGCACCACCGCGGCGATCATCGCCAGGAGGTTGAGGCAGAACAGCAGCGTGACGGCCCAGACCGCCATCCGCCACAGGCGCGAGCCGAGGCCGGTGTCGCGGATCATCCCTTGGTGCCTCCGACCGGGCCCGTGTAGAACAGCGTGCGCGCCCAGAGCAGGGCCGCCACGATGGCGAGCTGCACCGCGCCCATGATCATCGCGATCGCCGAGGCGAGCGAATAGTCGTACTCCTCGAAGGCGGCCTGGTAGGCGGCGATCGAGATCACCCGCGTGGCGCCGGCCGGCGCGCCGAGCAGCACCGCCGAGGGAAATACCGAGAAGGCCTGGACGAAGGACAGGCAGAAGGTCACGGCGAGGCCCGGCAGGATCAGCGGCAGGATGACCTTCGTGAAGCGCTGCCAGGCATTGGCCCCGTGCGTCGCCGCCGCCTGCTCGAGCGCCGGGTCGATGCCGGTGACCGAGGAGAGCGTGAGCAGGAACGCGAACGGGAAGCCGGTGATGAGGAGCGAGGCGAAGACGCCCCAGTAGTTGTTGGTGAGCTTCAACGGGCCCGCGATCAGCCCGAGCCAGACCAGCGAGCGGTTGAACCAACCCTGAGGCCCGAGGAAGTTGAGCAGGCCCTCCGCCACCAGCACCGTGCCGAGCGTGATCGGCAGGACCAGGATCGTGGTGAGAAGGCGCTGACGGCGCATCAGCCGCACGCGCAAGGCGATCGGGACCGCCAGCGCGAGGTTGAGCAACGTCACCGGCAGCGCGAGGCGCAAGGTGGCGCCGATCGTGTCGGACAGGAACGGGTCGGAGAAGAAGCGGGCGTAGTTCGCCCAGAAGGCGCCGGCCTTCGGCTGCAGCGACAAGACGAGCCCGTAGGCGAACGGATAGACGAACAGCCCGAGGATCGCGAGGAGGGCCGGCAGCACCAGGAGCGTGGTGCCGTCGAGGCCGCGGGCGGCGAGGCGCACCACGAGCGGCGGCCTCTCGGCGGGGGGTGAAGCCGAGGTCACGCGGCCTCGCCCGGGAAGACCAGGATCCGCGGCGAGGCGGCGGCGAGGCGCAGGGCCTCGTCCTGCGCCACCGCCCGGTCTGAGCGGAAGTACAGCTCGGTCCCGTCCTGCGCCACGGCGGTGCCGAAGAAGGCCCGGCCGCGATACTCGATGCTGGCGACCTGGGCCGGCAGGCCCTCGGCCGCGGGCGTCAGGTCCTCCGGGCGGATCGCCGCGACCGCGGGGGCGCCGGGGCTCAAGCGCTCCCGCAGGATGCCGGCGAGCCGGGTGCCGCAGACCTCGACCTCGGCCCGGTCGCCGTCGACCGCGATCGTGCGGCCGCGCAGGCGGTTGCGAAAACCCATGAAGTCGGCGACGTCCGGGTGGCTGGGTCGCTCGTAGAGGTCCTCCGGCGTGCCGACCTGGCGGATGCGCCCGTCGCGCATCACCACGATCCGGTCGGCCATCGACAGGGCCTCGTCCTGGTCGTGGGTGACGTAGATCGTGGTCGAGCCGATGGCGTCGTGGATGCGGCGGATCTCGGCCCGCATCTCGAGGCGCAGCTTGGCGTCGAGGTTCGACAGGGGCTCGTCCATCAGCACCACCGGCGGCTCGATCACGATCGCCCGGGCGATGGCGACCCGCTGCTGCTGGCCGCCGGACATCTGGCCCGGGAGCTTTCCCGCCTGCGATTGCAGCCGCACGAGAGCCAGCGCGTCGTCGACGCGGCGCGCGGCCTCCTGGCCCTTGATGCCCCGCATGGCGAGGCCGAAGCCGACATTCTTCGCCACGTTCATGTGCGGGAACAGGGCGTAGCTCTGGAACACCATGCCGAAGCCGCGCTCCTCCGGCTTCAGCCGGTCGATGCGGCGCTCGCCGAGGTGGATCGACCCGCCGGTGAGCGGCAGCAGCCCGGCGATGCAGTTGAGCGCCGTCGACTTGCCGCAGCCCGACGGCCCGAGGAGGGCGATGAACTCGCCCCCCCTGATCGTCAGGTCGAGCCCGTCGAGGGCGGTCATCGCGCCGAACCGGCGGCTCAGGCCGCTCAAGCACAGATCCTGCGGCGCCCCGTATTGGCCTGCCATCCCCCGTCCCTCCCCTGCCGCGTCGCGCCTCTGCCGGGCGCGGATCGCGGGCTCACCGCTTCTTGCCGGAGCCGACCTGCTCGTCCCAGCGGCGGAAGGCCACCACCAGCTTGTCGGGGTCGAGCGGCATCTCGATCGGGGTCTCGGCGATCATCCGGTCGTATTCCGGCCGGCCGAATTCCTTCAGGGCCGCGCGGCTCTCCGGCGGGGCCATGTCGAGGGTGACGCCCTTCACGGCGGGGCCGGGATAGAAGTAGCCCTCGTCGTAGGTGTAGGCCTGCTGCGCCGGCTGGAGCAGGAACGCCATCAGGTCGAGGACGACCGCCAGCTTCTCGTCGGCTACGCCCTTCGGCACCGCCATGTAGTGGGCGTCGGCCACCCAGCGGAAGTTCTTCAGGGTCCCGACCCTGGCCTCCGCCGGCACGACGCCGAGCACCCGGGGGTTGATGTCCCAGCCGGTGGTCGAGACCACGATGTCGCGGCTGCCCTCGCCGAGTTCCTTCATCGTCTGCGAGGTGCCGCCCGGGTAGTAGTCGACCGTCTCGCCGATCGCCTTCAGGTACTCCCAGGTCTTGTCCCAGCCCTTGTCCGGGTCGCTCGGGTTCGTGTCGCCGAGGATGTAGGGCAGGCCCATGATCCAGGTGCGGCCGGGGCCGGAATTCGCCGGGCGGGCATACATGAACTTGCCCTTGTTCTGGCGCGCCCAGGCCAAAAGCTCCTCGGCGGTGGTCGGCACCGTCTTCACCCGCTCGGGCATGTACTCGATCAGCGGCCCGGACGGGTACCAGGCGACGCACAGGCCCTGGTCCTGCGCCAGGCCGTTCAGCCGGAGCGCGGCGGGCTGGTAGATGTCGGCGGGCTTCGGCAGCTGGCCGGCATGGACTTTGAGGTCGACCCAGAGCTTCTGCTCGATGCCGGCGGCGATGCCGTCGGTGCCGGTGAGCACGAGGTCGATGTCGACCCGCCCGGCGGCCTGCTGCGCCTTGAGCTTCGAGGGCAGTTCCGGCGCCGGCGCCTTGGTGAAGGCGAAGCGCGAGACGATGCCGGGCCGCGCCCGGCGATAGGCCTCGATCGCCTTCTGGGTCAGGGCGAGGTTGCCGGCGACGTCGACCACCGTGACGACGACGGGCGACTTCGGCATCGGGAGCTGCGCGAAGGCCCGGCCCGAGACGGCGAGCCCCGCTCCGGCCGCGAGACCCGCGACCGCGCTGCGGCGTGTGATCGTCATGTTTCCCCCGGAATTCCCGTGCGGGCTCTGGCGGCCCTCGGACGGCGACGGATCGCACCGCCGCGACCTTACGGAAATCGACGGTACGGGCCGCGCCGCAGCGGGTCGCCCCGCCTTGTTCACCACATTGGTGCACTAATATTTCAGAGCGTCAAGCCCGTTGACGCAAAGGAGGGGAATGCCCGTCCGTCCCGCCTCCCCGCACGCCATGCCGCACCCGGGGCCGGGACCCGGCCGCCCGGCCGGACGTTTGGTGAGCGATCGCGTCGCGGCCCAGCGGCTGCGCCGGCGCCCCGCTGCGCCGCACCTCGTTTCCGCGCCGGGAGGCACCATGGACAAGCCCGATTCCGCGCCGCGCCTGACGCGCCGGAGCCTTCTCGAGAGCGGCGTCGCGGCAGCGGCGGTGCTCGGCTTCTCCGGCCGCGGCGAGGCCGCGACCCCGCCCGGGATGCCGGCGCCCCCGGCGCTCGCCGCCGAGCCGGCGACGCCGCGCCTGCCCGTGACCCTTCAGGTCAACGGGCAGGCCCGCCCCCTCGAGGTCGATCCGCGCACCACGCTCCTCGACGCGCTGCGCGAGCGCATCGGGCTCACCGGCTCGAAGAAGGGCTGCGACCACGGCCAGTGCGGCGCCTGCACGGTGCTGGTCAATGGGCGGCGGATCAATTCCTGCCTGACGCTCGCGGTGATGCACGAGGGCGACGAGATCAGGACGATCGAGGGCCTGGCGGAGGGCGACGCCCTGCACCCGCTCCAGGCCGCCTTCGTCAAGCATGACGGCTTCCAGTGCGGCTACTGCACGCCGGGCCAGATCTGCTCGGCCGCCGGCATGCTGGCCGAGGCCAGGGCCGGCTGGCCCAGCACCGTGACGCAGGACCTGACCGCGACGGTCGCCCTGACCGATGCGGAGATCCGCGAGCGGATGAGCGGAAACATCTGCCGCTGCGCCGCCTACCCGAACATCGTCGCGGCGATCCGCGACGCCGGCGGCACCGCGACCCGGCTCTGAGGGAGGGCGTCCCATGAAGGCTTTCACCTACGAGCGCCCCGCCACCGTGGCGGACGCCGCCAAGGCGGTTCTCGCGCAACCGAACGCCCGCTTCATCGCCGGCGGCACCAACCTCCTCGACCTGATGAAGCTGCAGATCGAGACGCCGACCCACCTCGTCGACGTCAACCGCCTGCCGCTCGACCGGATCGAGGCGACGTCCGACGGTGGGATTCGCATCGGCGCGATGGTGCGCAACGCCGATCTCGCGGCGGACGAGCGGGTGCGGCGCGACTACGGCGTGCTCTCGCGCGCGCTCCTCGCCGGCGCCTCGGGCCAGCTGCGCAACAAGGCGACCACCGCCGGCAACCTCCTGCAGCGCACCCGCTGCCCGTACTTCTACGACACCGCGATGCCGTGCAACAAACGCCAGCCCGGCTCCGGCTGCTCGGCGATTCAGGGCTTCAACCGCATCCTGGCGGTGGTCGGCACGTCCGAGCACTGCATCGCGACCCACCCCTCCGACATGGCGGTGGCGATGCGGGCGCTCGACGCCACGGTCGAGACCGCGACGCCGGAGGGGGCGGAGCGGAAGATCCCGATCGCCGACCTGCACCGGCTGCCCGGCGACACGCCGCAGGTCGAGACCAATCTGAAGCCCGGCGAGATCATCACCGCCGTCACCCTGCCGGCCCCGGTCAAGGGCCGCCACGTCTACCGCAAGGTGCGCGACCGGGCGTCCTACGCCTTCGCCCTGGTCTCGGTGGCGGCCGTCATCGAGGCCGACGGCGACAAGGTGCGGTCCGCCCGCCTCGCCTTCGGCGGCCTCGCCCACAAGCCCTGGCGGGTGGCCGAGGCGGAGGAGGCGCTGGTGCGCGAGGGCGTCGGGGCCGCCGGCGAGGCGGCGCTCAAGGGCGCCCGCGGCTACGGCGCCAACGACTTCAAGATCCCGCTCGCCAAGCGCACCCTCGCGGCCGCGGTCGCGGAAGCGATGCGCGCCTGATCGCCGGATCCGGAGAACAGCCATGGACATGAGCCAGCCGATCGGCGTCACGCCCCTCGACACGCAAGCGAACGGCCCGGTGGGCCAGCCGATCGACCGCGTCGACGGCCCCCTGAAGGTCACGGGCCGCGCCACTTACGCCTACGAGAGCCGGGAGATGGCGAATCCCGGCTACGGCTTCGTCGTCACGGCGACGATCGCCAAGGGCCGCATCCGCGACATCGACACCGCGGCCGCCGAGCGGATGCCGGGCGTCGTGCACGTCCTGACCCACCGCAACGTGCCGGCCCAGGGCGAGAAGAAGGAGCAGGTCGGCCCGCTCCTGACCGACACCGAGATCAGGCACTGGGGCCAGCCGGTCGCGCTGGTGGTGGCCGAGAGCTTCGAGGAGGCCCGCGCCGCGGCCGCCGTCGTGCGCGTCGCGTACGACGAGCAGAAGGGCGCCTACGTGCTCGCCGACGCGCTGGCCGAGGCGAGGAAGCCCGAGAAGGCGAGGACGCCGCCGGATTCGTCCCTCGGCGATTTCGAGGCCGGCTTCGCGGCGGCCCCGGTCAGAATCGACGCGCGCTACACCACGCCGGTGCAGAGCCACGCGATGATGGAGCCGCACGCCACGCTCGCGGCCTGGGAGGGCGATCGGGTCACGCTCATCACCGCCAACCAGATGCCGAATCGCGGCCAGGACGCGCTCGCCTCGGTGTTCAAGCTGCCGAAGGACAATGTGCGGTTGATCAGCCGCTTCATCGGCGGCGGCTTCGGCGGCAAGCTCCAGCCCCAGGCCGACGCGATCCTGGCGGCGCTCGCCTCGAAGAACCTGAACGGCCGGCCGGTGAAGATCGCGCTCACCCGCCAGCAGGTCTTCCACGTCACGACCCGGCGCTCGGACACGGTGCAGCGCGTCCGCCTCGGCGCCGGCCGGGACGGCAAGCTGACCGCCATCGCGCACGAATCCTGGTCCGACACCTCCCCGGGCGACAGCTTCTTCGAGACCTCGGCCAACGTCACCCGCTCGCTCTACGCGGCGCCCAACCGCCTGACGGCGCACCGGCTGGCCAACCTCAACCTGCCGATGGCCTCCTCGATGCGGGCGCCCGGCGAGGCGGTCGGCATGCTGGCCTTCGAGTGCGCGATGGACGAGCTCGCCGAGGCGCTGAACCTCGACCCGATCGAACTGCGCATCCGCAACGAGCCGGCGCAGGACCCGGAAAAGCACGTCCCGTTCTCGACCCGCCAGCTCGTGCCCTGCCTGCGCGAGGGCGCGCGGCTGTTCGGCTGGGACCGGCGCAACCCGAAACCCGGCGCGACCCGGGACGGGCAGTGGCTGGTCGGCACCGGCGTCTCGGCGGCGGCGCGCCTCAACCCGCTCCAGCCCGCCAAGGCGCGGGTGCGCCTCGACCCCGACGGGACGCTCACCGCCCGGATGGCGATGACCGATATCGGCACCGGCACCTACACGATCCTGAGCCAGATCGCCGCCGAGATGCTGGGCGTGAAGGTCTCGCAGGTGCGGATGATCCTCGGCGACACCGCCGATCCGATGTCGTCGGGCTCCGGCGGCTCGTTCGGTGCGGCCTCGTCCGGCTCGGCCCTCTACATGGCCTGCGAGAGCTTGCGCGGGCAGCTCCTGGCGAAGACCGACCTGGAGCCGAAGAATGCGGTCTTCACCGGGGGCCGGATCGTCTCGGGCAACCGCTCGGCGGCCCTGCGCGACCTGATCGGCGCCGGATTGGAGGCGGAAGGCGAGATCAAGCCGGGCGAGAACGAGAAGAAATTCTCGCAGTATTCCTACGGCGCGCATTTCGCCGAGGTCGGCGTCGATGCCGATACCGGCGAGATCCGCCTGCGGCGGATGCTCGGCGTGTTCACCGGCGGGCGCATCCTCAACCCGAAGACCGCGCGCTCGCAGGCAATCGGCGGCATGGTGTTCGGCGTCGGCGCCGCGCTCATGGAGGCGGTCGAGGTCGATTCCCGCTACGGCACCTTCGTCAACCACGACCTCGCCGAGTACCACGTGCCGGTCCACGCCGACCTGCCGGAGATCGACGCGGTGTTCCTGCCCGAGCTCGACGACAAGGCGAACCCGCTGAAGAGCAAGGGCTTAGGCGAGCTCGGCATCTGCGGGGCGGGCGCCGCGGTGGCGAACGCGGTCTACCACGCGACGGGCATCCGGATCCGGGACTATCCGCTGACCCTGGACAAGATCCTGGAGGGGTTCACGGCCAAGGAGACCGGGCAGCGGCGGGCGTAATATGAATCAGCATTGAGCGGCGTCAAAGAGCCCTCCCGCCCGGGAGGGCTCAGTCTTCCAAGTCTCTCGTCACGCCCTTCACATTCAGTAGGGCATGTTTTCCAAGGAATTTTATCAGAATTGTCTCCACTTTCACACATAAGTCTGGATCTGAAATCGCCAGAAATGCGCCTCTTACTACCAGTGGCTCCTTAAACCAGAAACGCGTTTGATGATCCTTTACTCTAGATCTAACGTTATTGTTAGATTTTCCGACATAAACAGGTCGATCCGTAATATCATAGAATACGTACACGCCCCCAGATTGCGGGACGGTCTCAAGATCGCTGGGAGTGAAATCGACCCATGTCATACCCGGCAGGGATGCAGCCTCGCTTTCGATCGTCGCCTCGACAGCCGCTGGCACCGTCTCCTGTAGTGCATCTGCGAGATTCTTACGCGTCTCGGGCCGAGGGGAAACTGTATTTCCAACAACGATATTTCTTATACCGGTGTATGTAATTCCTGTTTTTTCAGAAAGATTTCCAATTGTTACTCCCTTCTTAAGCATCTCACTTTTTAGCCAGCCGCCAAAAGCGCTATTTTCATCTGACGTTACCGTATTTGCGGTCATTTCAGGTTGATCGATGCCGTCCAAGTCCATCACATACGTCTCACTGCAAAAATCCTTGGGCTCACTCTCTCATCGTTGGACGCGCTTTGCCATTGAGAAATTTGTCAGAACCCCGGGGCACAGATCACCCCCTGGCCACACTCCCGCCCCCGCGCTAGCACGGGCTCCCTCCCCTCACCCGGAGCTCAGCGCTTGCTCGACGACCGCCAGCCGCCGCCCCGCTTCAACGGCGCCCGCTACTGCCTGGAGGCCAATGCCCGGGAGCGCGGCGACAAGCCGGCTCTGGTCATGGTCGGCGACGAGGGCCGCACCGAGACCATGACCTTCGGCGAGGTCGACCGGGCGGTCAGGAGCGTCGCGGCGGGTCTTCGCGAACTCGGGCTCCCGGCGGGCGCCCGGGTGATGATCCGCATGGGCAACGACGCGGATTACGTGATCACCTACTTCGCGGCGCTCGCCGCCGGGCTCGTGGCGCAGCCCTCCTCGCCGCAGCTCACGGCGACCGAGGCGGCGTTCCTGATGCAGGATTCCGACGCCGCGGTGATCGCGGCCGCCGACGATTGCCCCCTCGACCCGGAAGCCTGCCGCGGCCGGACCGTGCTGCGCCGCGACGACATCGCCCGCCTGCGGAGCGGGAAGCCGCTGGCGGATTACGCCGACACCGCCGCCGACGATCCGGCGACCCTGGTCTACACCTCCGGCACCACGAGCCGGCCGAAGGGCGTGCTGCACGCCCACCGGACGATCTGGGGCCGGCGGCCGATGCACGATGACTGGCTCGGCCTGCGCGAGGACGACGTGGTGCTGCATGCCGGCACGATGAACTGGACCTACACGCTGGGCGTCGGCATCCAGGATCCCTGGGCGCGGGGCGCCACCACGGTGCTCTACAACGGGAGGCGCGACCCGGCCCTGTGGCCGGCCCTGATCGCGCGCCACCGCGCCACCCTGTTTGCCGCGGTGCCGAGCCTCTACCGGCAAATCCTCAAATACGCCGATCTCGCCGCCCATGACCTCTCGTCGCTGCGCCACGGCATCACGGCGGGCGAGGCGCTCTCGCCCCAGCTGCTCGCCGAGTGGCGGGCCGCCACCGGCACGCCGCTCTACGAGGCGCTCGGGATGAGCGAGATCTCGACCTACATCTCGACGAGCCCGCGCGTCGCCATCAAGCCCGGCTCCCCGGGCAAGCCGCAGCCGGGGCGTCGGGTGGCGATCCTCCCGCCCGAGGGCGCGCCGGAGCCGCTGCCGACGGGCGAGGTCGGGCTGCTCGCCATCCACCGCTCGGATCCCGCCCTGATGCTCGGCTACTGGAACCGCCCGGCGGAGGAGGCGGCGGTGATGCGGGGCGACTGGTTCGTCGGCGGCGACCTCGCCTCGCTCGATGCCGACGGCTACGTCTGGTTCCAGGGCCGCAACGACGACATCATGAACGCCTTCGGCTACCGGGTGTCGCCGAACGAGGTCGAGAGCGCGCTGATCGCCCATCCGGACGTGCAGGAGGTGGCGGTGACCGAACTGTCGGTGCGCGACGACGTGCGGGTGATCGCCGCCTTCGTGGTGCCGAAGGCTGGGGCGGAGCCGCAGCGGGACGCGCTCATCGCCTGGTGCGCCGAGCGTCTCGCCGCCTACAAGTGCCCGCGGGAGGTCGTGTTCGTGGAGGCGCTGCCGCGCACGCCGAACGGCAAGGTGCAGCGCAAGCGCCTCGCCGCCGGGTAATGCCCCGCGATGGTGGCGCGCCCTAATCCGGCAGGATCGCCACCGCCCGGGTCCAGCCCGCCGAGGCGGCCTTGATCTTCACCGGGAAGCACGCGACCGTGAAGCCCGTCGCCGGCAGGGCCTCGAGGTTGGCGAGCTTCTCGATCTGGCAGTAGCCGGCCTCGGCGCCGGCCTTGTGGCCCTCCCAGATCAGGCCGGCGTCGCCGGTCTCGGCGTAGCGCCGGGCGGTGTGGGAGAACGGCGCGTCCCAGCTCCAGGCATCGGTGCCGACGACCCGCACGCCCTGCCCCGTCAGGTGCAGGGTCGCGGCCCGGCCCATGCCGCAGCCGGTATCGACGTAGTCGGGCTGCCCGTAGCGCGAGCCGGCGCGGGTGTTGACGAGCACGATGTCGAGGGGCTGGAGCCGGTGGCCGATCCGGGCGAGCTCGCGGTCGATCTCGTCCGGCATCACCACGTGGCCGTCGGGCAGGTGGCGGAAATCGAGCTTCACGCCGGGGCGGTAGCACCAGTCGAGGGGGACCTCGTCGATGGTGATCGCCCGGGCGCCGCCATCCATGGTCGGGTGGTAGTGCCACGGCGCGTCGAGATGGGTGCCGTTATGGGTGGAGAGCTGGACGCTCTCGACCGCCCAGCCCTGTCCGTCCGGCAGGTCCGCCGGCGTCAGGCCCGGAAAGAGCCCGGCGACCATCGGGGCGGACGTGGCGTGGTCCATGTAGGTGACGGTCGGGCGCTGGAACGGCGGATCCGCCGGAACGTCGTTCTCGATCGCGATCGAGAGGTCGATCAGTCGGGGCATTCCGGTGGCTCCTTCGATGGTGTAGCGGCATCCTTCGCCCCGCCGGACGGTCGTGACAAGCCGGCGGCGCCCGAGAGACGGGAGGCCCGCATGACGCCGACGATCCGCGACATCGAGGATGCCGACGTGCCGGCGGTGATCGCCCTGTGGCACGAGGCCGGGGTGGCGCGGCCCTGGAACGACCCGGCCACCGACATCGCCTTCGCCCGGCGGGGGCCGCACGGCACCGTGCTGGTGGCGGAGAGCGAGGGCCGCATCGTCGGAACCGCCATGGCGGGCGAGGACGGGCATCGCGGCTGGCTCTACTACGTGGCGGTGGACCCGGCGCATCAGGGCGGCGGGCTCGGGCGCCTCATGGTCGAGGCGGGCGAGGCCTGGCTCGCAGGCCGAGGCGTATGGAAGGTGCAGCTCCTGGTGCGCCGGGAGAACGAGGCGGTGCTCGGGTTCTACGACCACTTGGGCTACCGCGACACGAACGCGGTCTGCCTGCAGAAGGTAATCGCGAGGGGGTGAAGCGCTCGCCCGCGCCGCCGCTGCGCGATCAAGGCCCCGCCGGCGCGAGCGCCCGGTCGGCCGCGACCCGGCCGTAGGGCAGGACGAGGTTGCGGCTCGCCGCCGCCACCGCCGCGACGCCCTCAGCCCCGTGCATCAGGTCGATCTCGCCGCGCTGCTGGTGGCGGATCGCGTGGGAGAGGAGCCGCACCCGCGGGTCGCCGGCCTGCGCCAGGGCCTCGTCGGCCATCCGCACCGCGCCGGCGTGGTGGCGACTCATCAGGGCGACGAAGCGCCGGTCGAAGTCCCGCCCCTCGCTGCGCCGCAGGGCCTCGACCTCGTCGGCGCGCGCCATGCCGGGCATCGCCTCGCGCTCCCGGGGCGTGCAGAGCGGCGAGAGCGTCGGGAACCAGGCGTCCCACCACTGCATCATCACGCTGATGTCGCCGTGCTGCGCCGCGACCATCAGGGCGGCGAGTGCCCGCAGGTGCGGGTCCTCGGCCCGCTCCGCCGCCAGGCCCGCGATCTGCGCGCCTTGCGCGTGGTGCTCGCTCATCCGCCTGAGATAGTCCCGGTCGAACGCCTCGTCGCCGAGATGCGGCACCTCCCATCCGAGCCAGCCGAGGAGCGCCAGGATCCCGAGCCCCGACAGGCCCGCCGCCGCGAGGCCGGCCCACCGGGCGGCGAATCTCCGATGGACCGAGGGCACCCGGCCCTCCACCCGGTCGCGCAGCCAGGGAAACAGCGGGTAGATCGAGGCCGAGGTCAGGTGGACCAGGAAGCCGATCCAGTACGGCTGCTCCAGGGTGAAGATCGGCTGGCGGAACGGCAGCAGCGGCACCAGCACGAACCATTCGAGGGACGAGGTCAGGAGCGCCCAGGGCCCGCAGAGAGCCAGCAGCGCGGCGGGCGGCAGGCCGGCCGTCCAGCGGCCGAGGAGCCCGAAGAACACCAGGGCCCAGGAGAAGTCCGCCCATTGGTGGAACAGGATGCCGGCGGCGATGGCGGGCCAGGTCGGCTCGGGCGAGAGCGCGGCGTCGCGCAGCGGGATCGCCGCCACCACCATCCAATCGACCAGCGCGTCGCGGCCGATGCGGGCGGCCGTGGCCTGGCTCACCAGGGTCGAGAAGGTGCTGCTGAGGAGGCCGAGCAGGAGGGCGGCGCGCCAGGCCGCGGCGTCGCCGAAAGGCCGGACAGGAGGCCGGAGAAGCGGCGTGCGGATGGGCATCGTGACGGATCGCTCCCGCGCGAGGACCTGCTCACCCCCATACGGGACGGGAGCATCGCGCCACGACAGCCTATGTTGCGCGCTCTCATCATCGCGCGGGAAAGGAACCGTCGCCCGCACGCAGGCCGTGAACCAAACCATGGTGCGGTGCGTTGTGCCCGGACCCGAGGCTCGCACCGATCCCATGTCCAGTTCCCGCTTCATCAAGGCCGAGATGGCCCATTCCCCGCTCGTCGGGCCCTTCGCCCCCGTCCTCACCGGCGTCTCGCGCGGGCTGCAGGATCTCTTCCCCCCGGTCGAGATGAACGCCGCCGTGCGGAATGCCGCGCGCGAGGACGAGCGGGACGCGGTCGCCCCGGTGCTGCGGCAGCGCCCGGTTCCGGTGCCGCGCCTGAGCTGAACCGTCAGCCGGTCGTCTCCCGCAGGAGCAGCCGGATCCCCAGGTCGATCACCGCCGGCTCGCCGGCCTCGCCGTCGAGGAGCCTGAGGAGCAGGTCGCCGGTGCGCCGGCCGATCTCGGCGGCATCGACCGCGATGGTCGAGATCCGCGGCACGCATTGGCGTCCGACCTCGAAATCGCCGAACCCGAGGAGCCGGACGTCCTCCGGCACCCGGATGCCGCGGCGCCGGCACTCCATCAGCGCCCCGAAGGCCGAGATGTCGGAGACGAGGAACGCTGCCTCGGCGCCGCCGCGGGCCAGGAGTTCCGTCATCGCCTCGGCCCCGTGCGCGAAGGCGCCAGCCACTTTCCCATGATGCAGGACCAGATCGTCGGCGAGCCCCGCCGCGATCAGGCCGTCCCGAAAACCCCGCAGGCGCTCCTCCCCGCGAAAATCCCGGGCCTCGCCGGTGCGCTCGGGCCCGAGGCCGGCGATGCGGGTGGCGCCCCGCTCCGCCAGGGTTTTCGCGGCGAGCCGGCCGACCTCGTAGTTCGAGAAGCCCACCGCCCGGTCGATCGGCGCCTCGGGCCGGTCCCAGATCTCCACCACCGGCACGCGAGCGCGGGCCAGCAGGTCGCGGGCGGCGGGCGAGCGGTGCATGCCCGAGACCACGATCGCGTCCGGGCGGCGCGACAGCATCGCGCGCAGCACCACCTCCTCCTCGGCGACCGAATAGCCGGTGAAGCCGATCAGCGGCTGGTAGCCGCGCGGGCGCATCGCCGCGGTGAGGCCGGCGGCCGTGTCGGCGAAGTTCGGGTTGATCAGACTGGGCACGATCAGGGCGACGAAGCCGGTGCGCCGCGACGACAGGCCTCCCGCCCCGCGGTCCGGCACGTAGCCGAGTTCATCGACCGCCGCCAGCACACGCCGCCGCGTCTCCTCCGAGACGAGGCCGGGATCGGCGAGCGTGCGCGAGACGGTCATCGGCGAGACGCCGGCGAGGCGCGACACGTCGCGCATCGTCGGCGCCCGGCGGGCGGGAGGCCGGGTCTCGGCCATCGCGAGGGCCGACGGGCGCTAGAAGGCGAGATGGACCTTGATCGCCCGGGCGCGGTCGCCGGCAAGCGCGAAGGCCTCGTCGGCCCGGGACATCGGCAGCTCGGCGGACAGGATCGGCGCGACGTCGATGCGGCCGGCGGCCAGCAGCGCGACGGCGGTGCGGTACTCCTCGTGGAAGCGGAAGGCGCCGACGAAGTCGATCTCGCGGGCCATCAGGAGGTTGGCCGGCACCGGCACGTCGCCGGGCGGCATCATGCCGAGCTGCACCACCCGGCCGCCCGGGCGCACCACCCGGAACAGGGAGGCCAGAGCCGCGGGCGCGCCGGTGGCCTCCAACGCGACGTCGAAGGTGCCCTTGTCGGCCTCGTAAGAGCCCAGCCGCTCCGGCTCCGAGGCGACGTTGATGGTCTCAGTCGCACCGATCTCGCGGGCGATGGCGAGGGGCGCGTCGGACAAATCGGTGCAGACGATCCGGCGCGCGCCGGCGAGCTTCGCCGCCATCAGGCACAGGAGCCCGATCGGCCCGGCCCCGGCGATGAGGACGTGGCGGCCCAACAATTCGCCGGCCCGCCGTACGCCGTGGAGCGCCACCGCCAGGGGCTCGCCGCAGGCCGCGACCCGCATCGGCATCGCGTCGGGGATCGGGACGCACTGGTCGGCACGGGCCAGGAACTGCTCGCTGAAGCCGCCCTGGACGTGCGGGAAGATCGCCGCCGAGCCGAAGAAGCGCATGTTGCGGCACAGGTTCGAGCGGCCGGCGCGGCAATAGTCGCAGGAGAGGCAGGGACGGCTCGGATCGACCGCGACCCGGTCGCCGGGCTTGACGCTCGTGACGCCGCGCCCGACCCGGGTCACCGTGCCGGCGACCTCGTGGCCGAGCACCATCGGCTCGCGCAGCGAGAAGTCGCCGACCCGGCCCTTGCCGTAATAGGACAGGTCCGAGCCGCAGATGCCGCCGGCGCCGAGCGCCACCACGACCTCGCCCGCCTCCGGCTCGCGCAAGTCGATCGCCTCGATCCGCAGGTCCTTGGCGGCGTGGATGCGCGCGGCGAGCGTCATGGGCGTCGTCTCCCTCCCGGTCCGGCCCCTGGCTGCGCGCGTGTCCGGCGCCGGGAAGCCGCTTGCTTTGGTACCGGTACCATGCTTCCTTCGCGGCACGAGCGCAACCGCGGGAGCGGCCCTCACGGCCCCCGAAGCGCCGAGGGAAGGGAAGCGCCTGTGTCGACCGCCTTGTTCGATCTGTCGGGCCGTCGCGCCCTGGTGACCGGCTCCAGCCAGGGCATCGGCCTGTCGCTGGCGCTCGGCCTCGGCCGTGCCGGGGCGGCGATCGTGCTCAACGGCCGCGATCCGGTCAAGCTCGACGGGGCAGTGGCGGAATTGCGGAAAGAGGGCCTGACCGTCGAGGCCGCCGCCTTCGACGTGTCGGATGCGGGCGCCGTGAAGGCGGGCGTCGACCGGATCGAGGCCGAGATCGGCGCCATCGACATCCTCGTCAACAATGCCGGCATCCAGCGCCGCGCGCCGCTCGAGGATTATCCCGTCGAGACCTGGCACGAGCTGATGCGGATCAACCTCGACAGCGTGTTCTACGTCGGCCAAGCGGTGGCGCGGCACATGATCGCGCGCAAGCGCGGCAAGATCATCAACATCGCTAGCCTCCAGAGCGAGGCGGCGCGCTACTCGATCGCCCCCTACACCGCCTCGAAGGGCGCGGTGAAGAACCTGACCAAGGGCATGTGCACCGACTGGGCCCGCCACGGCCTCCAGGTGAACGGCATTGGCCCGGGCTACTTCGCCACGCCCCTGAATCAAGCGCTGATCGAGAACCCCGAATTCGACGCCTGGCTCAAGAACCGCACCCCCGCCGGGCGCTGGGGCCGGGTGGAGGAACTGCAGGGCGCGGCGATCTTCCTGGCATCGGCGGCCTCGGACTTCGTCAACGGGCAGATCCTGTACGTGGATGGGGGCGTGCTGGCGACGTTGTGAGACGATGTCGCCAGTACGGCTCCGATCGATCATACTCGTCTGTCGTTCCGGGGCCGCGTAGCGGAGCCCGGAATCCGGACACGCAGGCACCTCCGAAGAAGACGGATCGCGTGCCGCTTCGTTCTGCACCCTCCGCGGCCCTGGATCCCGGGCTCCGCTGACGCGGCCCCGGGATGGCTCGGTGGGTGTGAGACGCTTCGCGTCCGGACCGCCCGACCGTCAGAACACCCGCTTCTCCCGGATCTGCCCGTCGAAGCCGACATGGAGCATCCGCTCCTTGCCGTCCTGCCCCTTGGCCGCGACCTCCAGATGCCTCGGCCCGCGGCCGGCGACGCGCACGTCCGTGTAGCCGGCATCCGTGACCGCCTTGGTGAGGGCCGGGACGTCGACGCTCGGCCCGAGCCCGACCTTGTCCTTGGCCCAGTCGAGGCCGCCCGGGGGCGGGCCGACCGGGCGGAGGGCTTCGGTCCTGCCGTCGGCGCGGGTGAGGGCGCTCGCATGCAGGAAGCCGTTCTCGAACCGGCCCTGCACCGTCACGCTCTCGCCCTTGGCGACGAGGGCGCGCCCCTCCCCGGCCCGTCCGGTCTCGACCAGCGCCCGGCCGGTGCCGTCCTGGAGGATGAACTTGTTGCCGAAGATCTCGGCGACCTCGCCCTTGGCGGCGGTGGCGCCGGAGGGGCTGAGCGCGCTCACCGCGACCGGAGCGACGGGGGTCAGGGCGGTCTGGGCCGGCTGGGCGAGGGAGAGCCCGACGGCGCCGAGCGCCAGCGGCACCGCGACGGCGCCGACGAGGAGGCCGCGGCGGGGCCGGGCGCGGGGGGCGGCGGCGGCCGCGATCCCGGCCGTGCCGGTCTCGATCTCGGTCGCGTTCACTTCGGTGGCCTTGCCCTCGATGGTGCTGTGGTCGGTCATCTCTCGTGTTCCTCTGTGTGTCGAGCCCTTGGCGGGTTGGCGCTCTTCTACGTCAGGCCCCGGGAACCGGGCCTGAACCCGGCCGTTCAGGTTCGGTTAAATCGCCGGGGCTACGGCGAAATCCGTATCCGACACCTGGGTCCGACCACCCATGAAGCTCCTGCTCGTCGAGGACGACGCGGCCCTGGCGGCCGAGATCCTGCGGGTCCTGCGCGCCGAGAACTGCGCCGTCGATCATGCCGGTAACGGCGAGGACGGCGCGCATCTCGGCGAGACCGAGACCTACGACGCGGCGGTGCTCGATCTCGGCCTGCCGAAGCGCGACGGCCTTTCGGTGCTGCAGGGCTGGCGCGCCGCCGGCCGCACCCTGCCGGTGCTGATCCTCACCGCGCGGGACGCCTGGAGCGACAAGGTGGCGGGCTTCAAGGCCGGGGCGGACGACTACCTGGTCAAGCCCTTCCGGGTCGAGGAGCTGGTGATCCGGCTGCGGGCGCTCGTGCGCCGCGCCGCCGCCCACGGGGCGACCACGGTCGCCTGCGGGCCGGTGAGCTTCGATCCCGGCCTCGGCGCCTTCACGCGCGACGGGCTGCCGCTCAAGCTCACCGGGCTCGAATGGCGGGTCCTGTCCTGCCTGATCCTGCGCCGCGACGGCGTGGTGCCCCGCGGCGAGTTGCTGGAGCGGGTCTACGAGGGCGACGCCGAGGTCGATTCGAACTCGGTCGAGGTCATCATCACGCGCTTACGCCGCAAGATCGCCCCGGCCCGCATCGAGACCGTGCGCGGCCACGGCTACCGGCTCACCGCCGGGGAGGCGGCGTGATCGGCACCGGACAGATCGGCTCCCTGCGCCGGCGCCTGCTCCTCGGGGCGCTGGCGATGATCGTCGCCGCCCTGGTGGTGGCGGGCCTCGCCATCGGGCTGATCCTCGCCCGCTTCGTGCGCGGGCAGATCGATTCCCGGCTCGACGCGCAGATCGTCTCCCTGGTCTCCGGGCTGGAGCCGGGCGAGCCCCTGCACCTCTCCCGCGACCTCGACGCGCCGCCCTTCGACCGGCCGGGCTCGGGCTGGACCTGGCAGGTCCGGCGGGGCGGCGCGGTCCTGCGCTCCGCCTCGCTCGGGACGCGCGACCTCGCCGTGCCGTCGCGGCCGGCCGAGGACGGGGACCGCCCCCGTCCGGCGGACGGCACCGGCCCGCGGGGCGAGGCGCTGATCCTGCGGGTCCTGGCTCTGCCGGACGGCACCGTGGTGACGGCGAGCGCGCCACGGGCGGCCCTCAACGGTCCCTTGCGGGAAGCGGGCCTGGCCCTCGCCGCCAGCCTCGTCGTGCTGGGGATCGTTCTCGCCGCCGCGGGCCTCCTGCAGGTGCGCCTCGGCCTGCAGCCCCTGGACAGGCTGCGCCGGGACCTCGAAGCCGTGCGGGCGGGCCGGCGCGAGCGGGTGCCCGAGCCCCAGCCGACGGAAGTCCGGCCGCTCGCCGCCGAGATCAACGCCCTCCTCGACCAGAACGCGGCGCAGCTCGCCCAGGCCCGCACCCACGTGGCGAACCTCGCCCACGGGCTGAAGACGCCGCTCGCCACCTTGAATCTCGCCCTGTCGGAGCCGGGCCGCGACCCGGACGGGCGCCTCTCCCACCTCGTCGGCAGCCTCGACCGGGGGGTGCGCCACCACCTGCGCCGGGCCCGCAGCGCGGCGCTCGCCGGGGCGACGCGGATCCGCACGGATCTCGCCGGGCCGGTGGCCGACCTCGCGGGCGCGCTCGAGCGGCTCTACGCGGAGAAGGGCGTGCGGGTGACCTGCGCCGTTCCCCCCGGCCTCGCGGCGGCCTGCGACCGGCAGGACCTCGACGAGATGCTGGGCAACCTGATCGACAATGCCTGCACGTGGTGCGCGGGGTCGGTGCGGGTGTCGGCCGAGGGTGCGGGCAGCGACGTGGTGGTGGCGATCGAGGATGACGGCCCGGGCCTCGGCCCGGAGGCGCTGGCGGCGGTGGCCCAGCGCGGCCGGCGCCTCGACGAGACGGTGCCCGGCCACGGCTTCGGCCTCGCCATCACGACGGAACTGGCGGAGCTCTACGGCGGCGGGCTGGCGCTCGACCGGTCGGGGATGGGGGGATTGCGGGCGCGGCTGCGGTTGCCGGGGTAGGGACGCTGAGGATCCGGAACCAGCGCGCTCGATAGGCGTCACGCCCTCCTGGTCATTCCGGGCTCCGCTTCGCGGCCCCGGGACGACCCTGCGAGGCGGGAACGAGGCGGTTCTTCAGGACCGCCCTTCCCCTCATCCCTGCATCTTCGCCATCATCGCGTCCGAGACCGCGAAGTTGACGAACACGTTCTGCACGTCGTCCTGGTCCTCGATGGTCTCGACGAGGCGGATCAGCTTCTCGGCGGTCTCGTCGTCGACGTCGACGGTGTTCTGGGCGCGCCAGATCAGGGCGGTGCGGCGGGGCTCGCCGAAGCGGGCCTCCAGGGTCTTCGAGACCTCGCCCATCGCCCCCTGCTCGCAGATGACCTCGTGGCCGCCCTCGTCGGACTTCACGTCGTCGGCGCCGGCCTCGATGGCGGCTTCCAGCATCGTGTCGGCGTCGGCCACCTTGGCGTCGAAGGCGACGAGGCCGACATGGTCGAACATGAACGAGACCGCGCCGGTCTCGGCGAGGCTGCCGCCGGACTTGGTGAAGGCGGAGCGGACGTCGCTAGCCGTGCGGTTGCGGTTGTCGGTCTGCGCCTCGACGATGAGCGCCGCGCCCCCGGGGCCGTAGCCCTCGTAGCGGACCTCCTCGTAGTTCTCCGCGTCGCCGCCGGCCGCCTTCTTGATGGCGCGCTCGATGTTGTCCTTGGGCATGTTCTCGGCCCGGGCCGCCAGGATGGCGGCGCGCAGGCGCGGATTCATCGACGGGTCGGGCGTGCCGAGCTTGGCCGCGACCGTGATCTCTCGGGCGAGCTTGGAGAACACCTTCGAGCGGACCGCGTCGACCCGGCCCTTGCGGTGCATGATGTTCTTGAACTGTGAATGCCCGGCCATGCTGCTCCCCGGCGGCTGGCGGACCTTGCGCGCGGAGAGCGCCCGGCGGGGCTCTCGACGCCGCGAGGTCCGCGTGAGACAGCCGGCTTATAGGCGCCCGCCCAGGGAGAAGACAATGAGGGGGGAAGACAATCGCGGCGGGCCGGAAATCACGCGCCGCCGGCGCCGTTCGCGGCTGCGAAAACCCGGTGGAATCAGGCCCCTAAGGGCGCGCGGCTCAGTGGGCCGCGCCCCCGATGATCGCCCGGCGCAGGCGGCCCGAGACGAGGTCGATCAGCGCCACGGTGACGAGGATCATCAGCACCAGGAAGGCGACCTGCTGCATCTCCAGGACGCGGATCAGCTCGGTCAGGTACTGGCCGATGCCGCCGGCCCCGACGATGCCGATGATGGTGGCCGAGCGGGTGTTCGACTCGAAGAAGTACAGCACCTGGCTCGCCAGGACGGGGAGCACCGCCGGCACCAGGCCGAAGCGGACCCGGTGCAGCCGGCTCCCGCCCGACGCGGTCACGCCCTCCTGCGCCTTGCGGTCGGCGGTCTCGATCGCCTCGGAGAACAGCTTGCCGAGCGCGCCGAAATCCGAGCACGCGATGGCGAGCGCGCCGGCGAACGGCCCGAGGCCGACGACGTTGATCCAGATCAGCGCCCAGATCAGCACGTCGACCGAGCGGATCACGTCGAAGCCGCGGCGCACCCCGAAGCGCAGGAAGGGGTTTCGCACCACGTTGCGGGCGGCGAGGAACGCCACCGGAAAGACGAGGCAGGCCGCCGTCAGCGTGCCGAGGAAGGCGATCGCCAGCGTCTCGCCGAGCGCGGTCACGAACAGGGACAGGCGCCCGCCGGCCGACGGCGGCAGCATCATGCCGGCGAACTCGCTCAAGCGGTGCAGGCCGTGCAGGATGCGCAGGAGCGAGAAGTCGAGGCGCAGCATCGCGAACACCGCGAGGCCGACCACGCCGGCGAGGATGCCGAGGACGACGGCGCGGCGCCCCCGGGACGGCCGGAACTGCGCCGGGTGGCGGGCGCGCAGGCCGTCGAGATCGGCGAGCGCGGCCTGACGCAGGGGAGAGGGCGGGCGGCGGGTCACGCGTGGGCCTCCCGGCCGAGGAGGTGGTGGCGCAGGCGCTCGGTGGCGAGGTCGATCGCCACGACGGTGAGGACGATGAGGAGCAGGATCGCGCTCACGTCCGAGTAGTAGAAGTTGCGGATCGCGACCAGGAATTCCTGGCCGATGCCGCCGGCCCCGACGAAGCCCATCACCCCGGCGCCCCGCACGTTGATCTCGAAGCGCAGGAGCGCGTAGGAGGCGAAGTTCGAGAGCACCTGCGGCACCACCGCGAAGCTCACGGTTTGGACGAAGCTGGCCCCGGTCCCGGTCAGGCCCTCGACCGGCTTCATGTCGATGTTCTCGACGACCTCCGAGAACAGCTTGCCGAGGGCGCCGGCGGTGTGGATCGCGATGGCGAGCACGCCGACCATCGGCCCGAGCCCGAAGGCGATGACGAAGATCAGCGCGAACACGACCTCCGGCACCGTGCGGCACACCTCCAGGAAGCGCCGGGCGCAGAAGCGCAGGGCCGCCGAGCGCACCAGGTTGGCGCAGGCGAGGAAGCACAGGCCGAAGGCCGCGATGCCGCCGAGCAGCGTGCCGAGATAGGCCATCAGCAGGGTCTCGGCGAGGAGCCCGAGCCATTTCGGCAGGCCCCAGTACCAGGCCGCGAGGTCGGCCGGCAGGTTCGCCAGGGTCAGCGGCGGCAGGATCTGGCCGATATAGGCGGTGAAGTTCTGGATGTTGTCGAGGAGGGTGAGCGGCCGCACCTCGGCCATCCAGCCGGCGAGCAGGTACAAAGCCACGATCGCGACGAAGACCGCGAGGGTGCGGCGGCGGGTCGAGGCGACGGCGCCGGCATAGGCCGCGAGCAGCGTCCGCTCACGGTCGGGGGGCAGTCTGTCGATGCGGACGGTCACGGCGACAAGATCTCTGGAGCCAGCCCCTCCCTTCAGGGACGGTCCGGCAAAGTACGAAGCGCTGGCTTCTCCTCTCCCCGCGGGCGGGGAGAGGGCTGTGTCTCCGTTCAGGGGACACGGCAAGCGCAGGCGCAGCCGGAGCGAGGGTGAGGGGGTTTCGACGGATGAGGCTCTTCCGGAAACACCCCCTCACCCTCGCGGCGAACCTACGGTTCGCAGCTTGCTGCGTCCCCTGAACGGGAACGCAGCCCTCTCCCCGCCCGCGGGGAGAGGAGATGACCCGTGCCTCACGACCGCTTGCGCTGCTCGTCGTTGAACCGGAGCATCTCAATGATCGGCTGGTAGTCCTTCAGCGTCACCGCGTTGAGACCAAGGTCCTTGCCGTCCGACAGCTTGTCGAAGGTGGCCTTGTCCTTGGTCGGCAGGTCGAGGAAGGCCTGGCGGATCGTCTGCTTCAGGTCGTCGGGCAGGCTGGAGAGCACGGTGAACGGGCCCTCGGGCAGGAACTCGGACTTGAAGACGACGCGGAAGTCCGATTGCTGCATCGGCGAGCCGTCGGGCTTCTTCAGCATGCCCTTGGCGGTCATGCGGGTGACGGTGGTGTCGGTGTCGGAATTGTAGAGGTTGGCGGCGGCGTCGGCGGTGCCCTGGACCAGCGCCAGCACGGCGTTCTCGTGGCTGCCGGCGTAGAAGGTCTTGCCGAACAGCTTCTCGACGTCGTGGCCGGCCTTCTGCAGGAAGAAGCGCGGCGCCTGGTTGCCGGAGGTCGAGTTCGGATCGACGAAGGCGAGGCTCTTGCCCTTCAGGTCCTCGATCGACTTGTACGGGCTGTCGGCTCGGACGTAGATCACCGAGTAGTAGCCCGAGGCGCCGGTCTCGTGCTTCTGGTTGACCAGCGGCTCGGTCTTCACGCCGGTCATCACCGCACGGGCGAAGGAGGCCGGGCCGTAGAAGGCGAGCTGGATGTTGCCGGCGCGCTGGCCCTCGATCACCGCCGCGTAGTCGTTGGCGACCCGCAGCTTCACCGGCACGCCGATCTCCTTCGAGAGGTAGGCGGTGAGCGGGGTGTAGCGGTCGACGGTGCCCGACGCGTTCTCGGCCGGGATCACGGCAAGGGTCAGTTCCGGGTACTTCGCCTTCCAGTCCTGAGCCAGGGCCGGGCCGGCGGCGAGCAACAGGGCGGCGGCGCCCACGAGGGTGCGACGGTTCAGCATCGATCGAAGTCCTTCTCGGAACGAAAAAATCTAGGCGCTCAGCGCCTCGGCGTGGCGGACCGGAGCCCGCACCGGCAGTGCGGCCGCGAAACGCTCGGGCTCGCCCCGGTCCATCACCTCGCCGGCCTCCAGGCCGTAGAGGGTGCGGGCGACGTCCTCGGTGAGGTCGAAGCCGCGGCCGTCGAACACCACCCGGCCGGCCGAGAGGCCGATCAGCCGGTCGCAATAGGCGCGGGCGAGGTCGAGGGAGTGCAGGTTGCACAGCACCGTGATACCGTAGCGCCGGTTGGCGTCGGCGAGCGCGTCCATCACCAGGCGGGTGTTGCGCGGGTCGAGGGAGGCCACCGGCTCGTCGGCCAGGATGATCTCGGGTTCCTGCACCAGGGCGCGGGCGATGGCGACCCGCTGCTGCTGGCCGCCCGACAGCTGGTCGGCCCGGTTGGCGGCGAACGCCCCCATGTCGAAATTCTCGAGCGCGGCGAGCGCCAGCGCCCGGTCCTCCTCGCTCCACGATTTGAGCAGCGAGCGGTGGGTCGGCACCTGGTTGAGCCGGCCCATCAGCACGTTGGTCATCACGTCGAGCCGGCCGACGAGGTTGAACTGCTGGAAGATCATCGCGCAGCGGGCGCGCCAGGCGCGCAAGGGCCGGCCGCGCAGGGCCGTCACGTCGGTGCCGCCGTAGAGGATGCGCCCGGCCGTCGGATCGGCGAGACGGTTGAGCATGCGCAGCAGGGTCGACTTGCCGGCGCCCGAGCGCCCGATCACGCCGACGAAGCTGCCGCGCTCGATGGACAGGCTGACGCCGTCCACCGCACGGCGCGCCCCGTATTGGCGCGTAAGGTTCTCGACAACCAGCATCCGCTCGCCCGTCTCCACTGTTCGGGCGAACGTAAACGCCGGTTCAACGACAACCGGATGACAGTCCGTCAATGCTTAGCCGGCGTATTTATTCAGGAAGGCGTCGATCGGAAGCCCGCGAAAATCGGGAAGCGCCGCGCGCAGGCGGTCGTGGTCCCAGTCCCACCAGGCCGATGCCAGCAGGCGCTCGGCGGTCGCCGCGTCGAAGCGGCGGCGCACGGGACGCGCGGGGTTGCCGACCACGATGGAGTAGGGCTCGACGTCGCGGGTCACGATGGCGCCCGCCCCGACCACGGCGCCGGTGCCGATGGTGCGGCCGGGCAGCACCACGACCCCGTGGCCGATCCAGACGTCGTGGCCGATCGTCACTGGGCTCGCCCGGCGCCGATCGAAGAAGTCCGGCTCGTTCGCCTCGTCCGGCCAGTACGCGGCGGCGCGGTAGGTGAAGTGGCTCTGCGAGGCCCGCTCCATCGGGTGGTTGCCCGGGTTGATCCGCACCATCGCGGCGATCGAGCAGAACTTGCCGATGGTGGTATAGATCACCTCGCCGTCGTTGCCGATGTAGGAGTAGTCGTCGAGCACCGTCTCGGTGAGCCGGGTGCGGGGCCCGACCTCGGTGTAGCGGCCGAGGCGGCATCCGCTCACCGTGGCGGTCGGGTCGATGGCGGGCTCCAGGCCCAGTCGTCCGGCCATGCCGTTCAGCCTCCGAAGGACAAGCGCCGCAGCACCCGGAACGGGCCCGCGCCGTCCTGGCGCAGGACCGACAGGGCGTCGAGGGTGAGGGGCTCGGCCTCGCCGTAGGCCTCGGCCAGGCGCGCGCGCCAGGACGGGCGGTCGGCCTCCGGCAGGGCGTCGGTCAGGGTCATGTGGAAGCGGAACGCCTCGAAGACGTAGGGGTAGCCCCACGCCGCCAGCAGCGCGCGGCCGCGGGGGGTCAGGCGCTCGGGCTTGCGGCGGGCGGTCTCGGCCTCGGTGAGGGCGGCGCGGAACGGCTCGAAGGCCGCCACGCACTCGGCCGCGAACAGCCCGAGCTCCGGCGGCGCGGCTTGCGGGACCAGCGCCGTGAAGGCGCCGAGCGTCGCGACCCGCAAGGGGCCGACCGGGACCGGCGGGTGATCCGCCGCCAGGGTGGCGGCCGCCGCCAGCAGGTCGGCCTCGGTCGCGCCGGGCCTGAGCCGCATCGGCGCCTTCAGGGTGGCGTGGAAACCGTAGAGCCGGGGCGAGGCGGTCACCCCCGCGAGGTCGGCCATCCCCTCGGGGCGGGGGACCTCCGCGCCGGCGTGGTTGTCGGTGCCCAGCACCGCGTTGCCGAACCGGGCGAGGTCCGAGCCGGGCTTCGGCGTGAAATAGAGGGCGTAGCGGGTCGTGCCGGTCACGCGTGTCTCCTTGTGCCGCCGCATTCAGCACGCCCGCGTGACCGGACGGTGACGCGCAGGGCCGGAGACCGGCCCTACCCGAACCGGCCCGCCCGCAACGCCGCGACCTCCGGTGCCGGCGTCCGGCCCGCCAGCAGGTCGGCCACGATCCGCCCTGTGCCGGCGCTCTGCGTCAGGCCGAGATGGCCGTGCCCGAAAGCGTAGATCACCCGCGGGCTCGCTCGCGACGGGCCGATCACCGGCAGGCTGTCGGGCAGGGAGGGGCGAAAGCCCATCCATTGCCGGCCGCCCGCGGTGTCGAGCCCCGGCAGGAAGGCGGCGGCCTTGCGCAGCATCGCGTCGGCGCGGGCGAAGTTGGGCGGGCGGTGGAGGCCGCCGAGCTCGACGGCGCCGCCGACCCGGAGGCCGGTGGCGAGCGGCGTCACCACGAAGCCGTGCCCGCCGAAGGTGAGCTGGCGGCGCACCGGAAAGGCGCCGGGCGGCAGCGTGGTGTTGTAGCCGCGCTCGGTGTCGAGGGGGATCCGGTCGCCGAGGCGGCGCGCCAGCCCCCGCGACCAGGCGCCGGCCGCGAGCACGCAGGCCTCGGCATCGAGCACCGTGCCGTCGGCGAGAGTCAGGCGCACGCCCTCCCCCGCCGGCGCGATCGCCGTGACCTCGCCCTTGGTGAGCGCGGCGCCCTTCGCCATGACGTCGGCGTGGAGCGCCAGGGCGAACCGGTGCGGATCGTCGACCGTCATCCAGTTCGGCGTGAAGGTGCCGGCCACGAGACGCGGCGACAGGCCGGGCTGCAACGCCGCGAGGCGGGCGCCGCGGACATGCTCGAAGGCGATGCCCTCCCGCGCCCGCGCCGCCCAGCCGGGTTCGGCGGCGGCGAGTTCCGCCTCGCTCTCGTAGAGCTCGAGGTTGCCGTCGCGGCGCAGCCGCCCGGCGAGGCCGGCCGCCTCCACCATCGCCGCCATGGCGTTGGCGGAAAGCCGCATCAGCCCGGCCTGGACCCGCAGGGCGTGGCGGTGGCGGTCGGGCAGGCTGGCGCGCCAGAACCGCAGCAGCCAGGGCGCGATCCGCGGCAGGTAGGCGGGCGGGATCGCCAGCGGCCCGAGCGGATCGAGGACCCAGCCGGGGGCACGCCTCAGGATGCCCGGCGAGGCGAGCGGCAGCACGTCCGTGAAGGCGAGCGCCCCGGCATTGCCGAGGCTCGCCCCCTCGGCAACGCCGCCGCGCTCGATCAGCCGCACCCGCCGGCCCGCGGCGAGGCAGTGGTGGGCGCAGGCGAGGCCGACGATGCCGGCCCCGACGATGGCGACCTCGCGGGTCAAGGCGGCCCGCCCTACGCGGCGAGCTTCAGGGCCGGGCGGCGCTCCAGGGCCGTCCGCACGATCGCCTCGACGGCGGCCCGGCGCTCGCCCGAGAGGGGACGCCTCGGCGCGCGGACGTGCTCGGTCGAGCCGATCGCCAGCGCCTCGGCGAGCTTGATGTTCTGGACGAGGAAGGTCGAGACGTCGAGGTCGAGGAGCGGGCGGAACCAGCGGTAGATCTCGAGCGCCTCGGCGTATCGCCCGGCCCGCATCAGCCGGTGGATCGCCACGGTCTCGTCGGGGAAGGCGACGACGAGGCCCGCGACCCAGCCGACCGCGCCGACGCTCAGCGCCTCGAAGGCGAGGTTGTCGACGCCGGTCAGCACCGCGAAGCGGTCGCCGAAATGGTTGATGATCTCGGTGGTGCGGCGGATGTCGTCGGAGGATTCCTTGATGGCGACGAAGCGCGCGTCGGAGGCCAGCCGCTCCATGATCCGCGGCGTCACGTCGACCCGGTAGGCGACGCGGTTCGAGTAGATCATCACCGGCAGGTCGCCGGCGGCGGCGACCGCGCTCAGGGTCGCGACGGTCTCGTCCTCGTCGGTGTGATAGATCGGGCTCGGCACCACCATCAGCCCGGCGGCGCCGGCCTTGGCGGCGCGGGCCGCGAGCGCGCAGGCCTCGCGGGTGCCGGCCTCGGAGACGGTGAGCAGCACGGGCTTGCCCCCGGCGACCGACCGGGCGGTCGCCAGCACCGCGAGCCGCTCGTCGGGCGACAGCATCGGCCCCTCGCCGAGCGAGCCGCAGACGATGAGGCCGTCGCAGCCGGCCCGCATCTGCAGGGAGAAGCAGCGCTCCATCTCGGCGTGGTCGAGCTCACCGTCGGGGGTGAACTTGGTGGTGACGGCGGGAATGACGCCTGTCCACATCGGTCGTACCTCCTGGAGCCGTTCTCGAAGCCGACGGGCCCGGGCGCGGTCGCCCGGCACGGCCCGATCCGGCGCAGCCCTCGATTCGCAGATTGTATAAAATATCCGCTTAGATCAAGCCGCCGCGTCGGCCGACCGGCGATAAATCTCGACCAGCGCGCGCCCGGCATGCTCGACGTGGAGCCGCAGGAGGTTGGCCGCCGCGACGATCTCTCCCGCCTCGCACAGGTCGAGGATCGTGGTGTGCTCCATGTCGGCGCGGGCGACGTCGCCGGTGACGGAGAGCTGCAGCCGGGTCGGGCGGTCGCAATCCTGGAGCAGGCCGGCGATGATCGCCAGCGAGCGCGGCCGGCCGGCATGGCGCAGCAGGCCGAGGTGGAAGCGCCGGTTGAGCTCGCCCCAGGTCTCGACCCGGCCGGCCTTCAGGGCGGCGCCGTACTCGTCGCGCAGGGCGCGCAGCTCCGAGAAGTCCTCGCGCGTCAGGTGGCGGGCCGACAGGATCAGCAGCTGCGGCTCGAGGGAGACGCGGAGCTGGAAGACGTCCTCGATCTCCTCGACGGACAGGCCCGTGACCACCGCGCCGCGATGCGGCGCGATCCTGACGAGGCCGCCGGCCTCGAGCTGGAGCAGCGCCTCGCGGATCGGGATCCGGCTGATGCCGAATTCCTCCGCGAGCGCGTCCTGGCGCAGCTGGAAGCCGGGCGCCAGGGCGCCCGAGAGGATGCGCTGGCGCAGGGCCTCGGCCACCGCCGCCGAGACGGTGCGGTGGCGCAGGCCCTCCGGCGAGGCTTGTGCGCCCTTCATGCGCGCCGTCACGGCCATGCCCTTACTCCACGCGTTCGTTCGGCCACATTGTATACGATTATACCCGAACAGCCACTCAGAAGGTCGGCGGGGTGCAGGCGCTCACCACCTCGCACGGATGGGGCCCGACGCAGCGGAAACGGTGCGGCCGGCGGCTCGAGAAGTAGTAGGCGTCGCCCGGCCCGAGCACCCGGCGCTCGTCGTCCACCGTCACCTCGAGCCTGCCCGAGAGCACGATGCCGCCCTCCTCGCCGTCATGGACGAGCGGCACGCGGCCGGTGTCGGAACCGGGCTCGTAGCGCTCCTTGAGGAGTTGCAGCGCGCGGCCGAACAGGCTGTCGCCGACCTGCCGGTAGGAGATCCGGCCCTTGCCGATCTCGACCAGCTCCTCGCCGGCGTAGAACGCCTTCTCGGTCCGCTCCGGCGTCAGGGAGAAGAACTCGGCGAGCCCGATCGGCACCGCGTCGAGGATGCGCTTGAGGGCGCCGACCGACGGGTTGGTCTGGCCCGACTCGATCAGCGAGATGGTGGAGTTGACGACGCCCGCGCGCTTGGCGAGCGCTCGCTGCGACAGGCCGTGCAGCGTGCGGACGTGGCGCAGGCGCGCCCCCACCTCGTCGTCGGTCACCCCGGCTCCCCTGTTGAGGCTGTTGCGGATCCCGCAACACCTTAGGCCGCTTGCCAAGCGCGTCAAAGGGTTGCGGGGAGGCAGAAAAGGGCTTGTTGCCCCTCTCGAAGCGGTCTTGTCTGGGCCCGCCCGCGCCCGAGAAGCCCCTGCCAGGAGGACCCCGCCATGAACGCCCATCCGCCGCGCCTCAACCGCCCGAGCCTCGACGCCTACTGGATGCCGTTCACGGCCAACCGCCAGTTCAAGGCCGCGCCGCGCCTGCTCGTCGGGGCGCAAGGCATGCACTACACCGCCGATGACGGGCGCGAGGTCCTCGACGGCACCGCCGGCCTGTGGTGCGTCAATGCCGGGCACGGCCGCCGCCGCATCGCGGAAGCCGTCGAGCGCCAGCTCTCGACCCTCGATTACGCGCCCTCGTTCCAGATGGGCCACCCGATCGCCTTCGAGTTCGCCGAGCGCCTCGCCGCCATCGCGCCGGGGGGCGCCCTCGACCGGGTGTTCTTCACCGGCTCAGGGTCGGAATCGGTCGATACCGCGCTCAAGATCGCGCTGGCCTACCAGCGCGCCATCGGCCAGGGCACCCGGACCCGGGTGATCGGGCGCGAGCGCGGCTATCACGGCGTCGGCTTCGGCGGCATCTCGGTTGGGGGCCTCGTCAACAACCGCCGGATGTTCCCGCTCCTGCCGGGGGTCGACCACCTGCGCCACACCCACGATCTGTCGCGCAACGCCTTCGTGCAGGGCCAGCCCGAGCACGGCGCCGATCTCGCCGACGACCTCGAGCGGCTGGTGGCGCTCCACGGCGCCGAGACCATCGCGGCGGTGATCGTCGAGCCGGTCGCGGGCTCGACCGGCGTGCTGGTGCCGCCGAAGGGCTACCTGGAGCGCCTGCGCGAGATCGCGACGAAGCACGGCATCCTCTTGATCTTCGACGAGGTCATCACCGGCTTCGGCCGCCTCGGCGCGCCCTTCGCCACCGACTATTTCGGCGTGACGCCGGATCTGATCACCACCGCCAAGGGGCTCACCAACGGGACGATCCCGATGGGCGCCGTCTTCGCCACCCGCCAGGTGCACGACGCGCTGATGCACGGGCCGGAGGGCGCGATCGAGCTCTTCCACGGCTACACCTATTCGGGCCACCCGGTCGCCTGCGCGGCCGGCCTCGCCACCCTGGAGATCTACGCGGAGGAGGATCTCCTCACCCGCACGACGCAGGTCCAGGCGCACTGGCACGCGGCCATGCACGCGCTTCGCGACTGCCCGCACGTGATCGACATCCGCACCATCGGCCTCATCGCCGGCATCGAGCTCGAGCCCCGGGCCGGGGCACCGGGGGCGCGGGCCTACGACGTCTTCACCGACTGCTTCGAGAAGGGCCTCTTGATCCGCGTCACCGGCGACATCATCGCCCTGTCGCCGCCGCTGATCGCGGAAGCCGAGCACATCGACACGATGGCCTCGATGCTCGGCGAGGCGCTGCGGCGGGCGGCGTGACGGCCCGACCCCAGGATCGTCCCGGGTCCGCGCAGCGGGTCCCGGGACGATGCCGGGTGTGACGCGGCCGGCATCGACCGGGTGCCGGTCGCCGTTACATCCTTTCGCGCGCCGGGCGTCCATGCGAGCGAGTGCGGCCGAGATCCGCGTCCCGAGCCCGTCGGCGCAGTCATCATCCACGGCGGCGAGACCGAGCGGGCGGCCCGATCACGCACAGGCCGTTCGCCTCCTCCATCAGCCGGCGTCTCCGAACCCCGTTTCGGGACGATGTTCTTTCGGCGACCACGCGATTTCTTGCCGGGGCAACGGCCGTCCGCCCCGACCGGCCGCACCTCATGAGTTTTTAACTCTTAAATAAATCCGGTTAGCCCTTCAGATGAATAAAGCATTGGCGGGTGACACCGCGCAATTAAACTTGCGGGGTAATTTTTTATAGGCTATACCCTTGGGTAAGGACAGCACTGGCGCGACCGAGCCTGGTCGTCTCGCCGCATGGGACGCGCGCCGGCCGCCTCAAACCCAAGGTCCGCCGCTCATGATCTCCGTCAGCTTGGCCGGCAATCTCCTGGCCGTGGGCATCGCCTCGCAATCGCTCGTGCCGCTTCGGGACGTCGCGCGCCTGGTGGAGGATCCCGCCCTGAAACGGGGCTGGCTGGCGTTGATGGCGGCGGTCGTGACCTGCATGGCGCTGGTGGCCGTCAAGGCCTTCCGCGAGGCGCACCGGTCCCTCGACGCCGACGGCGCGGCCCAGATCGTCATCCACGTCGTCAGCGGCCTGTTCGTGGTGGCGATCGCCCGGCTGTCGCGCCGGACGGCGCGCAACGTCGTCCGGCTCGAGGGCTTCGAGGTGCAGGCCTTCACCGACGGTCTGACCGGCCTCGGCAACCGCCACATGTTCGTCAAGCGCCTGGACGAGGAGACCGCCCGGGCCCGGGAGGCCGGCACGCCGCTGTCGCTGATCGTGCTCGACATCGACCACTTCAAGCAGATCAACGACACCTACGGGCACGCGGTCGGCGACCTGGTGCTCCAGCACGTCGCCGACCGGATCGCGGCCGCGACGCGCAACGCCGACACGGTGTGCCGGATCGGCGGCGAGGAGATGGTGGTGATCGTGCCGCGGATCGATCCCGACCAGGCGGCGGAGATGGCCGACGCGCTTCGCGCCGCGATCGGCGCCGCCACCGTGCCGGTCGGCGACGGCCGCGCGGTCGCCGCCACCGTCAGCCTCGGCTTCGCCACGCGCCGGCCCGAGGAAGGCGGCGGCTCCCTCTTCGACCGCGCCGACGCCGCGCTCTACGCCGCCAAGCGCGGCGGCCGCGACCGGGTCGCCCTCGCCGCCTGAGCCCCGGGCCCGCACCGGCCAGAAAAAAGGCCGCCCTTGCGAGGCGGCCCGAAGTCTAGGGAGGAAACGCCCAAGAAGGGCAGCACCGCCACGACGCCATCGCCGCGGTGCGTGAAATCGATTTCACACATCGCGCTGCCGCCGGCAAGCGAGGCGCTGGAGGGGCCGCCATGCGCCGGCGACATGACGCCTCGTCATTCTCCCGTCATCCCCGCCGCGCGCGCCGGCCGAGCACCGCCAGGGTCGGCTCGGCGGCGAGCAGCGTGCGCGTGTACTCCTCGCGCGGGTGATCCAGCACCTCGCGCACCGGCCCGGTCTCGACCAGGCGCCCGGCCCGCATCACCCCGACCCGGTCGGCGATCTCGTCGACGACGCCGATATTGTGGGTGATGAACAGCACGGTCAGGCCGTGGCGGTCGCGTAACGACAGGATCAGGCGCAGGATCTGGGCCTGGATCGACAGGTCGAGGGCCGAGACCGCCTCGTCGGCGACGACGAGCTTCGGGTTGGTGATCAGCGCCCGGGCGATGGCGATGCGCTGGCGCTGGCCGCCGGAGAATTCGTGCGGATAGCGCTCGGCGGCTCGTGCCGGCAGGCCGACATCCTCGAGCGCCCGGGCGACGAGGGCTTGCCGGTCGCGGCCCCGGGGCGCGTCGTCGAGGAGGTGCAGCGGCTCGGCGACGATGCGCCCGACCGAGTGGCGCGGGTTGAGCGAGCCGTAGGGGTCCTGGAACACCATCTGGAAGTCGCGCCGCTTGCGCGCGAGCGCCTTGGGGCTGAGCGCGAACAGATCGTCGCCGCCGAGCCGCACCGTGCCGCCGGTCGGCCGGTCGAGGGCCATGACGATGCGCGCCAGGGTCGACTTGCCGCAGCCCGATTCGCCGACCACCGCGACGATGCTACCGGCCGCGACGTCGAGGCTGACGTCGTCGACGGCGCGCAGGGACCGCGGGGTGCTGCCGGCGCCCCGCAGGGTGTAGTCGCGGGTGAGGCGTTCGATCGCGAGAAGTGGGGTGGTCACCGGGCGCCTCCGGCGGCGTGGTTCCCGCCGAGGCCGGCCCTGGCCCGGCGCGGCAGCGCCGCGATCAGGTCGCGGGTGTACTGCGCCGCGGGACGGCGCAGCACCGCCTCGGTCGGCCCCTCCTCCACCGCCCGGCCGCGGCACATCACCAGGGTCCGGTCGGTGCTGCGGGCGATCACCCCGAGGTCGTGGCTGATGAGGATCAGGGACAGGCCGAGATCGGCCACCAGCTCGTCGAGGATGTCGAGGATCTCCTTCTGCACCGTGACGTCGAGGGCCGTGGTCGGCTCATCGGCGATCAGGAGGTCGGGCTTCAACGCCAGCGCGATCGCGATGCCGACCCGCTGGCGCTGGCCGCCGGACATCTCGTGCGGGTAGCTGTCGATGCGGCGCGCGGGATCGGGGATCCGCACCCGGTCGAGGAGGCGGAGCGCCTCGGCGCGCGCCTCGGCCCGGCCGGTTCCGCGGTGCAGGCGCAGGCCCTCGGCGATCTGCCGGCCCGCGGTCATGGCGGGGTTGAGCGCCGTCATCGGCTCCTGGAAGATCATGCCGATGCGCCGGCCGCGCAAGGAGCACAGCTCGCGCTCGCTCAGCCCCAGGATGTTCTTTCCCTCGAGCAGGATCTCGCCGGAGGTGCGGGCGCCCCCCGGCAGGAGCCCGATGGTCGCGAGCGACAGCATCGACTTGCCCGAGCCCGACTCGCCGACGATGCCGAGGCTCTCGCCGCGCCCGACCTCGATTGAGACGTCGTCGACGACGTGCACCGGGCCGTCGCGTCCCGGAAAGGCGATGGAGAGGTTGCGGATCGCGAGCATCAGGAGGCCTGCCGGCGGCGCGGATCGAGGCGGGCGGCGAGCCCGTCGCCCAGGAGGTTGAGGCCGAGCACCGCGGCCGCGATCGTGAGGCCGGGGGCGAGGGCGAGGTGGGGCGCCTGGGTGAGGTAGGTCTGCGACTCCGCCAACATCCTCCCCCAGGTCGGGGCCGGCGGCGGCAGGCCGAGTCCGAGGAAGCTCAGGCCCGCCTCGGTCAGGATCGACATGGCGAGCTGGATCGTGACCTGGACGATGATCTGCCCGGCGATGTTGGGCAGCACGTGCTCGGCCGTGATCCGCGCCGTGCCCTTGCCGGCCATGCGCGCCGCCATGATGTACTCCCGCGCCCAGATCTGCATCGCCGCGCCGCGGGTGACCCGGGCGAAGACCGGGATCATGAACACCCCGATGGCGATGATCGCGGTCAGCGCGCCCGGGCCGAGCAGTGCGCCCAGCATGATCGCCGACAGGATCGGCGGCAGGGCGAACAGCGCGTCGCAGATCCGCATCAGCACCGCGTCGAGCCGAGGCCCCGCGGCGGCGGCGACGCCGGCGAGCGTGCCGAGCACCGCCCCCAGGCCTACCGCCGCGAACGCGACGGTGAGCGAGTTGAAGGCGCCGCGCATCAGCATCGAGGCGACGTCGCGCCCGAGATGGTCGGTGCCGAGGAGCCCTGAGACCAGCGGCCCCTTCAGCTTCTGCAGGATGCGCATCCGGGTCGGGTCCTCGGGGGTCCAGACCAGGGAAAGGAGCGCCGCCCCGACGAGGAACGCCGTCAGGATGCCGCCGACGAGGAGCGCGACGCTGCCGGGGCGGAGCCGGGGGCGCAGGGCGAGCGCCGTCACGCGCGCCTCCTCAGGCGGGGATCGACCAGGGTGTAGAGCAGGTCGACGCCGAGATTGACCGCGATCACCACGGTGGCGAACACCATCACGACGTTCTGGATCACGATGAGGTCGCGCTGCGCCAGCGCCTGCCAGGCGAGCCGGCCCATGCCCGGCAGGGTGAACACGTTCTCGACCAGCACCGCGCCGCCGATCAGGAACGAGATCTGCAGGCCCAGCATGGTGATGACCGGCACCATCGCGTTCGGCACGGCGTGGCGCCACAGCGCCCGCGAGACCGAGGCGCCCTTGGCCCGGGCGGTGCGCACGAAATCCTCGTTCATCACCTCGACGACGGAGGCCCGCGTCACCCGGGTCAGCACCGCCGATTGCGGGATCGCGAGCGCGAGCGCCGGGAGGAGCAGGGCGCGGAACGCCGCCACGGGCTCGCCCCAGCCCGGGAAGCCGCCGGCCGGCAGCCAGCCGAGGCCCAAAGCCACCACCATGATGAGCAGGAGCCCGATCCAGAAGTTCGGGACCGCGATGCCTCCTTGCGCGTAGAGGGTGGCGGCGCCGTCGGCCACGCCGCCGGGCCGCGCCGCCGCGGTGACGCCGAGCGGCAGCGCGATGCCGACCGCGAGGAGAACGGCCAGTCCGGTGAGCGGCAGCGTCACCGCCAGCCGCTCGAGGATCAGCCCACCCACCGGCACGCCGTAGGTGTAGGACAGACCCATGTTGCCGCTCGTCAGCCCGCCGAGCCAGCGCAGGTAGCGGAGGACCGCCGGCGCATCGAGGCCCATCTGGGCACGCAGGGCCGCGAGCGTCTCCGGGGTCGCCGAGGTGCCGAGCATCGCCGAGGCGGGGTCCCCGGGTACGATCTCCATCATGCCGAAGACGAGCACCGAGATCAGCAGGAAGGTGACGGCGAAGCCGGCCGCGCGGCGGAGGAGGTGCCTCAGCATGGGGTGGACTCGGGCATTGGGAGCGCTCTTGGTGTGGCAGTCATCGGAGCTGGCAAGCGCTCCCCCCGCTGCATGGAGCGCGGGTCTCTCCTCTCCCCGCGGGCGGGGAGAAGGCCGTGGTCCCGTTCAGGGACCAGGGCAAGCGGAGGCGCAGCCGGAGCGAGGGTGAGGGGGTGTTGCCGGATGAGGCTCCTTCCGGCAACACCCCCTCACCTTCGGCTGCCGCCTCGCTCCGTCGACGACGAGGTCGCCGAAGCCCTCTCCCCGCCCGCGGGGAGAGGAAACGCTCACATCAGCCGCGAGACCTTACCCGTGGCCGGATATCTACTCCGTCCATCGCACCTCGGTCAGGTCGTTCGACGGCACCGGCTCGTTCTTCCAGAATCCCGTGAGCTTGGCCTTCCACACGCTGAGCTTCGGCAGCACGAACAGGAACAGGGCCGGCACGTCCTCGGCCAGGATCCCTTGCGCCTCGCCGTAGAGCGTCAGCCGCGTCGCCTCGTCGGTGGCCGCGGCGGCTCTCGCCACGACGTCGTTGAAGGCCGGGTTCTTGTAGCCGAAATAATACGGATCGTTCGCATAGATCGCGATGTCCATCGGCTCGGCATGGGCGATGACCGTCATGTCGAAGCTGCGGTCGCGCATCACCTCCTGCACCCACTTGGCCGGGAACTCGGTCGGCACGATGGTCATCGTCACGCCGACCTCGGAGAACATCGCCTGCAGGATTTCCGCCGTGCGGGTGGCGTAGGCCATCTGCGGCGACTTGAAAGTGAAGGTCAGGCCCTTGGCGTAGCCGGCCTCCGCCAGCAGCGCCTTCGCCTTCTTGGGATCGTAGGGATAGACCCCCGTCAGGTCCCTGTAGCCCGGGTCGTTGGGCGTGTAGTGGCTGCCGATGGCCGCGCCGTAGCCCGAATAGGCGCCCTCGATCAGGAGCTTGCGGTCGACCGCCATCATCAGCGCCTGGCGCACGCGCTTGTCGGCGAAGGGCTTTCCGGCATTGTTCATGCCGGCCACGACCTTCATCTCGGTCAGGCCCGGCTCGGCCGTGAACGCCTTGTCCTTCTGGAAGGCGGCGTAGAGCTCCGGCGCCGGCAGCAGCGGGAAGGCGTCGACGTCGCCGGCGCGCAGAGCCGCCGCGGCGGCCTGGGGATCGCCGATGAAGCGGAACGTGACCTTGTCGAGGTGGACCTTGCGGGCCGCGTCCCAGTGATCGGGGCTGCGCGTCAGCTCGACCCGGTCGCCCTTGCGCCAGGCGGAGAAGCGGAACGGCCCGGTGCCGACCGGATTGGTCTTGAGGCCGTCGCGCGACTTCGGCTCGACCATCACCGCCGCCGGGAGGCCGAGCCAGAACAGCAGGTTGCCCGACGGCTTCGACAGCGTGAGGACCAGGGTCTGCGGGTCCGGCGCCGTCGCTTCGGCGATGACCGCGTAGAGCGCCTTCTGCGGGTTGACCGAGCCCGGCGCCCGGATCGCGTCGAGGGCGAATTTCGCGGTGTTGGCGTCGAACGCCTCGCCGTTGTGGAACTTCACCCCGGTCTGGAGCGCGAAGGTGTAGGTCAGGCCGTCGGGCGAAACGGTCCAGCTCTTCGCCAGCTGCGGCTGCACCTTGCCGTCGCGGTCGACCCGGGTCAGGCCCTCGAACACGTTCTGCCACACCACCTGGCCGATCACCGTCGGGGCGGCGCTGGTCGGGTCGAGGCCCGGCGGCTCCACCGGCATGCCCAGCACGAGGTCGGTGCGCGGCGCGGCCTGGACCGAGCCGACGAGGCCCGGAATCGCGAGCGCGGCCAGGAGGGCGCCCGCCAGGAGGCGACGGCGTGAGGAGCGCGTGCGTAGAACCATGAAACCCCCGCTGTCCGGCCGCCTCTCCGGGCGGCCGGGGTGATGCCGCTAGGAGATCAGGATTTTTGGCGTGGCCGCAACAGCGATCTGGCGACGAGGTCTCAGGCCGCCGGGGTTTCGACCACTAGGCGCGCCGCCGCCTCACCCGCCGCCCCGAGCGGCGCCGGCCGCCGCGTGTCCTTGGCCAGCAGCACGCAGATCGATTCCGCCTCCCCCGCCACCGTGTCGCCGGTGAGGATCCGGTGGCGGAAACCGAGCGAGGTGCGCCCCGCCCGGGCGAGCCAGGTCGCGGTGCGGACCCGGCCCGGATAGTGCAGCTCGGCCCGGTAATCGATGACGAAGCGGGCGATGACGAAGAAGGTGTCGGGAGTGAGCAAGGGGGTCAGGTGGGTCCCGAAGAACTGCACCCGCCCGCTCTCACAGAAGGCGGCGAAGACCGCGTTGTTGACGTGGCCGTTGGCGTCCGTGTCGCGGTAGCGCAGCACGTCCTCGCTCCACAGCACCCGCGGATCGCCCTCGAGCCCGTCGGTCATCGCCCTGGTCCTCCGTCTCAGCCGTTGCGCGGGGCGGTGCCGCCGAGGTGGAACACCCGGTGCGGCACGAGTTCACCCCGCTCGACGTCGCCGACCGCGACGAGCACGCCGCCGCAGGTCGCGTAGGCCTTGCCCTCGGTCGGTGCGTCGCGGCCGCGCAGGATCACCGGCTGACCGCGCATCAGCCGCATCGCCATGTCGCGGGAGACCGGCACGTGCGGTACGGCGTCGAGCGCCGTCTCGACCGGGCGCAGGAGAGCGGCGTTGGCCTCGGCCTCGGCGGCTTCCAGCGCCGCGACGGTGCAGGACTGGTCCTCGACGAAGGGACCGACGCGGGTGCGGCGCAGGGCCGAGACGTGGCCGTAGCAGCCGAGCGCCCGGCCGAGGTCGCGGGCGATGGCGCGCACGTAGGTGCCCTTGCCGCACTCGGCCTCGATCACCGTGCGCTCGGGGCTATGGGCGACGATCGCCAGCCGGTCGATCTGCACCGGCCGGGCGACCAGCTCGACCACCTCGCCGTCGCGGGCGAGGTCGTAGGCGCGCTCGCCCTGGATCTTGATCGCCGAGTAGCGCGGCGGCACCTGCTCGATCGCGCCGACGAAGCGCGGCAGCATCGCCTCGACCTGCTCCTGGGTCGGGCGGTCGTCCGAGGTCGCGACCGGGCGCCCTTCCGCGTCGTCGGTGTCGGTCTCGACGCCCCAGGTCACCGCGAAGACGTAGGCCTTGCGGCCGTCCATCACGAACGGCACGGTCTTGGTCGCCTCGCCGAGCGCGATCGGCAGGATGCCGGAGGCGAGCGGGTCGAGGGTGCCGGCATGGCCGGCCTTCTTGGCGTTGAGCGCCCGCTTGACCGCCGCGACCGCGTGGGTCGAAGTCATGCCGACGCCCTTGTCGAGGATCACCCAGCCGCTGATCTCGCGGCGCTTGGGCCGGTCGCCCGGCGGGCGGCCGCGGCCGCGGGGCCGGTCGTGTCTCGGACCATCCTGCCGCGGCCCGTCATGCCGCTGGCCGTCGTGCCGCTGGCCGTCCTGGCGCGGGGCTCCGTCGCGGCCTTCGCGCGCGGGGCGGGCCGCCGGCGGCGGGGGCTCTGCGGGCTGATCCTCGTGCATCGTCATCGTCGTGTCCGTTCTCGAACGGCGGCGGCCGCGGGACGTGTCGCCCGCGTTGGTCCGCCCCGATCCTGTGGAAGCTCAAGTCTTCAGCCGGGCGCCGGTTCGACACCCCGGGTGCGGCCTTACTCCTCGGTGTCCGGCTCGGACCCGAGGTCGCGCTGGACCTTCTCGCTGCGCAGGAGCCTGTCGATGCGCGCCGCCTCGTCGAAGGTCTCGTCGCGGCGGAAGCGCAGGTCGGGGGCGAATTTCAGCGCCACCCGGCGCGCCACCTCCTGGCGCAGGACCTTCTTGTTGCGCTCCAGCGCCTCGATCACCGGGCGCTCGTCCTGGCCGCCGAGCGGCATGACGTAGGCGGTGGCGAGCTTGAGGTCCGGCGACATCCGGACCTCCGGCACGGTGATCACGTGCTGGCTCAGGACCGGGTCCTGGATGTCGCCGCGGCTCAGCACCTCGGCGAGGGCGTGCCGCACGAGTTCGGCCACGCGCTGCTGGCGCTGCGAGGGGCCGGTGGATTCCTGGGGTTTGCGCACCATCGTCTCTCCGGGCTCGGACCGGGCCGCGGGGGCAATCGTCCCGCAAGCGGCCTCGCGGCCGTCTCAAGGGCCCTCACGGCTGTCACCTGAACCGACGAGCCCGGGACGCTGGCGTCCCGGGCTCGCGGTCTCTCTCGAGGCCGCCGCCATGGCGGCGGACGGCCGATGGCAGCGGGTTCGCGTCAGAGCGTGCGACGCTCCTCGTGCACGATGTAGCACTCGATCACGTCGCGGGGACGCATGTCCTGGTAGTTCTCGAAGGCCATGCCGCATTCCTGGCCGGCCGCCACTTCCTTGGCGTCGTCCTTGAAGCGCTTGAGCTGCGAGAGCTTGCCCTCGTGCACCACCACGTTGTCGCGGATGAGGCGGACATGGGCGCCGCGCTCGACCCGGCCGTCCTCGACCCGGCAACCGGCGATCTTGCCCACCTTCGAGACGTTGAAGATCTCGAGGATGCGCGCCTCGCCCAGGCGCTCCTCGCGGAGCGTCGGCGGGAGCAGGCCCGACATCGCCGCCTTCACGTCATCCACGAGGTCGTAGATGATGTTGTAGTAGCGGATCTCGACGCCCGCCCGCTCGGCGGCCTCGCGGGCCTCCTTGTGGGCGCGGACGTTGAAGCCGACCACGACCGCACCCGAGGCCTGGGCGAGCGTGATGTCCGATTCGGTGATGCCGCCGACACCCGTGTGCAGGATGCGGGCCGCCACCTCGTCGTTGCCGAGCTTCTCGAGCGAGCCGGCGATGGCCTCGACCGAGCCCTGCACGTCGCCCTTGATGACGAGCGGGAACTCCTTGCGGCCGGCGCCCTCCTTGAGGTCGCGCATCATGTCCATCAGCGTCCGGCCGGCACCGCTGCCGGTGGCCGCCGCGCGCTCGCGCTTCACGCGGGCCCGGTACTCGGTGACCTCGCGGGCCCGGGCCTCGTTCTCGACCACCGCGACGCGGTCGCCCGCCTCCGGCGTGCCGTTGAAGCCCAGCACCTCGACCGGCACCGACGGCGCCGCTTCCTTGGTGTTGCGGCCGGTATCGTCGACGAGGGCGCGCACGCGGCCCCACTCGGCGCCCGCCACCACGATGTCGCCGGTGCGCAGGGTGCCGCGCTCGACGAGCACCGTCGCCACCGGGCCGCGGCCGCGGTCGAGCTTGGCCTCGATCACCGTGCCTTCCGCCGACCGCTCCGGGTTGGCGCGCAGGTCCAGGATCTCGGCCTGGAGGGCGAGGCCCTCCAGGAGCTCGTCGAGGCCGTCCTTGGTCTTGGCCGAGACCTCGAACTCGAGGGTCTCGCCGCCCATCGACTCGACCTGGATGTCGTGCTGCAGGAGCTCGGTGCGCACCCGCTGCGGGTTCGCGTCGGGCTTGTCGATCTTGTTGATCGCCACGATCAGCGGCACCTCGGCCGCCTTGGCGTGGGAGATCGCCTCGATCGTCTGCGGCATGACGCCGTCATCGGCCGCCACCACCAGCACCACGATGTCCGTCACCCTGGCGCCGCGGGCGCGCATCGAGGTGAAGGCGGCGTGGCCGGGGGTGTCGATGAAGGTGATCTTGCCGCCGGAGGGCGAGGTCACCTGGTAGGCGCCGATGTGCTGCGTGATGCCGCCCGCCTCGCCGGACACGACGTTGGCGTTGCGGATCGCGTCGAGCAGCGAGGTCTTGCCGTGGTCGACGTGGCCCATGATGGTCACGACCGGGGGACGCGGCTGGGTGTCGTCGTCGGTGTCGGCCTCGTCGAACAGGCCCTCCTCGACGTCCGACTCCGCCACGCGGCGCACGGTGTGGCCGAGCTCCTCGGCGATGAGCTGCGCCGAATCCGAGTCGATCACGTCGGTGATCTTGTGGATCTGGCCCTGCTTCATCAGCATGCGGATGACGTCGACCGCCCGCTCGCTCATCCGGTTGGCGAGCTCCTGGATGGTGATCGTCTCCGGGATGACCACCTCGCGGGCCAGCTTCTCCTTCTGCTCCACCTGGCGGTGGCCGGTCAGGCGCTGGTTGCGGCGGCGGAACGAGGCGAGCGAACGGGTGCGCTCGTCCTCGCCCGAGGTCGCGGTCGCGATGGTCAGTCGGCCGCGGTTGCGGTCGCCGCCCGGGGATTTCGGCGTCTTGGGCGGGGTGATGACCTTGAGCGGCATGCCGGGACGGCGGATGACCCGCTTGGTCTCGGCCTCCTCCTCCGCCGCGGCCGGACGGCCGGTGGCGGGGCGCGCCGCGCCGGCGGCGCCGGCGGTCTTGGCCGCGGCGGCCGCAGGCTTGGCGGCCGTCGGCTCGGGCTTGGCGGGCTCGGGCTCCGGCTTCGGCGCCGGGCGGGCCATGAAGTTCAGGTCGCGCGGCTTGCGGGCGTCGGCCGTCAGCGTGCGGCGCGGCTCGGCCGGGGCGCTCGGGCGGGTGATCCCGGTGCTCGGGGTCGCCGGACGGGTGCCGGCCGGAGCGGCCGGACGCGCGGCGGCGCCGGCCGGGGCACCCGGACGGGCGCCGGCGACGGCGGGACGCGCACCGGCGGCGGGGCGGGCGCCGGCCGGAGTGGCCGGGCGAGCCGCACCCGCGGCAGCCGCCGGGCGGGCGGCGGCCGGAGCCGTGGGACGCGGGGCAGCCGCGACCGGCGCCGTTGCGGCGGGCGCAGCCGCCGGAGCCGCGGGGGCCGGGGCGGCGGCAGCGGGAGCCGGGGCGGCGGCGGCACGGGCCGCATCCTCCTGGGCGCGGCGCTCGGCCTCCTCGGCGGCACGGCGCTTGCGCGCGTCCTCCTGGCGGCGGCGCTCCTCCTCCTCGTGCTTGCGGGCCTCGGCGGCCTCGCGCTCACGCTGCTCGGCGGCCTCGCGCTCGGTGCGGCGCTGCGCCTCCTCGGCGGCGCGGCGGCGCTCCTCCTCCTCGCGACGCTTGGCGTCGACGAGGGCGGCCATGCGGGCGCTCTGCTCCTGATCGCTCAGGGTGCGCAGCACGACGCCGGACCGCGCGGCGGCCGGGCGGTCCTGGCGCGAGCCGCCGGGACGTCCCTGCCCCTGCGGAGCGGAGCGCGCCTGGCTCGGCGCCGCGTCCTTCGGCGCAGCCGGGGCCGGCGCGCCGCCGGGGCGACGTTTCACCGTCTCGACCACGACCGACTTCGAGCGGCCATGGGAGAAGCTCTGGCGCACCGTCCCCTGCTCGATCGGACGCTTCATCGACAGCGTCTTCGCGGGACCGGTATGCAACGTCTTGTCGCCCGGATTCTTCGTCTCACTCATTCAGTTCAGACCCTGGGGGTTCTCGTCCGTCCCGGGACCCGGCCTCCCGGCGGCCGCCTCCCATCGTATTCCCGGGAGCGCACCCGCCGACCGGGCCGATCCCATTCGATTCACTCAACCACCGGCCTCCGGGGGGCCGGTCCGCAGCGATGTGTCACCATCCTGGACAGCGTCCGGAAGCGCCGCGTCGGAGCCCGGGGGCTCCGTTCCGGCGGTTCCCGGCGTCGCCGCCTCGCCGCGGAAGACGTGGAGCCGACGCCAACGCGCGAGCAAGCCGGCAGTGCCGGCTCCCGCGACGAGGGCAGCGTGTATCACATGATCCCGGCCCAAGGCCATGTCCAATTCTTCACCGGACAGGTCGCCGATCACCGGGATCCTCGATATGGCATCGCCGTAGCGCCTTCGCAATGCCTGGGCGAGCTTGCGGCGCCCGTCGAGGCTCGCGTCGCTGGCATGCACCAGGGCCTTGATGCCCGTGGGGCTCTCCACCGCGCTCTCCACCTTGGTGAAGCCGGTGACGACGCACCCCGCCTTGTTGGCGAGCGAGAAACCCTGGCGCAGGTCGTCGCGCAAGCCCGCCTCGATCACGTCCGCGAGATCGCTCGCCACGCGCGCGTCCTTCTGCCGGAAGGCGCGCTGGAACAGGCGCTTTCTCACCGCCTCCGACACCGCCGCCCGGGTCGCCGTGACCCAGGCGCCGCGGCCGGGGAGCCGGGCGCGCAGGTCCGGCACGACCTGGTTGTCGGGGCCGAGCGCGAAGCGGATCATCCGGTCGGGATTGCCCGCCTGCCGCGTGACCAGGCAGGTCCGCTCCGCATTGGCGCGGCCGCGCCCGGCGCCGGCGTCGAGGACGTCCGGCGGCAGATCGTCCGCATCCTGCGTGTCGTCCTGCATGGTCGTGCTCATCGGTGCCGCGGGCCTCAGGTCGGCTGCCGCTCGGCGGTCGCGGCGGCATCCTCCTCGACCGGGACGGTCTCGGATTCCCCGCCCTGGTCCTCGTGCGACGCGTCGCCCTCGGCGGCCTCGTCACCCTCGAACTCCTCGGCCTCGAACTCCTCGCCGTCCGGCGCCTCCTCGACCGGGGGCGCCTCGACCCAGCCGGCATGGACGCGGGCGGCCATGATCATCGCCTCGGCCTCGGTGCGGGAGATCTCGAACCCGTCGAGGTAGCCGGCGTGGCGGACCGCCTCGGGCCCGCGGCCCTCGGTGTAGCCGACGAGGTCGTCGGTGGCGCAGCCGGCGAGGTCCTCGACGCTCTTCACGTCGTTCTCGCCGAGCGCGACCATCATCGGGGTGGTGATGCCGTCGATGTCGCGCAGCTCGTCGGCGACGCCGAGCTCGATGCGGCGGGCGTCGTTCTCGGCCTCGATGCGGTTGAGGTAGTCGAGGGCGCGAGCCTGGATCTCGGCGCCGGTCTCCTCGTCGAGGCCCTGGATGTTGGCGAGCTCCGTCGGCTCGACGTAGGCGATCTCCTCGACCGAGCGGAAGCCCTCCGCGGCCAGCAGCTGGCCGACCGTCTCGTCGACGTCGAGGGCCTGCATGAAGGTGTTGGTGCGCTCGACGAACTCCTTCTGCCGGCGCTCCGATTCCTCGGCCTCGGTCAGGATGTCGATGTCCCAGCCGGTGAGCTGGGAGGCGAGCCGCACGTTCTGGCCGCGCCGGCCGATGGCGAGCGACAGCTGGTCGTCGGGTACCACCACCTCGATGCGGTCGGCCTCCTCGTCGAGCACCACCTTGACCACCTCGGCCGGCTGCAGCGCGTTGACGATGAAGGTCGCCTGGTCCTGCGACCACGGGATGATGTCGATCTTCTCGCCCTGCAACTCGCCGACCACCGCCTGGACGCGGGAGCCGCGCATGCCCACGCAGGCGCCGACCGGGTCGATCGAGGAATCGCGCGAGATCACCGCGATCTTGGCGCGGGAGCCGGGGTCGCGGGCGACCGCCTTCACCTCGACGATGCCGTCGTAGATCTCCGGCACTTCCTGGCCGAAGAGCTTGGCCATGAATTGCGGGTGCGAGCGCGAGAGGAAGATCTGCGGCCCGCGCACCTCGTGGCGGACGTCGAACAGGTAGGCGCGGATGCGGTCGCCGGGGCGGAAGGTCTCGCGCGGGATCGACTCGTCGCGGCGCACGATGCCTTCGCCGCGGCCGAGATCGACGATGACGTTGCCGTACTCGACGCGCTTGACGAGGCCGTTGACGATCTCGCCGATGCGGTCCTTGTACTCGTCGTACTGGCGCTCGCGCTCGGCCTCGCGGACCTTCTGGACGATCACCTGCTTGGCCGACTGGGCGGCGACGCGGCCGAAATCGAACGGCGGCAGGGTGTCGGAGATCACGTCGCCGACCTGGGCGGCCGGGTTGTGCCGGCGCGCCGCGTTGAGGTCGATCTCGCGGGCGTCGTTCTCGACCTCGTCCACCACCAGGAGGTGGCGCGACAGGCGAAGCGCCCCGGTGCGGGGGTCGATCTCGGCATGCACGTCGGTCTCGGCGCCGTAGCGCGAGCGGGCGGCCTTGGCGATCGCCTCTTCCATGGCGCCGATGACGATCGAGCGGTCGATCACCTTCTCGCGGGCGACCGCGTCGGCGATCTGGAGGAGTTCGAGCCTGTTGGCGCTGACGACGGCCATCGGTTCAGTCCTTCCTGGTTGGGATCTCTTGAGCTGGTGTCTTCAGTGGGCGACGGGCGGGGCGGCGCCCTCGTCCGCGTCATCCTCGTCGTCGCTGTCGTCCTGCGGCGGCGCCGAGCCGCGACGCAGCGACTCGCGCACGAGTTCGTCGGTCAGGACGAGGTGGGCCTCGCCGATGTCGCGCAAGGCGAGGTCGTAGAAGGATGGCAGGCCCTCCTTGACGTCCGCCAGCTCGATGCGGACGGTGTCGCCTTCGGGCGCCCGGATGATGCCGCGGAAGCGCTTGCGGCCGTCGAGCGGCATCGCCAGCTCGACCTTCGCCTCGTAGCCGGCCCAGCGGGCGAAGTCGCCCGCCCGCACCAGCGGACGGTCGATGCCCGGCGAGGAGATCTCGAGGTAGTAGGCGCCGCCGATCGGGTCGTCGACGTCGAGGATCGGCGAGATCGTGCGGCTGACGGTCTCGCACTCGTCGACCGACATGGTGCCGTCCGGCCGCTCGACCATGATCTGCACCGTGCAGCCGTTCTGGCTCGACACCTTCACCCGCACGAGGCGGAAGCCGAGGCCCTCGATGGCGGGCTCGATGATCTGCGCGACCCGGGCGGCGACGCCGGTCTCGGTGATGAGGCGCTTCTCGGCCGGGTTGTGGTCTGGGGCGTCGGTCATGAGGTCAGTGCCGCGGCGCGGTCCCCGAGAGAGGATCCCTTGGAGGGGAGGCAATCTGGCGTTCGGCTCGCGCCCGGGGAGGCTTGCGGCAATAAAAAAGAGCGGGCCCCGGGGGGACCCACTCCCGCACCGCAGCCTCACCGGCCACGAACAGAACTGTTGTTCGGGGGATAATCCCGTGGGTGGCGAAATGCAAGCCTGTCGGGGAGGGCTCAGCGGGTGAAGAGAACGGTGGAGCCGCTTCGCGCCGTCGAGCCGCGCAACCCGATCTCGCATCCGGCACCGGATGACGAGGCGCGAGGCACTTGCTACGATGAGGGCCCGGAGGATCGGACGATGACGAAACCGGCATCCGTCGCCGAACTCGTGCCCGCCACGGGCGAGTATCCGGCGCTGAAAACGCTTTTGAAGCGAATCGAAGCCGTCTACGCCCCGGAGGACGTGCTGCTGTTCGGCAGCCGCGCGAAGGGCACGGCAGGGCCCGACAGCGACTGGGATCTTCTCGTGGTTCTGCCCGACGATGCCGACGAACGCCTGCTCGACCCTCTGCTCGGCTACGAGACGCAGCGAGGGTCGGGGATTTACGCAGATGTGCTGTGCTCCTTCAAGAGCGAGTTCTTGGCGGACTTAGGCGTCGCCAATTCGCGGACGCGGGACATCGCCGGGCATGCCGTCCGTGTCTTCAGCCGCTAATCTTCACATCGCCAACCATCTCAGGCTCGCGGACCGAGACCTGAAGGACGCAATCGTCCTGCACGGCTGCAGGAGCAGGAACGACGCCTACCATCTGGAACAGGCGGCAGAGAAGCTGCTCCTCGCCCTGCTCACATCGGAAGGCGAGCACGTCCAGATCAAGGACGTCCACATCCTCGACCGTCTGGCCGACCGGCTTCCCGAGGACCATCCTCTCCGGTCCGCGATGCAGGGGCTGGGTTACCTCAAGACCTACGCCACTGCGTTCCGGTACCCGAAGACCGGCGGCAGGTTGCCTGCGGCCATTCCCGACGACAAGTTCGACTTTGCCTCCGTTGTCCTCCGCCGCCTGATCGATGCCAGCGCGCGACATTTCCAGGTTGATCTGGAGGCCGGGGACGACGTGCCGTCAGGGAATACGAATCCGATGCGCCGAAAGGCCGAGCCTCGGTCGTCCTCACCCCTCAAGACCTCACCCCTCAAGACATGATGACGGAACGAGCCTCGATCCCGTCATCATCGTCGCGGGCCTTCTCGATGCGGTCCGTCTCACACCGACAGCCACCGCCGCACCTGCGCCTCGACCATCCCTGAGCGCGGCCCGGCCTCGACCACCTGGCCGCGATCCATCACCGCGTAGGTGTCGCACAGGTCGCGGGCCCACTCGAAATACTGCTCGACCAGCACGATCGCCATGTCGCCCTTGCCCCGCAGGTAATCGATCGCCCGGCCGATATCCTTGATGATCGAGGGCTGGATGCCCTCCGTCGGCTCGTCGAGGACGAGGACGCGAGGGCGCGTCACCAGGGCGCGGCCGATGGCGAGCTGCTGCTGCTGGCCGCCCGAGAGGTCGCCGCCGCGCCGGCCCAGCATGTCCTTGAGGACCGGGAAGAGGTCGTAGATCTCGCCCGGCACGTGGCGGTCGGCGCGCTTGCAGGGGGCAAAGCCCGTTTCCAGGTTCTCCTTGACGGTGAGGAGCGGGAAGATCTCGCGCCCCTGCGGCACGAAGGCGATGCCCTGGCGGGCACGGTCGTAGGGGGCGAGCCGGCTGATGTCGCGGCCGTCGAGCTTGACCGCGCCCTTCGACACCGGCTGCTGGCCGACGATGGCGCGCATCAGCGAGGTCTTGCCGACGCCGTTGCGGCCGAGCACCGCCGTCACCTTGCCTGCTTCGGCCTGGAGCGAGACGCCGCGCAGGGCCTGCGCCGCGCCGTAATGGAGGTCGATGGTCTCGACGGAGAGCATGTCTGACAAAGTCCTCAGCGGCCGAGATAGACCTCGACCACCCGCGGGTCGGCCGAGACGGAATCGATCGAGCCTTCGGCCAGCACCGCGCCCTCGTGCAGGCAGGTGACGCGGCACTGGAGCGCGCGCACGAAGTGCATGTCGTGCTCGACGACGATGACCGCGTGGTCGCGGGCGATGCGGCGGAGCAGCGTCGCGGTCGCCTCGGTCTCGGCATCGGTCATGCCGGCGACCGGCTCGTCGACGAGGAGGAGCTTGGGGTCCTGCGCCAGCAGCATGCCGATCTCGAGCCACTGCTTCTGGCCGTGCGAGAGGTCGGCCGCCGGCCGCGCCCGGTGGGCGATGAGCCCGACGGTCTCCAGGATCGCGTCGATCTGCGACCGCTCGACCCGGTTGCGCCAGCCGAACAGCGAGGCGGTGGCGGCGCGGGGACCTTTCAGCGCCAGGAGGATGTTGTCGGCGACCGACTGGCTCTCGAACACCGTCGGCTTCTGGAACTTGCGGCCGATGCCGAGCTCGGCGATCGCCGCCTCGTCCATCCGGGTCAGGTCGTGCACGCCGTCATAGATCACTTGGCCGGTATCGGGCCGGGTCTTGCCGGTGATGCAATCCATCATCGTGGTCTTGCCGGCACCGTTCGGACCGATGATCGCCCGCATCTCGCCGGGCATCAGGGTCAGGGACAGGCCGCGCAGGGCCCGGTAGCCGTCGAACGTGACCTTGATGTCGTCGACGTAGAGCAGGGCCTGGGTGAGGCGCTTCTCGTGGACCGGGTCGGAGGGGGGAAGGGCGACCGCCGCGCTCATGATCCGCGGCCCTCCTCGGCGAGCGTTGGGGGGATGTCGGTGCGCACCTTGGACCGCCGCGCGCCGAGGCGCTCGGCCAGGGTACCGAGGATGCCCTTGGGCAGGTACAGGGTGACGACGACGAACAGGGCGCCGAGCGCGAACAGCCAGGCATCCGGCATGGCGCCGGTGAGCAGCGTCTTGGCGTAGTTGACCAGGACCGCGCCGAGCGCCGCGCCGACCAGCGTGCCGCGGCCACCGACCGCGACCCAGATCACCGCCTCGATCGAGTTGGCGGGGGCGAACTCGGACGGGTTGATGATGCCGACCTGCGGCACGTAGAGGGCGCCGGCCACGCCCGCCATCATCGCCGAGACGGTGAAGGCCAGGACCTTGAAGTGCGCCGTGCGATAGCCGAGGAAGCGGGTGCGGGACTCGGCGTCGCGGATCGCGATCAGCACCTTGCCGAAGGCCGAGGTCGTCATGAAGCGGGCGACGAGGTAGGCCAAGGCCAGCGCCACGGCGGTCAGGACGAACAGGACGACGCGGGTGCCCTGCGCCTGCACGTTGAAGCCCAAAATGTCCTTGAAGTCGGTGAGCCCGTTGT